>CAVHXL010000010.1:14872-23121 GCA_963639885.1 bacterium | reverse complement strand
ACGCGGCGCTCAAGCTCGGGGCGTGCATGCGCTGCGGCGAATGCATGAAGAGCTGCCCAACCGACTCGATCAGCATCCATTTTTGATCGAAGGCCGAGCTTGATTGGGGAAAGCCCGATGGGGGCGAGCTTGCCTAAGTGGCCTTGGCGCTGAGCGGCTTGCCGCGCGGTATCCGATGAGCAGGGGTTTCCCGTCATCAGTGCTGTGCTACCATGATTTTCGACACTGTCGATGATTGCCGCTTTCGGGAAAAAGCGGTCAAGGGGGAGCTATGGGGGATGTTTGCGAAAGCGAAGGGGCCGATGCGCTTTTGCGGCCGGCTGTTGATCGGCCTGCTAGCGCGGCCGCCGGTGGCGCAGGCTCGCCTGGCAAGGGCTTGCGGGGCGGCACGGTTGGCGCGCCGGCGTCTCACGCGCGCGTCGCCGGCGCGCCCGCGGCGGGAACGTGGCCTGATTCGAGCATGACGCCGCTCGCTGAGCAGTGGCCTTACCTGCGCTTTCTCGGTTTTGGGGCCTGGTGGGCCTGGATTTGGCTTTGCTACAACTCCACTGAGCTCATGCAATTGTTTCCCGCCGAGACCAAAACGGCTTCGGTGCTGGAGATGTATCTGATCTCAACGCTGTCGATCGCGTTTTCCGTTTTCGCCTTCGCCGCTTTCTGGCGTCGCACGACGAGCTTCATCGACGATAGGCGCTTCGTCGTCGCCGGCGGTGCCCTGGCATCGTTGTGCACCGTGCTGCTGGGGTTTTCCGCGGTCATGGGCGGCGACGTTTGCTTCGTCGCCGCATCCTGCATGACCGGCGTGGGGACATCGGTTCTATGCTTGCGCGCGGGCCGTATTTACGGTTCCATCCCGCTGGGGGATTCGTTAACTGCCGGCGGCATCTCCCTTTTGTTCGCAGCTTTTCTTTACTTCACGGGCACCGGGTTGCCTGAGCAGGTGCGGTTGTTTTTCATAGGCGCGCTACCGCTCATCTCCGCTCTCCTGCTCACTATGGAGGTCCCCGACCCCTTCGACGCCGATTTGGCGTCGAAGGGCGAAAGCGAGCAGGGGCGCCTGGCGGCTCGACGCATGTACCGCAAGCTGGTTGCCGCTTCGGCGCTCGTGGCCTTCACCGCAGGCGTCGGCAAGGGCATATCGTCCATGATCGGCAACGGCGGTATGTTCGCCCATAACGGATCGGTCACCGTGGCGCTCGTCGGCGTGCTCGGAGTCGCGGTCGTCGTGATCGTGAACAGGGGGGATTCCGTTCGCGGGGCGCGGCAGGTGTATTCTATGCTCATCGTTATGGGCATAGCCATGATGCTGGCGACGTGCTTCGGATTCGATATCGCCTACCTTTCCATCGGCAAGGAATGCCTGTGGATGGTGTTCTCATGCTTCATGGCCTATCTGGCGTTTCGCTTCGAGCTGTCGCCCGTGCGCGTTTTCGGCATCGGGCAAGGCGCCTATTTCATCGGCTCGACGATGGGCTGGTTCGTTGGCGCGGCGGTGCAGCCTTACTATCAGGACACGATGGTGCGCATGGCGGTTGGCATGGCGCTTGCGTTCGTCGTCGTGGTGGTGCTGGTGTACGTGTTTCCGGAGAACGACCTCAAGCGTATCATGGCGAAATCGGTCGACCGCGCAGCTGCTCAGCGGGAGGCCGAGCAGAGGAGGAAAGGGGTTGCGCCGCGCCCGTGTGCCGATTGCGGGGCTTGCATCGCTCAGGACGGTGCTGACGGGGTCGAACGTGCGGTTGCAGATGACGTCGCGGGTGCTTATGGGGTTGAGGGTTCGGGCGCGCAAGACCCGGGCGACCCGCACGCTCGCGCAGCATCGCCCTCTTCGAGCGATGCTGCCCTTGCGCGCGAATCCGTGTCAGTCGACGACGTTTTCGCAATCGCCCCCGGGAATCCCGCAGATCCCGCATACGGCTTATCGGCTCGCGAGCTTGAGGTTCTCGACCTGTTCGCGCAGGGCCGCTCCGCCGCTTGGATCGCCGAGCATCTAACCATCTCGAAGAACACCGTCCGTACGCACCTGCGTGCCGTCTATTCAAAGCTCGACATCCATTCTCGTCAGGAGCTTCTCGACTTCCTTGCCGGCAAGCGCGCGTAGGGGTTCCTTGCCAAAAAGGGGAGGACCATATCCGGCGAAGCGCTTTTTGGCTGTTTTGAGGAGAGCGTGATAAGCCGGGCCGTTCGGGCAGATGAATGTTGCGCTTGGATGCTTCGCCATTCCTGCTGAGTGCGTGTAACATCCCGTCAACGTCTTAGCAGTCCATAAGCATGAGTGCTAAGATGACAACTTGAACTTTTGCACACAAGCCAAGGAAATGAGGCTTCATGTCATTCGAGAAATTCACGGACAAGGCGCGCAAGGTGCTCGTCTTGGCTCAGGATGAGGCGCGTGCGCTGCATCAGCCTTACGTGGGCACCGAACATATCTTGCTGGGGCTCATTCAGGAAAAGGACGGGCTAGCCGCGCAGGCGCTTGAGCGTTTGAACGTCAAATACGATGACGTGGTGCGCTCTATCCGCCAGGTCGTCTCAATCGATGAGGAAACGGACGTTTCGGGCCATCTGTCGTTTACCCCGCGCGTGAAGCGCGTGCTGGAGAACTCGCTACGCGAGGCCATGCAGATGGGCCAGTCCTACATATCCACCGAGCATCTTTTGCTCGGCATCGTTCGCGAAGGGGAGGGCACGGCTCTTGATGTGCTCGGGCGCCTCGACGTCAAGGGAGATGACATTCGCACCGCGTTGAACGACCTGGTTGGACAAAGTCCGGTGTATGCCGGCCGCAACCCGTTCGAGGCGGCGGGCGGCTCGCACGACAGCATGCTCAAGGAGTTCGGCACCGATCTGACGCAGAAGGCGCGCGACGGCAAGCTCGACCCGGTCATCGGCCGTGCCGGCGAGATCGAGCGCATCATGCAGATCCTCTCGCGCCGGCAGAAGAACAACCCGCTGCTTATCGGCGAGCCGGGTGTTGGCAAAACGGCCGTTGTGGAGGGTCTGGCGCAGTTGATCGTCTCCAACCAGGTTCCGGACATCCTGCGGGGCAAGCGGGTTTTCACGCTTGACGTCTCGGCGCTTGTTGCGGGCAGCAAATATCGCGGTGAGTTCGAGGAACGCCTGAAGAAGTGCATCAAGGAGGTCACCGACGCGGGGGATATCATCCTTTTCATCGACGAGATGCACACGCTTATCGGTGCGGGGTCGGCCGAAGGCTCCATCGATGCGGCCGCTATCTTGAAGCCGCCGCTGTCCCGCGGCGAGATCCAGGTCATCGGCGCGACCACCATCGAGGAGTACCGCAAGCATCTTGAGAAGGACTCGGCCCTTGAGCGTCGCTTCCAGCCCGTCAACGTCGGCGAGCCCAACGAGGAGCAGGCGCTTCGCATCATGGAGGGCTTGCGGGATCGCTATGAGGCGCATCACCAGGTTCATTTCACCGACGAGGCGCTCGAGGCCGCCGTCAGCTTGGCCGGACGCTATATTCAGGACCGCTATTTGCCTGACAAGGCGATCGATGTCATGGATGAGGCTGGCGCGCGCATGCGCATTCGCAATATGACGTTGCCCAAGGAATTGCGCGAGATGGACGACAAGCTGCGCAAGATCCGCGCCGACAAGGACAAGGCCATCGCGTCGCAAGATTTCGAAAAGGCCGCTCAGCTGCGCGACGAAGAGTCTCAGATGAAGCAGCAGCGCGCTGTTGCCGAGAAAAAATGGGAGGAAGACTCCCAGAAGAATATTCAGCAGGTCACCGTGCAGGATATCGCGGACGTCGTGTCCATGACCACGGGCGTGCCGGTATCGAACCTCACCGAGGCCGAGACCGAAAAGCTGCTGCGTATGGAGGGCGTGCTGCACGAGCGCGTGGTGGGCCAGTCCGAGGCCGTTACCGCGCTCTCGAAGGCCATTCGCCGTAGCCGTGCGGGCTTGAAAGATCCCAAGCGCCCCTCGGGCAGCTTCATCTTCCTGGGTCCTTCCGGCGTCGGCAAAACCGAGCTTTCCAAGGCGCTTGCCGAGTTCCTGTTCAGCTCGGAAGAGGCTCTGATCAGCTTCGATATGTCCGAGTACATGGAAAAGCACAGTGTCAGCCGTCTGGTCGGATCGCCTCCGGGCTACGTCGGCTTCGACGAGGGAGGCCAGCTCACCAAGGCCGTGCGCCAGCGCCCCTACTCGGTGGTGCTTTTCGATGAGATCGAAAAGGCGCATCCTGACGTATTCAATATCCTGCTGCAGATTTTGGAAGAAGGTCGCCTGACCGATTCCCAGGGCCGCACGGTCGATTTCCGCAATACGGTCATCATCATGACCTCCAACGTCGGCGCGCGCGAGATCGCTGCGCCCTCCACGCTTGGCTTCTCGGGCGATGGCAAGGCCGGCTTGTCCGACAAGGAAATCAAGAGTCGCGTCATGGGCGAAGTCAAGAAGCTGTTCAGGCCCGAGTTCTTGAACCGCATCGATGAGATCATCGTCTTCAAGTCCTTGACCGATGACCAGATCATCGAGATCGCTAGGCTTATGGTGGCCGATTTGCGCGAGCGCCTGATCGCCCAGTCCATGACCATCAATCTGACCGAGGCCGCTTACAAGGTTATCGCGAAGGAGGGCACCGATGCGACATATGGCGCCCGCCCGTTGCGTCGTGCCATTCAGCGACTTCTGGAGGACCCGCTATCCGAGGAGATCCTCGAGGGCAAATGGAGTGCTGGTTCGGTCATTGCGGCCGATGCCGCTGAAGACGGCGAAAGCCTCGTCTTCACCGCGGGTTCGGGCGAGATCCCCGCGCCGCGCAAGCATGATTCCATCGCGCGTGAGACCGAGCTTCTGCTCACGAACTACGACCTGGGTCATGCTGGCGTATCGAGCGGAGGCAATGGAGCGGTCGGGGGCGCCGCTGATTAAGCGGTCCTCTCTAAAGCAGTGACACGTCCGGCGGCATTTTCCAACGCAGATTGAGCTTCGACCTGCCCCTCGTTTCTTTCGTATGAGAAATGGGAGGCAGGTCGTTTTCTTTTTCGATCCTTGTTCGGCTCTGGGGGTTTTGCCGTAGGATTCTTTGCGACCAGGCCTTTCAACAGGTCTTTTCCAGTCATAAGATCTTTCCAGCCCGATAGGCTTTCGTCTGCGTCGAAAGATCGCCAAAGGTGCTAACGGCGGATCGCATCTTCGAAATAGCGCGAAGTGCGCCATCGATTACTTTTTGCGCTATCATCGAGCTTCAATCGATTGGGCGCATCAGGTAGCAAGGTGATTCATCATGGATAAGGAAAGAAGGGGCATACTCGGCGCGGACCCCGTTGGCGCGCCTGATGACGCGTCCGGCCATCCAGGCGCCGATGCTTTCGGTGGCGATTTTCCCATCTCGCCTCAAGACTCCTCTGCTCCAAGCAAATCCGAGGACAAGCTGGTGAATTACCTGTGCATGTTCGGGCATCTGTTCACCGACATCAATCAAGGGGCCTTATCCGCTTGCCTTCCGTTCTTGGTCATGTACAACGGATATTCCTACACGTCGGTTGCCATGCTCATATTCGCCGCAAACATCGCATCCGCTGTTATTCAGCCTCTGTTTGGGACCATCGGGGACAAAAAAGCATGCCCGTGGTTCATGTCGCTTGGGGTTGCTTTGGCGGGTCTTGGCATCTTCGGCATCGGATACGTCGATGATTATTGGCTGGTGCTCGCCTGCGCGATGATCTCCGGTATTGGCGTCGCGATGTTTCATCCCGAAGGCGGGCGGCTGTCGAATCTTGCCGCCGGTCTGCGTAAAGCCAACGGCATGAGTATTTTCGCCGTGGGCGGCAACATCGGGTTTTTCGTTGGCCCGCTCATGGCCGCTGCCGCGCTTACTGCGGGCGGGATGCGCGGAACGGTCGTTTTCCTTCCGCCTGCCTTTGTTTGCGCTGTTGTACTCTTGGCATACAACAGACGTTTCCTGTCGCTTGGCTTGTCGGCTGGAAATGCTGCCGCCGATGAGGGCAAGCGCGATCAATGGGGAAAATTCGCCCTGGTCATGGGTGTTATATCCTGCCGATCAATCATCGAATACGGGCTGCTCGCGTTCATCCCGCTGTTCTTCGTCGGCGTTCTCGGAGCAGGGGAGACGACGGCCTCGTTGATGCTTTCCCTGTTCGCGCTCGCGGGGGCTGCAGCCACGCTTGCCTCGGGCCGGATATCCGAGCGCCTCGGCGTGCATAAGACCGCGCTTATCAGCTTGTCCCTGCTGACGTTGTGCCTCGTGCTGTTCGCCGTCAACCGCTCGTTTGGGGTTGCCGTCATGCTCACCGTCGCCCTGACGTGCTGCGCGAACCTGTTCTATCCGGCGATGGTCGCTCTCGGGATGAGCTATCTTCCCCGTCATCTGGGAACCGCTTCGGGCATATCGTACGGGCTGGTCATGTGCGTGGGCGGCGTGGCGGACCCGTTCCTCGGCATGGCCGGCGACGCCATCGGGCTTTCCGCGGCGATCCTGCTCATAGCCGCGGCTGCCGCCCTGGGGCTGGTCCTGTCGATTCTCGTGCGGCGGTTTGAACGGATGGGCTAGGCGTTCGGGCACCGATCCGTGCGCCTTCTTCTCACGCTTTCAAGCTCTTTCGCTGCAACCTTTTGCGCGTGCTCGCAAGCGCGCCCGGATGCTATAGAATATAGGGATGCCTCTCATGAGGCACTCCATTAGCAAACCTCGTCGGAAAGAGGGAACCTATGCCGAAGACCATTGACCCGGTGTTTTCGTCGGCGGTACTCAATGCGCCCGACTTGGCCACGGCGCTCGACTTCGATGCCCTGGCTCAATCGGTGGCGGGCCTTGAGGGGAAAGTCGACAAAAACCCGAAAACCGCAGCCATCATCCTGGCCGGCGGTACGGGTGAGCGTTTCGGCAAGGAAGGCGGCAAGCAGCTGGTTGAAATCGCCGGCAAGCCCATACTTTCCTGGTCGGCGGAGGCGTTCGATGCCGTTGGCGACATCGGGCTCATCGTCATCGTCTGCCCCGAGGAGCGCAAAGAGGAATATCTCAAGCGTGCAATCGATCCGTTCCCGTTCGTCACGCCCATCGTGGTCGCGCCCGCGGGCCCTACGCGCCAGGAGTCGGCGTTTTCGGGGCTTGAGTACGTCCCCGAGGATTTCGAATATGTCGTGCTGCATGACGGCGCGCGCCCCATCATCTCCCCTGAGCTCATCGCTCATGCCATCGCCACGCTGCAGGGCAACATCGACTGCGATGGCGCCATCGTTGCGCATCCGGCCATCGACACGCTCAAGGTCGTCGAGAACGGCGTGATCGTCGGAACCCCCGACCGGCGCGTGTTCTGGAACGCCCAAACCCCGCAGGTGTTCCGCGCGGGCATCTATCGGCGTGCGCACGCATCCGCGCTCGCGGACGGCTTCGTCGGCACCGATGACAGCTCCCTTATCGAGCGTCTTGGAGGCAAGGTTCTCATCGTCGAAGGCAAGCGGGACAATATAAAGCTTACCGTTCCCGAGGATTACCTTATGTTGGTGGCAGCTGTTCGAGAGCGTTATCTGAAACAGAAAGGCGAGGGCGCCTGATATGAACCCTGCTGTTGGGGCTTTGCGCATCGGGCAAGGCTATGATGTTCATAAGTTGGTGGAAGGCCGCAAGCTCATCATCGGCGGGGTTGAGATCCCCCATACGCTCGGCTTGCTCGGTCATTCCGATGCCGACGTGCTCGCCCATGCCGTCGCCGATGCGCTGCTCGGCGGGATTCGCGGGGGAGACATCGGCAAGCTGTTCCCCGACACCGACCCTGAGTGGGAGGGTGCCGACTCGATGAAGCTGCTTTCGGCGGTTGCCGAAAAGGTGCGCGCCGAAGGGTTCGAGATCATCGATGTCGATAGTGTTATAGCAGCTCAGGAACCGAAAATGGCTCCTCATCGCGAGCGGATGCGCGTTAATCTGGCCCAAGCGATGTCCATTCCCGTGGAAAACGTCGGAGTGAAGGCCACCACCACGGAGCATCTTGGCTTCGAGGGCCGCGAGGAAGGCATCTCGGCGACCGCCGTCGCATTGCTGGCTCGATGTAGCGACTAGGGGGTCAAGTCCCCGCTCTCATGCGCATCAGATTTCGATGATTTCCGGTCGCGGATGCGGCCCGACGAATGCAAGGTAGGAAAAATGCTTACGATTTACGACACGAAGCTGCACGAAAAGGTCCCGTTCACCACGCTCGAGCATGGCAAGATCAGCATGTACGTGTGCGGTCCGACCGTTTACAACTACATCCATATCG
>CAVHXL010000010.1:0-14862 GCA_963639885.1 bacterium | reverse complement strand
TCGGCAATGCGCGAACCTTTGTGAGCTTCGACATCATCCGCCGATTCCTCACGTGGCGCGGCTTCAAGGTGAAATTCGTTTCCAATATCACCGACGTTGACGACAAGATCATCAAGAAGGCCCAGGAAGAGGGCCGCGAAGCCTCCGAGGTGGCCGCCGAATACGCGCAGGCTTTCCTGGATGACATGCATGCGCTCAACGTGGAAGATCCCGATGTGCGCCCGCGTGCCACCGAGGAGATCCCCGAGATGATCGCGCTGATCGAGGAGCTGATCGAGAAGGGGCACGCGTACGCGGTCGAAGGAGATGTCTACTTCAGCGTGCGAAGCTATCCGGATTACGGTGCGCTCTCCGGCCGCAATGTTGACGAGATGGAAAGCGGGCATCGCGAGTTGCGCGCCGATGGCCAGGGCCTTGAGGATCGCAAGCGCGATCCGCTTGATTTCGCGTTGTGGAAGGCGGCGAAACCTGGCGAGCCTTCGTGGGAAAGCCCGTGGGGTCAGGGCCGTCCAGGTTGGCATATCGAGTGCTCGGCTATGTCGCGCAAGTATCTTGGCTTGCCGTTCGATATTCATGGTGGCGGCGCTGACCTGGTGTTCCCCCATCATGAAAACGAGCGCGCGCAGTCCGAGGCGGCCTGCGGTTGCACCTTCGCGAATCATTGGATGCATGGCGGCATGCTGCAAATCAACCACGAGAAGATGTCGAAGTCGCTCGGCAACTTCCTGTTGCTGCGCGATATCCTGAAGACGACGCGGCCTGAAGTCCTGCGCTTCCTTATGCTGCAAACCCACTATCGCAGCCCGCTCGATTTCTCGAAGGAGCGTCTCGACGAGGCCGAGGTGGCGCTCGGGCGTATCGAGAACGCTGTGCGCAACCTTGATTGGCAGATGGGCAATGCCCAGGACATCCCCAGCCCGCTCAGCACGAAGGAGCTGATGCGCGCAGCGAAATCGGCTCGCGTGCAGTTCGTGCTGGCGATGGATGACGACTTCAACGCACCGCGTGCTCTTGGCGTGGTGTTCGATTTGGTTAGCCTCGTTAATGCGCAAATCGCTGATAAAACGCTCAGCATCTCCGATGTGCCCGTTGTTCGGGACGTTCGAGAGACCATCACCACGCTTATGCGCGTGTTCGGCTGCGAGGTCGCGCCGCAGGATTGGGAGCAGGCGCAGGCGGCGTATCCGATCGAGGTGGTCGATCTGGCGAAGAATATCGCCGATTTTGATGGGATCGATACCGAAAAGGCGGTAGATGCGCTTCTGGCGGCTCGCGCGGAGGCCCGTGCGCAGAAAGATTGGGCGCGCGCGGATGCCGTGCGTGATGGCCTGACCGGGCTTGGCTTCACCATCGAGGATACGCCGCAGGGCGCGCGCGTTTCCTACGATCCGCAGTAAGACGGCTGGCCCTTGCCATCATCGTCGTTTCGCGACATGTGATTGAGTGATTTTGCGAGCGGCGCCTTTCTTTTGAAGGCGCCGCTCGCGCGTTCGATGTGCATCCTTGATGCCCGGAAAGGATAGGTTTTCATGTCCGCTCTACCTTCTTGTGAGCTGCTTGCGCCTGCCGGTGGGCCATCCCAGCTTGAGGCGGCTATCCGTTTCGGCGCCGATGCGGTCTACCTCGCAGCCGATAAATTCGGCATGCGGCAGCGTGCTGACAATTTTGCGCTTGATGATATCGCCGTGGCGGTGAGGCGCGCGCATGATGCGGGGGTTTCGGTTCACGTAACGGTGAACACCATGATGTCGCAGCAAGATCTCTCGTCGCTTCCCGGTTATCTCGAGGCGCTTGACGACGCGCGCGCCGATGCCCTCATCCTCGGCGATATGGGGGCTTTCGCGCTTGCCGGGAAATATGCCCCGCACATGCAGCGGCATGTGAGCACTCAGGCGTCGGTCATGAACGCCGCCGCAGCGCGCGCCTGGCACGACTTGGGCGCCTCGCGCGTCGTGCTCGCTCGGGAGATGACCATCGAGGACATCGCCGATCTGCGTGCATCCGTTCCGCGCGAACTGGAGCTCGAGGCGTTCGTTCACGGCGCGATGTGCATGGCGTATTCGGGCCGCTGCCTTCTTTCCGCGGCTATGACGGGACGCTCGGGCAACAAAGGTTTTTGCGCGCAACCATGCCGCTGGAGCTATGCGCTCGTCGAGGAGAAGCGCCCCGGTGCGTTCTATCCGGTCGAGGAGGATGTCCGCGGCACGTACGTCATGAATGCGAACGATCTCTGCATGATCGAGAACTTGGGTGACCTGGCTTCAGCCGGCGTCGATTCCTTTAAGATAGAAGGTCGCAACAAGCGAGCCTTCTACGTCGCGACGGTGGTGCATGCCTATCGCTCCGTGATGGACGGCGCGCACCCGTCGGAGGTCATGGGGGATTTGCTCGCCATCTCGCATCGTCCATACACGACCGGTTTCTATTACGGCAGCCCCTCGCAGCGTCAGGAGCGCGATGGCTACGACAAGGAATGCTTGCATGTGGCAACAGTTGCCAGTTGCGAACCGATCGCTGCGGAAGATGCTCTCTGCGCACCTAACGAGGCTCAATCCGGCCAATGGCTTGTAAAGGCCACTTGCCATAATCGCTTCTCGGAAGGGGACTCGCTTGAGCTGCTCGCGCCCGGAAGGCCGATCGCCACGTTTGCCGTGAAGAACCTCACCTGGCTTGCCCGGGGAGGAGACCCTGATGAGACCATTTGGCCCCAGCCGGTGCCTACGGCGAACAGGACGATGGAGACGTATTCGTTTATCAGCGATGTCGAGATGTCGGCGGGCGACTTTCTGCGTATGCGCATCGCGAACTGACCGTGTGCGCCTCCTATGGCACCGCCGGTCACGATTTCGCGTGCTAAAGGGCGCTTGTCGGTGTAGTATGGCTGCAACAGATTCGATGCAGGGGTGCCCGATGGAGACATCGGTGCTGAGAGAGCGCAAGCTTAACCCTTTGAACCTGTCCGGGTAACGCCGGCGTAGGGAGCATCTCTCGTATCGTGCGGGGGCGCTGTCTATAGGGCGGCGTCCTCGTTTTTTTGTACACGGCATAGATGGACGTTCGCCATCGGTGGACAGGCGGGTTTGCGTGCGCGGTGGCGAGCGCGAACCCGCATTCGAGCCTGCGAGCGCGTTTTCGTCCAGCCCCGAGCGCGCGCACATGCGTTGCGCATCGACGAACAGGAGAGAATATGATCGCAAAGGACCAGATCCAAGCAGCAATCGTGCAAGCCGCACGCCAGGTGCGCGCCCAAAACCCGCTGGCGGGCTCCATCACCAACACCGTCACCATCGATTTCGTGGCGAACGCGCAGCTTGCGGTGGGCGGATCGGCCGCGATGGTCTACTTGCCCGATGAGGGGGAAACCCTCGTCGCGGCAGGAGGTGCCGTCTATATGAACATGGGAACGCTATTCCCCGTTTACGAGCAGACGATTCCGCAGACGGCGAAGGCGGCACATGATGCAGGCAAGCCGTGGGTGCTCGACCCGGTTGGCATCGGCATCGGTGCCCTGCGCACGGAACTGCTTACGCGCGTTAAGGAATTCCCGCCGCGCATCGTGCGCGGCAACGCCTCCGAGATCATCGCGCTCGCGGGTCTATGGGGTCTTTCGGGCAGCGCTGAAGATCTTTCGCGTGCGCGGGGCGTTGACACGACCGATTCGGTGGAGGCTGCTCGGTCGGCGGCGGTAGCGCTCGCGCGTTTCATCGAGGGTGCCGTCGCCGTTTCGGGTGAGGTTGACCTCGTCACCGATGGGGAAACGGTTGCGAAAAGCCAGGGCGGAAGTTCTCTTATGGGCAAGGTTACCGGCTTCGGTTGCTCGCAAGGCGGCGTTGTAGCCGTTTACGCGACGCAAGCCGACCCTTTCACGGCCGCCCTCGCCGGCGTTGCGCATTACAACGTCGCCGGCACGCGTGCCGCCGCTTCAGCTGACGCGCCGGCAAGCTTCAAGGTCGCCTTCATCGACGAGCTTTATCGGGCGACGCCCGAGGACATCGCGGGCAATCCGCTTGAAATCGAGGAGGCATAGCATGAATGCGCTCGTAGCGGTGGCGATCGCGCCTTTCGGTGTCGGGGACGAGCTGGCGCCTGAGGTGGCCCAGGTGGTGCGCGTCATCCGTGAATCGGGTTTGCCGAATCGCACCTATTCCATGTTCACGGAGATCGAAGGCGAATGGGACGATGTCATGCGCGTCGTTCGCGATGCGACGTTCGTCCTCGCTGACAAGGGGATCAGAACCGAGGTGGTTCTCAAGGCCGACGTTCGGCCTGGTCGCGACCATATGATGGAGGCGAAGGTCGCCGCGGTCGATGAGATTCTCTCCGAAGTGGAAGGTGAGTAAGCCATGAGCATGCGCGAAGCGCTTGATATATCAGCATATCTGGTCGTGGGTCCCGAAAACACGCTGGGCCGACCCGTTTCCTCCATCGTGGGCGCCGCTATCGAAGCGGGTTTCACCTGCGTGCAGGTTCGTTCGAAGGAATGCTCGGCTCGTGATCTCATCTCCTGCACGGCATCGGTTGCCGACGTTATCGCTCAGGCCGGCAAGCGCGATAGCGTTGCCTTGCTGATCGACGACAGGCTTGACGCCGTCTATGCGGCGCGCCTTGCGGGCATCAAGGTCGATGGTGTGCATGTGGGGCAAACCGATATCCCCGTCCAGGCGTGCCGATCGCTTTTGGGGCCGGATGCGGTCGTGGGGCTTTCGGCTCGGACGGACGAGATGCTCGAATACGTGAAGACGGCCGATATGTCGCTCGTCGATTATCTGGGAGTCGGGCCGCTGCATGAAACCGCGACGAAGCGCGATTGCGGTCTTGCCCCCGATGGAACCATCATCACGAAGAGCCTCGACGAACTGCGCGACCTCCACCTTGCAAGCCCGGTCCCTATCGTTGTCGGGGGCGGCGTGAAGGCCCACGACCTTCCGGCGCTTGCGAAAACGGGCGTTGACGGCTTTTTCGTCGTGTCTGCGGTTGCTCAGGCCGACGACCCGAAGGCGGCGGCGGCGCAGCTGGTGAGCACGTGGAATGACGCGCGATAGCCCACATTCGCGACCACGGGAAAACTAACGGGAAGATAGGATTCGCGAGGGGGTCGATCGCTCGATCGACCCCCTCGCGGTAGCGCCCGAAGGACGCGATGTTCTCGAAATCTATTGGGCCAAAAGCTTTTCGGCGAAGGCGAGCTTCACGCAGCAAACGAACACGTCGAGTGCCTCGTCAAGCTCTTCGAGCGGGGGAAGGCTTGGGGCGATGCGGATGTTGCTGTCAGCGGGATCTTCTCCATAAGGCCATGTCGCGCCCGCTTTGGTCATGGTCACACCCGCCGCCTTGGCAAGTTCAACCACGCGCTTCGCGCACCCTGCTGGCGCATTGAACGACACGAAATACCCGCCGCGCGGATTGCTCCAACTGCAGTCGCCGATGGCGTTAAGGCCACGGGAGAGCTTTTGATCGACGAGGTCGAATTTCGGTCGCAGGATGGCGGCGTGCTTCGCCATATGCTCGGCAAGTCCCGCTGCATCGCGCAGGAAACGCACATGGCGAAGCTGGTTGAGCTTGTCATGCCCGATGACCTGCGTTCCCATGAGGCGTTTGATCTCGGCGATATTCTCTGGGCTCGCCGCCATGGCGGATATGCCCGCTCCAGGGAAGGTGACTTTGCTCGTGGAGGCGAATTTAAAGCAGCGATCGGGGTTGCCGGCCTTGCGGCAGGCCTCGTGGATATCAAGCAGCGAATCCTGCTGCGCCACATCATCATGAAGGTGATGGATGCCGTAAGCGTTATCCCAGAAGATGCGGAAGTCGCCTGCCGCGCACGCCATAGATGCCAGGCGATGGACCACCTCATCCGAGTAGGTGATGCCGCTCGGATTGGCGTATTTCGGCACGCACCAGATGCCCTTGATGGACTCATCGTTCGCTGCAAGCTTCTCGACCTCGTTCATATCCGGGCCGTCCTCGGTCATGGGCACGGCTATCATCTCGATGCCGAACGCCTCCGTCACGCCGAAATGCCTGTCGTAACCAGGGGAGGGGCAGAGCCATTTCACCCGATCGAGCTTGTTCCAGGGGGTGGAGCCGAGTGTACCGAAATTCCAGCAACGCGCGATGGAGTCGTACATGATGTTCAAGCTTGACGTGCCGAACACGATGACGTTTTCCGGATCATCGTCGAGCATTGCCGCCATCAGGCGCTTCGCTTCAGGAAGGCCGTCGAGTACGCCGTAGTTGCGGCAATCGGTCCCGTCCTCGGCGAGGCAATCGGATTCGGAGGCGATGCAGGAGAGCATCGGCATGCTCAAATCGAGCTGCGCTGAGGAGGGCTTGCCGCGAGCCATGTTAAGGGAGAGTCCCTTGGCTTTGAATGCCTCGTATTCGGAGACGAGCGCGCGGTGTTGCGCTTTCAGCTCTTCGGGGGAAAGCTCTGCGTAAGCTGGCATTGCTGTTGTCCTTTCGGTGCCTCGCATGACGTTACTCGCCGGAAATGATTTTTCGGCAAAGTCGAAGTAAAGTATAATGCCACGAACAACACCCGTATTTGATACGTTTCAGCCTGCGCTTCATCTTCGTATTTCGAACCCCGCGCGTTTTTCTCGTTGCTTGCAAAGATGTTGACGGGCGTTTAAGGAGATGCGCATGACTTCCAACGACCTGCTCGTAATCGCGGCGATGGCGATCTATTTCATCGTGATCCTCGCTGTTGGTTTTTCGTATGCGAAGCGTTCGAATTCCTCCACCGATGAATACTTCATCGGCGGTCGAAAAGTGGGGCCGTGGTTCACGGCTCTTTCCGCCGAGGCGTCGGACATGTCCGGTTACCTCCTCATGGGTATCCCCGGCCTTGCCTATTTCTATGGGGCTTCTGAGGCGTTGTGGACTTGCATCGGACTTGCCGTCGGCACCTACCTTAACTGGCTGCTCGTCGCGAAGCGCCTGCGTCGCTACTCCGAGGTGACCGGCTCCATCACGCTTCCCGCCTTTTTCTCCGACCGATTTCATGATCGCAAGAACGTCCTTTCGACCGTGGCGGCGCTCATTATCCTGCTCTTCTTCAGCGTTTACACGGGAAGCTGCTTCGTCACCTGCGGAAAGTTGTTTCACACCCTGTTCGGCATCGATTACGTGGCCATGATGATCTTCGGCGCCGTGGTGGTGTTCGCCTACACCCTTGTGGGCGGATATCTCTCTGTTGTCGCTACCGATTTCATACAAGGTTGCTTGATGTTCTTCGCGCTCGCCGTCGTCCTGATCGGGTCGGTCGCCTCCGTTGGCGGGGTTGACGTCACCATCGCTTTCCTGCAGAACATTCCGGGGTTTTTGGACGGAACCGCCCTCACGACGCCCCTTATGGACCCCGAAACGGGATTGCAGCTTGCCGATGGGGACAGCCCGCTGTTCGGTGAGCCGACCAGCTACGGAGTCATTTCCATCATCTCGACTCTCGCATGGGGTCTTGGCTACTTCGGCATGCCGCAGGTGCTCGTGCGCTTCTTGAGCATTCGCTCGGCGAAAGAGGTCCGCCAGTCGCGCATCATCGCCATCGTCTGGGTCGTCATCTCGATGGCTTGCGCTTTGTGCATCGGCTTCATCGGCCGTGCGATGCTGCCGGTTTATTTCGGGACGAATGCGCAGGCGGAGAACATCTTCATCGTCGTCGCCCAGATGATCTTGCCGGCGTTCATGTGCGGCGTCGTCGTCTCGGGCATTTTGGCCGCCTCGATGTCATCCGCGTCGTCTTATCTTTTGATCACGGGTTCGTCGGTTGCGGAAAACATCTATCGCGGCGTTTTCCGTCGAGGTGCGAGCGATCGCGAGGTTATGGTCGTTTCCCGCATCACGTTGCTTGTCGTGCTTTTGATCGGCATCGCCATCGCCATCGACGAGAACTCGGTCATCTTCCGCGTCGTTTCCTATGCATGGGCGGGCCTAGGCGCCTCCTTCGGCCCCTTGATGCTGTGCAGCCTCTATTGGCGTCGCATGAACAAGCAAGGTGCGATGGCCGGTATGCTGGGTGGAGCGCTCACGGTGCTCGTGTGGCATAACTTCGTGAAGCCGCTTGGTGGCCTGTTCGGCATCTATGAGCTTCTACCTGCGTTCATCGTATCGCTCGTATGCATCTTCGTCGTATCCAAGGTGACGAGCGCTCCTGATGCGTCCATCACTGATGAGTTTGATCACTATATGGACGAGGATGGTCGGCAGGCGTGCTCCTAACTGGGGTTATGGATGCGAGAACACAACCGTTTCGTGTCCGGCAGTCTAACGTGTTAATATTTAATCTGCTTTTGCCCGTATACACTACGTGCTCAATCAGGGAGGTCATTCAATGAGCGAGCATTCATTCGCACTATCCAGGCGAGCATTCGTCGGTGGCGCAGCCGCACTTGGCGCTACGTCGCTGGTTATTCCGAAATTCGCATTCGCTGAAACTGCTGCCGAGAAGCAGGCCGAGGCAGACACGGTTCGCAATCAGCTGGTTGGATTGCAGTCCGATCTTGAATCCGCCGCCGAGAGCTATTACGCCGCTCTCGATGAGCAAGAGGCCGCTCAGCAGTCGATGGAAGAGCAACAGGTTAAAATCGACGAGTCGACCGAACGGATCGAGGGTTTGCAAAGCCGTCTGTCCACTCGCGCGCGCAGCATGTATCGTTCCGGCTCGACGACGTTCATCGACTTTCTGCTCGGTGCTTCCTCGTTTGCGGAGTTCACCCAGAACTGGACGTTGTTGAATCAAATCAATGCCAACGATGCAACGCTTGTTGACGAGAACAAGGCTGCTCGCGATGACCTGCAGGCTGCCAAGGACGAATTCGCCCGTCAAGAGCAAATTGCCGCTGATAAAGCCGCCGAGGCCAAGAAAATCCACGAGGACGTTCAGGTGAAGGTCGCAACCGCGCAGACGCTCCTCGATTCGCTTGACGAAGAGGCTCGCCAGCTGCTCGAGCAGGAGCAGGCTGCTGCTGCCGCCGCTGCCGCTGCGCAACAGGCCGCTGCCGCGCAGCAGGCTGCTGCAGCCACGGGCACGAACGATGCTCAGGGCGGTTCTTCGAACGACGATTACGATGGCGGCTCCTCCTACAGCCCTGTTTATCCGTCCAATGGCGGATCGTCGAGCGACGTAGGAAGCTACGACAGCGTTGTCGATTACGCTTTGTCCCGTATCGGCTGCCCGTACGTGTGGGGTGCTGAAGGCCCCGATTCGTTTGATTGCTCCGGTCTTGTTACCTGGTCGTATCGTCAGGTGGGTGTTTCCCTCCCGCACCAGTCCGAGTCCCAGTATGCGTGCGCGTCCAACATCGTTTCAGTTAGCGAAGCGCGCCCGGGTGACGTGCTGTGGCGTTACGGTCATGTCGGTATCGCCGTCAGCTACGGTGGATCGCACTACGTTCATGCGCCAACCTTCGGTGCGTACGTTCGCGACACGGACAGTCTTTCCTGGTCTGGTTTCACGGCTGCGTTGCAGTTCTAACGAGCAGACATATCATGCTTGCAAAAGAGGAGGGCCCAAGGGTCCCCCTCTTTTTTCGTTATTTGGGCAAGAGGCGATATTTCTCAAGTGAGTGGTTCGATCTACGGCGAAGAGCATAAAGGGATTGATCGTTTGGATCAAAGCCTGGGCTGCGTCCAAGCCGGCCGGTGAAGATATCGAAGGGGATAAGGTGCAGAGTGGAAAATGGGGCTGCCGAAGGAGTCGGGATGCGTGCCGTAATAGGTGGTTGATCATTCAGTCAAACCAAATCAAGGGCAGTGAAATATTGACTCTTGAAGATTTCGAGAAGGGCTTGCCAGGGTAGGGGAGATGCCGTAATATACATCCTCGCTTGCGGGGCACATGTGAGCCTCAGGTATCAAGCGTGAAGCGTTTTGGCTGTTCAGTTAAAACATTCCGGCTTCATTTGATTCGAAATTTTTGTTCCGAATCATGTGGATACACCCGGGGGCGTGTTAATGGTTGACACGGTAAAGACGCTAGCGTATGATTCCAATGCTCGCGCGTTCGGGTTCTTCCGATCCGCAAGCAGGCAGCTTGATAAATGCACATGAATTAAGCAGCGAAACATGGGCGTGTGCCCGAGTGGTTAAAGGGGACGGGCTGTAAACCCGTTGACTCTGTCTACCTAGGTTCGAATCCTAGCGCGCCCACCATCTTTCGCCTGTGTAGCTCAGTCGGTAGAGCACTTCCTTGGTAAGGAAGAGGTCGTCGGTTCAAGTCCGATCGCAGGCTCCAGCTTTATGGCGGTGTAGCTCAGTTGGTCAGAGCACACGGTTCATACCCGTGGCGTCACTGGTTCAAATCCAGTCACCGCTACCATTACAATTTATGCGTCCGCAAGCGGGCGCTTTCTTTTAGTTTCGTTTCGCGAAAGCGATCCTTATAAGGAGGATGACACATGGCTAAGGAGAAGTTCGAGCGTACCAAGCCGCATGTTAACATTGGTACTATCGGCCACGTTGACCACGGCAAGACGACGCTGACCGCCGCCATCTCCAAGACGCTGTCCGACAACGACGGCTCTCATGGCACGGCAAGCGCTGACTTCACGGCCTTCGAGGACATCGACAAGGCTCCCGAGGAGCGCGAGCGCGGCATCACGATCTCCATTGCTCACATCGAGTATGAGACCGACAAGCGCCATTATGCTCACGTTGACTGCCCCGGCCACGCCGACTACGTCAAGAACATGATCACTGGTGCTGCTCAGATGGACGGCGCCATCCTGGTTATCGCTGCTACCGACGGCCCCATGGCCCAGACTCGTGAGCACATCCTGCTCGCTCGTCAGGTTGGCGTTCCCTACATCGTCGTGTTCCTGAACAAGTGCGACATGGTCGACGATGAGGAGCTCATCGAGCTCGTCGAGATGGAAACCCGCGAGCTGCTCAGCGAGTACGAGTTCCCCGGAGACGATCTGCCGATCATCAAGGGTTCTGCTCTGAAGGCCCTCGAGGGCGATGCTGAGTGGCAGAACAAGATCTGGGAGCTTATGGATGCTGTCGACGACTACATCCCGACCCCGGAGCGCGATGTCGACAAGCCGTTCCTGATGGCTGTTGAGGACACCATGACCATCACCGGCCGTGGCACCGTTGCTACTGGTCGTGTTGAGCGTGGCGTTCTGCATGTCAACGATCCGCTGGAGATTGTTGGTATCAAGGAAACCCAGACGACCACCTGCACGGGCATCGAGATGTTCCGCAAGCTGCTTGACGAGGCTCAGGCTGGCGACAACATCGGTTGTCTGCTCCGCGGCATCAAGCGCGAAGAGATTGAGCGTGGCCAGGTTCTCTGCAAGCCCGGTAGCGTTACGCCGCACTCCGACTTCGAGGGTCAGGTTTACATCCTGACGAAGGACGAGGGTGGCCGTCATACGCCGTTCTTTGATGGCTATCGTCCGCAGTTCTACTTCCGCACCACCGACATCACCGGTGTTGCTCACCTGCCCGAGGGCACTGAGATGGTCATGCCTGGCGACAACGTCACCATCACCGCTCAGCTGATTCACCCGGTTGCCATGGAAGAGGGTCTGCGTTTCGCTATCCGCGAGGGTGGCCGCACCGTTGGCTCTGGTCGTGTGACCAAGATCATCAAATAGCATAAGCTATTTAGCTGCTCATTAGAGAAGGGGCCCGTTCCTTGGGGCGGGCCCCTTCTTATGAGGTTCATGTGTATGTGTTCAAGCTTGTTTGAATACGGCTTATAAGGAGAGTTCATGCGCACGATGGTTACCTTGGCGTGTACGGAGTGCAAGCGCCGTAATTACACGACCAAGAAGAACAAGCAGAACAACCCTGACCGTATCGAGTTGAAGAAGTATTGCAAGTGGTGCCAGAAGCACACCCTGCACAAGGAAACTCGTTAGGTTTTAAGGGTTAGCACGGGCATAGGCCAGTAGCTCCAATTGGTAGAGCGGCGGTCTCCAAAACCGCATGTTGGGGGTTCGAGTCCCTCCTGGCCTGCCAGCTCGAATAGCGAGCAGCTTGTATTCAGGTTGCTATGTAGCAGCTTGAAGCCAGGCTGCTTGTTTGGCGTTTAGAGGAAAACGATCCGCAAAGGAATCAGATGGCTAAGAAATCTAAGACTCAGCGCGCAAAAGCGTCTGCAGCTCGCCAAGCCCGTAAAGAGGCTCGTGCGGCACAGGACGCCACGACTGATGTTGCGAAGACAGCTGAATCGACTGAGGAACCGAAGAAGAAGTTGTTCGGCAAGGCATCTGTAGAGGGATCCGCTTCCGATGCGAAGCAAGCTAAGGCTCAAGAGAAGAAGCCTGCAAAGCCCAAGAAAAAGCGTTTTCAATTCATCAAAGACGTTCGTTCTGAAATGAAACGTGTCACCTGGCCGTCTCGTCAGGACGTTGTTCGTTGGAGCGTTGTTGTTATTGTCGCCCTTCTTTTCTTCGGTGCCTATGTGTCTGTCCTTGACAATGGGATTATCACGCCGTTGCTTCTTCTCATTTCCGGATTGGGGGCATAGTGCATGTCTAAGAAATGGTATGTGCTGCACACTTACTCGGGGTATGAGAACAAGGTGAAGACGAATCTTGAAACCCGTATCGAGGCTATGGGTTTGGAGAACAACGTTTTCGCTATCGAAATCCCCACGGAAACCGTTACCGAGCTTAAAGAAGGCGGTCGCCGTGTGGAGAGCGAGAAGAAGGTTCTTCCGGGCTATGTTCTTGTCCGCATGGATCTTGACGATCGTAGCTGGGCTGCTGTTCGCAACACTCCCGGTGTTACGGGTTTTGTCGGAGCTGACGGCAATCCGGCGCCGCTCACTCGTGATGAGTACAACAAGATCATGAAGCGTACGAGTCATGAGGCTCCGAAGAAGACTTCTACCAATTTGGAAGTTGGTCAGGCTGTCAAAGTTATCTCCGGACCGCTTGCCGAGTTCGATGGTGTCGTGTCCGAAGTTGCACCTGAAGCTGGTAAAGTTCGGGTCATGGTTTCCATTTTCGGGCGCGAGACGCCTGTCGAGCTCTCCTTCGATCAGGTTTCCTGTATCTAGTTTGATTCTTAAAGGCAGCAAGGGTGTGCCCGCGTGGACCGGAGCTTCTCATTCCTGCGCTGTCTTTTAGATAGAGTATGTAAGTACTTCGAAAGGTTTTAAGAATGGCTGAGAAGAAAGTATCTGGTTTCGTTAAGCTGCAGATCCCTGCTGGCGCTGCGAATCCGGCTCCTCCCGTTGGTCCTGCGCTGGGTGCTCAGGGCGTCAACATCATGCAGTTCTGCCAGGCGTTCAACGCTCAGACGGCAGAGCAGAAGGGCACCATCATCCCGGTTGAGATCACCGTGTATGAGGACAAGTCCTTTGACTTCATTTGCAAGACTCCTCCCGCGGCTGTTCTCATCAAGGAGAAGCTGGGTCTGAAGTCCGCCTCTGGCATTCCGCAGCTGAAGTTCGTCGGCACGCTTACGCAGGATCAGCTTCGTGAGATTGCTGAGATCAAGATGCCCGACCTGAACGCTAACGACATCGAGGCTGCTATGCGCATCGTTGCCGGTACTGCCCGCTCCATGGGCGTGCGTGTGGAGGGCATCGAGATGAAGAAGACCTACGTGCCTTCCAAGAAGCTCGCCGCCATTCTCAAGGGCGAGGCGTAATCAGGGTATTAACCACCCAACGTTGTTATCAAGTGGAAGAGCAATGCAATAGAAGCTTGCATATGCTCGCTACGAACCACGAAAGGAAAGTATCATGGCAAAGAAGTCCAAGGCTTATCGCGCTGCAGCTGAGAAAATCGGTGAGGGCACCTACGCTCCTCTCGAGGCTTTCAAGCTGATCGGTGATGTTTGCACCACTAAGTTTGATCAGACCGTCGAGGCCCACTTCCGTCTGGGCATTGACACCCGTCAGGCTGACCAGCAGCTGCGCGGCACCGTGTCCCTGCCGAATGGTTCCGGCAAGACCGTGCGCGTTGCTGTGTTCGCTGAAGGTGCTGCTGCTGACGCTGCTCGCGAGGCTGGCGCCGATATCGTCGGCACTGACGAGCTGACTGCTCAGATCCAGGCTGGCGAGTTCAACTTCGACGCCGCTGTGGCGACTCCCGACCAGATGGGTAAGGTTGGTCGTCTGGGCAAGATCCTCGGCCCGCGTGGCCTGATGCCGAACCCGAAGCTCGGCACTGTTACCCCGAACGTTGCTGAGGCCATCAAGGCGCTCAAGGGCGGCCGTGTTGAATATCGTGCCGACCGTTATGGCATCTGCCATGTCATCATCGGCAAGGCTTCGTTCACTCCTGAGCAGCTTGCTGAGAACTACGGCACCGTCTATGACGAGATTCTTCGTATGAAGCCTGCGGCTGCTAAGGGCAAGTACGTGAAGTCCGTTAGCGTTTCCGGTACGATGACCCCGGGTATCTCCATCGATACTACGGTCACCAAGAACTACACTACTGCTGCAGAATAAGCATCTCAGCCATTTTGAGCAGTGAAGGCGACCCTGAAAGGGGTCGCCTTTTTTATTCGTAAGAGTGAGCGGTCGGTAGCATACGAGCGATGATGTAGTGCCATTCGTTAGTTGAAATGCCGGGTGACGTTATTGGGCGCCGTGAGGTACCGTCAATAGTTTTGTACGATTTCAGCTAGCCGTCGGTACGGCTGTTTCTTGAGAAGCGGCACGTTCGGATAGCGACGGGAACCCCATTCGCTTTCGACGACGCGCTTAAGGCAGGCGTCAATCAGCATCAGCGCGGATTCCCGTCTGAGAAAGTGCCGTCGTCGCGGATCTTGCGCATGATTTCGCTGTTGAGCTGCTTAATCGCGTTGTTTGTACGGATGCGGTCCCATTGTAAAATTCCCATTCGGGAAGATGCCTACGCGCGGCTTCTGCGTTTGAATCATTGTTGAGCCGCTTGATCT
>CAVHXL010000009.1:0-23604 GCA_963639885.1 bacterium | reverse complement strand
ACGCTCGCCGCCGCGCAACCGCCGCCCGCGGCAGCAGGGCACTTCGCGATGGAGGCGCCCGAAGAGGAGTCGAGGAGGGCCGCTTCGCCGGATTCCGAGCCGCTGACCGCAGCAACGCCAACCGCGCATGCACCGGCAGCACGGGACGCGGGCCCGCAACCAACCGCAGCATCCGGTCCACCCGCAGCACCCGCCTGCGCGCCCGCGCTCGCGGCCGCCTTCGCCGCGCGCCGCTCGGCCCGCCGCGTCGACACGCCCGGAACGCCGCCGGCTCCCGCCGGGTCGATAACCGTTCCGCCCGTCTGCGAGAGCACCTGGTCGATGGCGCCTTCCTTCAGCACCACCAACGAAACGACCACCAGCACGAACACCATGACGACGGAAAAAGCCATCAACGAATCGGGGTTCTCAGCCAAGTTCGGCACGATGAGCGCGCTCGCGAGCCAGCCGACCGTCGTGCCGACCGCCGACGCGCCACGGCCAAAGCCGAACACCATCACCGGAGCCATGTCGGTGCGGTTCGCCACATGCGCCAGCAAGCACCAGACGAAGAGGATGAACAGGTTGTACGCCGCCGTGATGACGATGCGTTGCACGGGCGAGTACCCGCCGATCAGCGGCAGCACCACGATGCCGAAGCACGCGATCACGATGAGCGGATAATACAGCTTGCTCAAGTCGAAATCGCGGTCGACCGACCCGCCCACGGCCAGCAGAACGAGTGCCATGAACGACACGACGAACACCATCGTCGCATGACCCTCTCCCACTGCGGCCGAGCCCGCGACGTCGACGTTCGCTCCCATGGCGTTGTAGAACCCGGCGATGGCGGAGAATGCTGCAATGGCCACCACGAGCTTCAGGAAGAAATGATGCGGCAGGCTCGTCGACGGGAGAATGGCCCTGCCGGGCCTGCCGGTGCGCCCCGCGCCGAACGTGACGGTGCACAGCGCCGCCAACAGGGGAAGCCCGACGCACAGCACAAGCGACAGGGTACGCGGAACGCCGATGACCACGAAGTACAGGCCGCCGGCGACCACGAAGGCGGCGGCGACGTTGGTCATCGCCTTGCGCGCGCCCATGATCGAGTACATCACGCCATAGCGCAGCGACACGAACGCCGTCCCGACGCCCGACAGGACGCAGCCCGCCCAGAACAGCGGGTTCGTCGCCGCCTGCTCCGTCCAGGCGACCATCGCCGTCGCAGCGGTTGCGACGGCGGCGGCGATGGCGACGAACTTCACGTTCGCCACCACCTTCGCCACCTGCCTATGCGCGATGGCGGCGAGCAGCAGCGTGACGGCGAGCGAAGTCGTTGACAGCAGGTACATAATCGTCCGCGCCGAAACGTCGCCGATGCTGCTCGGATGCGAGAACAGGACGTTGGAGTTATAGCAAAGGAAGATCCACGCGTAGTAGCACCCGAAGCCGAGGTACTTGAACGCAGGCCATTCCGCTTCGATATTGTCGAGCCATTGCCTCATAAGCCGCTTCCCCCTCCGAAATACGCGGCGCATATAGAGCAAACGCCCCGCACCAAGCGCGGGAACGTCGCTTTGTCTATTCTTTCCCTCGATTATACCCACGTCACCCCATATCCGACGCGAAGTCCCCTAGCTATCGAGGGTACGGCAGATCCGACGGGTGGACTGCGAAACGAGAAGCAGCCGCGCCCGTCGAATCAGCCGCCGAGCTTATTCGCTTGCCGCGATATCGCCGAAGTTCTCCAGGCGGATGGTAAGCACATTGGCGTCGTGGCTCCAGTTCGGGTAGGCGCTCGCGTTGTCCGGCGTCACCGATAACGTGTCCACCTGATCGCCGTACCAGCGATTCCCCTCCTTCGAAGAGTCACTTGCCACAGCGAAATGGAAGCCCATGGTGCCGAACTCATCGATATCGTACGACGTGGAGCCGTACGCCTGCTGCACCTTCTCGTACGAATCACCGACCTTCACGCCGTCGGCCGTGGCGAAATCGACGTTGGAGTTGCTGTCCACCAAAATCCCGACGACGATGCAGTCGCCCCAAGCCGCCTCGGCGGAACCGGTGTTCAGCACGTTGAGGCCCACCTGCTTGGACGCATCGCCGCCAAGGGCGTAGCCGTTGCCGATCGCCGCCTTCGAGCAGAAGTTCGCCGCGACGGTCTGATCGCGCAGGGCCGCCCAGCCGGCGTCGGCGAATTCGGACGCCTTGCACGGCAGCGTGTAGGTTTTGCCCTCGAGCGTGAAGGTGTAGATCTGGGAAATCTCGCTTGAACTGGGTGTTTTCAGCTGGTAATCGGCGTCGTCCACCCAGTCGAACTCGGGAGCCTTGTAGGCGCCCACCGTGTTGCCGGAGGCGTTGGTCGAATCGGAGGTGTTCAGCACCTGCTGCGAGCTTTCACCCGATGAGCACCCGGCCAAGCCTCCGAGCGCGAGCGCGCCGGCCGCAGCCAGGGCAAAGCCTGCGCGCAGGGTCGCGCGCCCGTTCGTCTTGCTAGTCATGAGCTTCTCCTTTGCTCGTCGTCATATCGCAATCGTTATCGTTGGCGGCCCCGATGGCGCTTCCGTTGCGCGCCCCGTTATCGGTTCCGCCTGTAATCCCCGCCGCCTTCTTCGGCAAAAACGGGAAGGATATGGCCTGCATGGGGCACGCGAATCTGCACTCGCCGCACTTCAGGCACTCGCTCGGCCTCGTCGTGAGCGCACCTTCATGCAGGTCGATGCCCTCGGGGCACACCTCGACGCACTTGCCGCACGTCTTGCCGTGGCTTTCAAGGCAAGCTTCGGCGTCCAGCGTCGCGCGCAGCGTCTTGTTGCCGCGCGCGATGAGCCCGATGAGCGCGCCTAGGGGGCATAGCGTGTGGCACCAGCGGCGCAGCACCACCACTTCGATGATCAGGATGGCCGGGAACACCACGAGCGACCACGTGGCCTCGCCAAATTGAATGGCGCGCCACAGGCAGATGATCGTGGCGAAGGTGAGACCGACCGGGCAGATCAGGCAGAAGACGGGGAAGCCGAAGGCGGCCGTGGTCACGACGGCGCCGCCGAGGACCCACATGCGCGAGTCGCCCGCGCCGCCGCGCTCGGGATCGGGCGCATCGTCGGGCTTGCCGGCGCCCACGAGGGCGGCGAGCTTTCCCGGGGCGGAAGCGCCTGCGGCAGGGCCCGAGGCGGCGGCAGCGACCGAGGCTGCAGATCCGGCCGCCGCGCCCGGCATGTCCGCCACCTGCTCGCCCGCCGCGTCCTTCGCCTTCTTGCGCGCCCGTGAAGCCCGGCGCTCATGAGGGCTTTTGATCCCGAACAGCTTGCGCAGGAGCGTCATCGGGCAGCCCCAGCTGCAGAACGCCCGGCCCACCAGCAAAACGGCGACCACCACGAATGCAAGCCCGATGAAGCCCGCCGGGATGATGGTCCGCGATGCGATGGCAGCCTCGATGGCGCCGAGCGGGCAGAGCGCGGCGACACTCGAGATGCCGAACATGGAAGGCGTGCCGGTGCCGGTATGCATCGCAAGGCCGATGCACACGAAAGCGACCATGACCAGCGCCGTCAAGGTGCGCAGCGTCGAGGGCTTCACGCCCTTGGAGCGCCCGGGGCTCCCGGTACGGCCGGCACCCGCCTGCTTGCCCAAGAGTTCACCCGAGCCGGCGGTCGGCTTGCTTTGCGAATCCTTTCCCGCCATGCTTACGCCTCCTCCCCGTCGCACACCGTGGCCCCCAGCGCCCGCCACGTCGAAACCGGCTCAACCACGATTCCCCGGCGCGTACCGCCGGAAAACGTCCCGTACACCAAGGCCGTGCACGCGCATTCGCACGCACCGCAGCCGTTGCACAGATCGCCGTCGATCACGGGGTGGCGGGCGGAATCGAAAGTGAGCGCCCCGAACGCGCAAGAATCCTTGCAGTTCACGCAACCCTGCGAGTACGCGAGGCAGCGATCGCGTTGGACGATGGCCACGCCGATCTTGTCCGCGCCGGGATCGAACGAGCCGAGCGCCCCGGTCGCGCACACCTGCTGGCACTTGCCGCAGAAATCGCAGTACCCACGGTGGAAGTTGAAGGTCGGCGTGCGCGCCTGCAGCAGCCCATCGTCCACGCTCGCCACCGAGATGGCCCCGGTCGGGCAGGCGCTGCGGCAGCGGTCGCACTTCAGGCACGCCGCGCGAAACGCCGCCTCATCCTGCCCGCCCGGCGGGCGCAGCAGTTCCCCGTCACCGGCAAACGCCACACCCGCGCCGCCGATGACGGCGCAACCGGCGGTCGCGGCGACGAGGCCGACGAATGCCCGGCGACTCACCGAGGGACGCTCACTCATCGCGATCATCCGCTTCCGCAAGCGCATCCACCGACTCGCCCGCGAAGCCGCCAAGACCGTCGAGGTCGTCGTCGAAGGACAGCAGGTCGTCGGCGGTGATGCCGGCAACCGCTGCCGCCGCTGGCGCGACGCCCGCGGCGGCAGCGGCAGCGGCGGGGCACAGCTCGCACCCCTCACCCTCGTCCGGCAAATCCATCCATGCGCTGCGAATCTCGACTTCCTCATCCTCGATTCCCAGCTCATAGGCTATTTCATCAAGCACGGACCGTTCGACCTCCATATACCCGCGCACCAGATTGGCCACGCCGCGGTAGAAATCGGTCTGGCAGAACTCGTCGATGGCATCGCAGAACTCGGGCAGCCAATTTTCCTGATGGAACTTGAGGAAGCTGCGTTGCTTCACGACAAGCTCGCGGAAGCGCTCCTCATCCCCCGCCCGAAGCGCCTCGTCGGCGCGCTCGATCAGGGTCGCCGCGAACTGCAGCTCGAACCCGAAATGATCCTCCGGGGTGCTGTTGTCTTGAGGAAGATCAAGCTCCTCGGAACGGTAATAGGCCAGCGCCCCGTCGCGCGACTCCTGCATAAGCAGGCGATCCTTGCTGGTGAACACCGACTCGTACGGCGGCGCGAGCACATGATCGTAGACGCCGGCGCCCAGGAAGGTATGCGCGTAATCGACCGCGAGCTCCTGCTTGGTGGCACGGTTGCGATGCCTCAGGTACTCCACCATCTGCGCGTAGCCCTGAGCGATCCTCGTTCCATCGTTCTCGAAATCCAGGTGCGCAAGCTGCTCAACCTGCTCCTCCGTCAGCTCGTACAGAAACAGGCTTGCCAAGAAGCGGGCGAAACCCGCACGCGCCTCATCTGCCTCGATCACGCTGTCGACGAACCCCTGATCCATGCGCTCCATCTCCGACGCACCTTCCTCTCCATACCCCTCGGCGGCCGCGCCCACCTGCTAACGGCCGCCGATACCTCTCTCGAAAACTCCCTAGATCGTCACGCCGAACAGCGACATGAGCGCCACCGACGCGGTCCACATCAGAACGCGGTAGGAAACCGAGCCGACGAACCCGCCGACCAGGCCGACGATGCCTAGCGTGAAGGCGCTTTCGGCCTTACGCGAAGCCGCGATACCGCAAACGAAGGGCACGAGCGACCCGCAGGCGATCACGCCGAGCCACAGCAGCGCGGCGTTTCCACTTGCCGCCGACCCCGACATGAGCCCGTAGGCGGCGCCGAGCACGAGCGAAACCACGCCTGCGACCGCCAGCTCGAGGCTCGCGATGCGCAGCGCCTCGGGGTTCTCCTTGCAGTAGCAGTTGAGCAGCAGCCACGCCGCGGCGCCCGACGGGATCGCGGTGCCCAGATAGCCCAGCGGCAGCGCGAAGGTGTTCCACGCCAGCTGCGAGGCCATCATGTAGGACGATCCGCACGAATACGTGAAGATGGGGCCCATGGCGATGGCCAAAACGGCGATCACCCTGCGAGCCGTCTGCGACGCCTCGCGCTTGACCAGCAGGAAGTAGATGATGGCCAGAATCGCGTCGATGCCGATCAGAAGCGCCTCGACGAAAATGCCCGGAGCGGGGTGCTGCAAAACCCACAGCACGTGCTCGATATGCGACAAGTGCGTCGCAGAGGCGATGCCGCCGACGGCGAGCAGAATGGCCGATACGACGCAGCCGATCAGAATACCCTTGGTGCTCTTCGCCTTTTGGAAGAACTCGTTCAGGCCGATGAAGGCGAACATCCAGGCACCGGCACCCGATATGGCCGTGAACAGGACGAGCGACCATTGGATTTCCATTGTTATCATCCCTTCCTATTCGCTGGCGGGGAATGCCGCGGTCTGCGGGGCATCGCGCGGCGCGATGCGCTGCTGCCATTCCCCGATCGATTTGCTCAGAATGTAGTGCGTGCACGGGCCGTTGCCCTGGTCCTCAAGCGTGTGGATCGCCTCGGCCGGATACTTCGCAAGCTCCTGGGAAACATCGGATTGAGGGTCGTCCAGATCGCCGTAGAAGCGGGCACCGGCAGCGCAGCTCTTCACGCAGGCCGGCAGCTGCCCGGTGCTGGTCAGCTGGCCGCACAGGGTGCACTTCTCGACGCAGCGCTCGGAGGTGTTCCAGCTGCGCACGCCGTATGGGCAGGCCATCATGCAGTACTTGCAGCCGATGCACTTCTCCTTGTCCACCAGCACGATGTTGCTGGACGCGTCGCGATAGCTCGCGCCCGTCGGGCACACGTTGACGCAGGGCGCGTTCTCGCACTGCTGGCACATGGTCGGCAGCGCATAGCGGGTCATGTTCGGGTAGTCGCCCACCGGCCCCACCGTGAACACCTTGCTCCAGCGCTGTCCCAGCGCCACGTTGTTCTCCATCTTGCAGGCGATCTCGCAGCCGAAGCAGCCGGTGCAGCGGTCCAGGTTCACGACAATGCAGTAATGTGACATGGTTCCATCTCCTTAGTTCGCCGGCGCGCCGTAGGCGAAGATGTCGTCGGTCGGATCGGAAGGCTCCGGCAGCCACGGGGTGAATTGCTCGGGCTCGGTCCAGACCTCGTTCAGGATCGCGTCGTTGCTCGGGCTGACCTTCACCTGGAAGCCGCGCAGCGTGTAGGTGCCGTATTCCGGGTTGTAGGGCGGGTCGTTCTTCGTCAGCACGTTGATGTTCATCACCTTGTACGACTGATCGGGGTGATCGGAATCAAGCAGCTCAGGCGCCCAGAAACGCTCCTGGTACACGACGCCCTTCGCGATGCACGTGGTCACGCGCGCCTTTCCGTGGGTCTTGCCGCGGCGCGACTCGATGTTGATCCATTCCCCGTCGGTGATGCCGTACTTCTCCGCATCGTCGGGATGGATCCAGCACTCCGGCACGGGGTAGATCTCGCGCAGCCACGGGATGTTTCGCAGCGTGCCATGGTGGTACATCGGCAAGCGGCCCTCGGTGAGCACCAGCGGATACTCGGTGTCGGTCAGCGGGCTTTCCGCCGGCTCCTCGTAGTAGGCGAGCGGCTCGTAGTCCTTCGACGCGGGCTCAAGCTCCAGGTGCGCATACTCGTCGCACTGCGCCCACGGGTATCCGGTGCGGCCCAGGATGATGTTCGACTCGCAATACACCTCGAGCTTCTTCGACGGCGTGCCGAAGCCCTTCGGATGCCCGGTCCCGTCGTCTTTCAAGTAGGTGTAGTAGGTGCGGTACTCCTCGGGCTCGGCCCACTTGATGACGCCCTCTTCGCATGCCTCTTCCCAGGTCATGTCCAGCTTGTTCAGGTGCATGATCTGCTTTTCGTACTCGTTCTTGTAGAACGGCGTGGTGTGGCAGGCCTCCTTGTCGAACGCCTTCGGGCAATGCTTGTTGCCCAGCTCGCCGCACTTCTGCGCGATCTGCGTCCAGATGATGCCCTCTTCGACCGTTTCGAACAGATGCGTGACGGCCTGGCGCATGACGATGGTGTTGAGCTGCGGAATCGGCAGGTTCGTCTCAAGCCACTCGGTGCAGGGAAGCAGGTAGTCGGCGCACATGACGGAGAACGCCGTCGGGTACAGGAAGATATGCACGACCGTGTCGAGATGCGGCACCACGGTATCCAGGCAGCTGGAGTTGCCCAGCACCACGTGCTTGTTGCCCGAGCGTTCGATCCACATGTGGATCTGGTAAGGGTCGCCGTACTCCATGGCGCGGAAGACGCTCGGGATGTGCGCCATATCCCAGCAGATAAGGCCCTTGTGCTCGAGGTAGCCGCAGCGTTTGCGCACCTTCGACTCGGTGAGCAGGCGCGGCGTGTTGCCCAGCTGGTCCTTGCACGGGGCGCTCGCGAACTTCTGCAGCATCGCGCCGGGCTTCTCGACGTTGCCCATAAGGAACTCCAGGTTCAGCGCGCCGAGCGCCGACTGCTGGGATTGCGGGTACTGGTCGATGGCGACGCCCTGCATGATGGCCGACTGGCCCTCGGAATCGGTATAGATCTCGAGCGCCTTCTCGATCTGATCGGCATCGAGCCAGCAGACCTCGGCGGCCTTCTCGAGCGTCCATTCCTCGCAGCTTTCCTTGAGATGCTGCCCGCCGGTCTTGCATTCAAGCCCGTTGACGGTGTAGGTGCCGAACAGCGCGGGGTCGACATCGGTGTTCATGGGGAACTCGCTGACGACGACAGCCTGGTTGGTTTTCGAGTCCCACACCACGTAATCGGTATCGGAACCCTCAAGCCCGGCCTCGGTCGCCTTCAGGGTCAGGCGCGTTTCGGGGTTGATCAGGTACGGCATGTTCGTCCACGTCTTGCAGAACGTCTCGTCGTACTTCTTCTTCTCGATGATCCAGCGCGTCCAGGCCAAAAGCAGCGCGACGTCGGTGCCGGGGCGAATGGGCAGCCATACGTCGGCTTTGCTCGCGTCGAGCGTGAAGCGCGGGTCGATGACCACGGTATGCAGGCCCTGCGGGCGGGCACGCAGCTCGGCGAGGCAGCGACCGCCGGTAGCCACCGACGAGTTCGACGGGTCGGTGCCCCACAGCACGATGGTGGTCACCTTGCAATCGTCAAAGTAGAAGTCCCAGCCGTTGGAGTCCGAGAAACTCAAATTGTTGGGCTTGCCGGCACCATAGGCAAGGATGGAAGCCGCCATACGCGGCAGATAGCACTGCGAGCAACCGGGCTCCCACACGTTCGGCGTGTTGATGGACTCGCCGAAGCGCTTGACGTTGGAGAAGTGGGGATTGCCACCGCCGCCGGTCGAGACGCTGATGGCCTCGCTGCCGTACTTGTCGGAGACGCGATTGATTTCCATGCAGATTTCCGTCAGAGCGTCATCCCAGGTCAGGCGCTCCCAATTGTTGGTGCCGCGCTCGCCGACGCGCTTCATGGGGTACTTGTTGCGCATAGGGTTGTACAGCGCCTGGATGCCCGAGAGGCCCTTGGCGCACACGCCGCCCATGCTCATCGGGCTTTCGGGGTTGCCCTCGATGCGCACCACGCGACCGTCGCGCACGTGCGCGAGCACGGCGCAAGCGGCGATGCACGCGCGGCACGATGTCTTGTAGATCTTTTCCTCACCCGCCGAAGCAGCGTAGGCGGGGTCCGCCTTGGTAAAGCTGCCCGACGCCTGGATCCCCAGGCCGGCGGCAACACCCAGCGCACCGGTCGCCTTGACGAAACTGCGACGCGTGATCGATGTGTTCGTCATATCTTTCTCCTCCTCGTTTACTCGCTTCGTCATCATTTTTTCGATGAAGCTCCCTCAAGCGAACGTCTTCAGACGATGCAGCCCGATTCCGGATATCGAGCCCTCGTCACCCGATCGCTCGCATGAAAACTGGTTGATGCTCGCGTTTTCGCGCACGCGGCCAGCGCGGACCTTAAGCTTGTCGGGTCGTCGGATATGGAGAGAGGGAGGTGGGGTGACGACCCGATAAGCTGCTACAACGTGGCCATCGTGAGGCCGTGCGAAGTGGTTTTCCAAAGCCGTGCAGCGTCATCCCATGCGATTCCGTCGACGGTTTCCAGATTGGAAACGAAATGCCCGGCGTAGACGACCTTCGGCGTGCGCATCGCGGGCATCCCGGCAAGGCGCGCCTCGATGTCGTCCATGCGCATCCCCTGCTCGCACAGGGAAAGCACCGCGCGATACACCTCTCGATAGCCGGCAGGTTCGCCGGCCATCATGCGCTGATAGCGTTTCGTGGGCTCGAAGGTGTCAAGCGCCGCCCGACCCGCTGCGGTGATGCCGAGCAGATAGTCGACGGGCTGATCTTCGAGTTGCCGACCGGCTGGTGCAGGCGCGTCGGCGGCTGCGGCATCCGGGAAGCCACTCCCGGGGGCAGCGGGGACAGCGGGGACAGCGGGGGCGGCATCGGCGCCAGCGTCCGGGGAATCGCTCGCAGGCACGGCGCCAGCAGGCTCCTCTTCAACGAACGTCTGCTCGAGCGCGCCGCATTCGACAAGAAGCAAGGACAGCGTATGGGCGTTCTGATGGCTCAGCTGCATGACGGGAAGGTCATACACCTCATCCTCGATCTCGCGATACGGACGGAACTCATCGGAGTCGCACGCACGCAGGATCTCGAGCATGGGAAGCGTGTTGGCGTGGTTTGCGGTCAGCGCGCGCTCGACGGCAAGCCGCGCGGCAAGCTCGCTCGCGGCATCGCTCGCAAGCGAGGTCGCCGTCTCGTCGGCGGAAAGCGCCGTCGCTTCACTGGCCGACGATGCTTCCGCGAAACCCGCGCCCTCCGCCTCGTTGGCGATATCGACTACCGCCTTGTTGCTTTCGTCTTCAATAATCTTCGTCATGAGAACCCCTCCTCCCGCAGCGCCTCGTCCGCACTGCGCACCGTTGATACTACGGGGAGAGCAAGGCGCTCAAAACGCCCGATTAAGGGTGAAATGCCATAAGGGGCTCGCCAGTTCGTTGGCGATTCAGAAGGGGTCCCCCATCACGAAAAACGCCTCACCAAGTGTTGGTGAGGCGTTGGTGAGAAAGCTGCGTTTTACCTGTTCACACGGCCGTATAAGCCTGTTTCATCGGCAGCGATGAACGCATCGTACACCAGGCGCAAGCCCTCGAGCGTAAGCTGCTGGTTCACTTCGGTGATCGTTCGCGAAATGGGCGCCACGCGACGCGCGAGCCCACCCGTCGCGACAACGGGAGCGCGATAGCCCAGCTGACCGAAGATACGCTCGACCAGCCCGTCGACGCGGTCGGCCTCGCCATACACGATGCCCACCTGCATGGCTTGAACCGTGTTCCGCCCAATGGCCACATGGGGGTTGATCAGATCGATCGCGCCGAGCTTGGTTGCATGGCTGAACAGCGCGCGCGAGCTTGTCTCCACGCCCGGAGCGATGATGCCGCCCGCGAAGGCGCCCTCGCGATCGACCACCTCCATGTTGGTTGCGGTGCCGAAGTCGACCACCACCACCGGCGCGCCGTACAAGCTGCGCGCGGCAACGCAGTCGGCGATGCGGTCGGCGCCGATCTCGCGCGGGTTGGGATAGTCGCCGGCGTCGAACAGGGAGCCGGCCGTCTCGGCGGTGCACACCACCGCGCGCGCATCGAGCATCTGCTTAGTCGCCTGGCACCACGCCGTCGTGAGCGCCGGCACGACCGACGCGAGCGCGACGCCGTCCAGGTCATCGAAGCCCAGATTCTCGGAATTCAGAAGCGGGAGCAGCTTCACCCGCAGCTCGTCGCACGTATGCAGCTTATTCGTGGCGACGCGCCAGCAATGCAGCAGATCGGCTCCCTTGTACACGCCGATCACGGTCTGGGTATTGCCGACGTCGATTGCGAGCAGCATGTTCGCACCCCTTTCGTTTCGATATCCCGACGATTGTACGCTACCGAACGCAACCTGACGGCGCAACCCGCCCAACTTCCAGGTAACGTGTTCGCGACAAGCACCGCCGTATCAGGGGCCGACTGGTATAGTTGTCGAAACGACAGCCGCCCGGCGCGCGGCACGGCCGCGGCGCATGGCACGGCACCCGGCGCATGGCATGCCCGCAGCGGCGCAACGCCCGACGTGAGGCACGGCCACGGCAACCGCCCGGCGCGAGATACGGCCGGAATGCGGCCGAAACGTACGAAAGAGGCACTCATGAGCGAAAACCCCGCACGCATCCTCGTCGTCGACGACGAGCAGTCGATCACCGAATTCGTCAGCTACGCCTTGAAGAAGGAGGGGTTCGCGCCCGACGTCGTCAACAACGGCGAGGAAGCCTACGAGATGGCGCTCAAAAACGACTACGATCTTTTCGTGCTCGACATCATGCTGCCGGGAATGGACGGCTACGAGCTGTGCCGGCGCCTGCGCCCGAAAACGCCGGCTCCCATCCTGTTTCTTTCCGCACGCGACTCCGAGCTCGACAAGGTGGTCGGCCTTGAGATCGGCGGTGACGACTACCTGGCAAAGCCCTTCGGCGTTCGCGAGCTCATCGCGCGCGTTCGCGCCCTGCTCCGTCGCAGCCAGGGTTCCGACCTGCCCGGGCAGAGCAACGCCATCACAGCTGGCGGCATAACGCTCGACGAAGACGCGCATACCGCCACGGGCACCGCGGGCGACATCGATTTGACCCCGCGCGAGTTCGAGCTTCTCAGCTGCCTCATGAAAAACGCCGGCAAGGTCGTCACGCGCGAAGAGCTTCTGCGCGACGCCTGGGGCTGGGAGTTCCTCACTGAGACGAAAACGGTCGATACGCACATCAAGCGCTTGCGCGATAAGATCGAAAGCGCTGGCTATGATCCGGGCATCGTCGAAACGGTACGCGGCTACGGCTATCGCTTCAAGCTTTAGCGACCCTCGCCTAAAACCATCCGCCCGCAACGATAGAGCCGGCCATCAAGCGACTGCAAACATATTTCGCCCTGCTTTCCACCCTGCTCGGGCTCCTTTTATCGGCGGCATGCCTCGTGCTGTGCATGTTCCTGTTCGACACGCCCCTGTTCGCCATCGCGCTTCTCCTGCCCAGCAGCATCATCATCTTCTGCATCAGCCTTCTGATCGGGCATTTTCTTACCGAGCCGCTCATCGACCTCACAAAGAGGATAGCCGCCTGGCGCCACGGGGCCAACATCGCGATCGAGCCCGACGGCCGCATGTACGAGGCTGATCTGCTCGCCTGCGATTTCAAGACGCTCGTGCAAACCACCCAGCAACAGCAGCACGACCTAGCCATCAAGGAGCGCCGTCAGAACGACTTCATCAGCGATGTCGCGCATGAGCTGCGTACCCCGCTGACGGCCATCCGCGGCAACGCCGAAATGCTCAGCGACCCCGACCTTCCGCCCGAGCTGCACGACAAATTCTGCTCCATCATCGTCAGCGAAAGCGAGCGCCTCAGCCGCCTGACCCACGATCTGCTCACCTTGCAGAAAATCGAGCAATCGCCCATCCCGGCCGAGATGCAACGCGTCGATCTCCGCGAGCTGGCGACATCCGTCGTTGACGCGCTCACCCCCATCCTCATCGAGCGCGGTGCGAACGTGCAGGTGGTCGGCGAGGCGCCCGACGTGCTTGGCGACCCCGACGCACTCAGGCAGGCGATCACCAACCTCGTGGAGAACGCGAGCCGTTTCATCGAGCCGGGAGGCCATATCTTGGTGGAGCTCTATGGGCTTTCGGGCAATTCGATCGTATCGGTCAAAGACGACGGCACTGGATTCGGCGACGTCGACCCGAAGATGCTCTTCGACCGTTTCTACCGAACCGACGCAAGCCGCGCCCGCAACACAGGCGGCACGGGGCTTGGGCTGGCCATCGTCAAGTCGGTTGCCGAGGCGCACGATGGAACCGTCGAAGCGCTCAACCGGCCAGAAGGAGGGGCGTGCTTCATCGTGGCCATCCCCTCCATCCCGGCGAAAGCGTCCTCCAAATAGGGTCCAAGCTGCAAAAGCCACATCTGCGGAAGTACGCCGGGCGTCGCTTTGCGGCCAAGGCCCGGTGCTATACTCTATGTTCGTCCCACACAATTTCGGGGCCGTAAAAGCCCCCGCAAAAGGAGCATCATGGGTTGCACCATCATCGGCTGCGGCAAGCAGCTGCCCAAACTCGAAGTGCCCAACGATGAGCTGACCAAGCTCGTCGACACTTCCGATGAGTGGATTTCCTCACGAACCGGGATCCTCACCCGCCGCATCTGCGTCGAGGAGACGAACGTCGACCTCGCCGAGGGCGCCGCTCGCAAAGCACTCGGTTGGGACGAGGACGGCTTCTCCACCCGCCGCATCGCCCCCGAGGAAATCGACCTGATCATCTATTCGACCATTACCCCCGACGAAGTGGTTCCCACGTGCGCGGCCGTCCTTCGCCGTCGGCTCGGCCTTGTCAACGCCGCCGCGCTGGACATGAACGCCGCTTGCACCGGCTTCATCTACGGCCTCACCATCGCCGAATCCATGATGGTCGCCACCGCGCCGGGCACCCCGGGTTCCAAAAGCCGCAATCCCATTCGTCACGTGCTGGTGGTTGGCTCCGAGCGCCTGACGCGCATCGTTGACTGGAAAGACCGCAATACCTGCGTCCTGTTCGGAGACGGCGCAGGAGCGGCGGTAGTGGAATGGGACGAAACGAAGCCCGGCATCCTGTCGTGGTTCATCAAGAACGACGACGATGACACCAACGCCCTGACATGCCCATCGACGTTCGACGCCCCGACCCCCTTCACCGAGGACGGCATCGATGTTGCCGCTTTCGACGAAGCCGATCTGGGGGATATCGCCATCGCCGCCGAGCTTGAGGAAACCGAGCGCATCGCAGCCGGCGCTCCGCGCCAAGCGCTTTACATGCATGGGCAGAAGGTGTTCAAGTTCGCCACAAGCGCCATGCCCGCGGCAATCGAGGAAGTGCTGAGACGTGCGGACCTCACCATCGACGACGTGCAGTTCATCGTTCCCCATCAGGCTAATGAGCGGATCATCCGCTATGCGGCGAAGCGGATGGGGTTGCCGCTCGAGCGTTTCCAGCTGTCCATCGCGCACCGTGGCAATTCATCATCGGCATGCATCCCGATGACGCTGTCCGACGCCTACGAGAACGGCAGCATCCATCCGGGTGACAAAGTGGTGCTCGTCGGTTTTGGCGGCGGCTTCACCAGCGGCGCCATCTTGTACGAAGCGTAGGAATACCGAAGGGGCGCGTAACCGACGACCGTCTTCACGGCTCGGCATCGCGCCCAAAAAACGCTGCCGGCAAGCTTACCAGCTTGCCGGCTTGTTAGCTTATTAGCTTGTTAGCTTGCTGAAGGGTCGGGCTTTCGCGCGACGCGAAGCTGCACGATGCGGGCCGAAACCGATACGGCCCGCGTGCCTTGCGCGACCCTTACGCCTTAATACGCCCAACCGCGGTATTCACCGCGCGAGCGCATACGACAGCGGCGGCCAACTTAACCAAATCGATAACGATGAACGGCGCGACACCGGCAGCGAAAGCCTGGAGCGCCGAGTAATGCGCAACCGCCATCAGTTGCGCCCAGCCGCATACGTACGCGACCAGCAAGAACACGAATCCCGTTGCAAAATCGATCGCGAACGCCTTAGCGCCAACCGATTCCTTGCCACGGCCGAATGCGGCTTTCAAACCCGCGCGCACCACCACGGCCAAGCCAACGCCCAGCAGGTAACCCCACAGGAAGCCACCGGTCGCGCCCGCCAGCACACCGATGCCACCTCGCATGCCGCTGAACACGGGAACGCCGACGGCGCCGAGCGCAAGGTAGATGGTAATGGCCGCGATAGCCTCTTTCGGGGAAAGAACCAGCAGCATGAACGCCACGGCGAAAATCTGCAACGTGAACGGAACGGGGCCGATCGGCACCGTCACCCAAGCGGAAACCGCCGTAATCGCTACGGTAAGAGCAACGAATGCGATCGAACGCGTGCGAGACCCCGTTATAACTTTCTTCTGTGCCTGTTCCATCATTTTCCCTTCCGGCTTTCTTAAGCCCACCCAATTGATTTGCAACGCCATCATGCACGAGAGGCGATTGCGTGTAGCGCGGGCGACACCGAGACCATCGCGGTTATCACCCTATTTCCTATAGATTGTGGGGGGAATTGTAGCACGCGCCCCGGGTTCAGCCCATGAGATTTCGCAAGTGTTCACAGCGGCCAAGATGCAGCAAGCGCAACGGGAGCTGCGTATCCGGGACGGGGGGCGGCGCCGCGGAAGACGGCCCCTTCGCATAAGGCAATCCCGCCGCGAAAGGCAACCCCTCTGCTAAAGGCAACCTATGCTGCAGGGATTCGCGAGGTCGAGCGAAAATCCCAGCGCACCGCCGCCCCCCCCTGCATCCGGCTTCTCCCTAGAACTTCGCCTCGGCTTGCCCCGTCTCCAGCTTATGCAAACGCCGCAGTTCCACCATCACGAAAACGAAGGTCACGAAGATAGCGAGGAAGTCGGCAACGGGCGCCGCGAAGTACAGCGCGTCGAGCGCCGAGTATTGCGGGAAAAGAGCAGGCAATGCCGTCGGCAAAATCATCAGCGCGGGAATCAGGAACAAGATCTGACGCGTCAAAGCCAAGAACGAGGATTTCAGCGGCTGACCGGTTGCCTGGAAGTAGTTCGATCCGACGATCTGGAATCCCACGATCGGGATCATGATCAGCTGCACCTTAAGAGCGAACACCGTGAAGTCGACCAGGTTCGGATCGGTGATGCCGAAGAACCCCACGATCTGCGTCGGGAAAAGGTGCACAAGGGCCCACAGCACCACGGCGATAACGGTCGCACCCGCAACGCCCCAGGCCAACGTCTTCTTCACGCGTAGATACAGGCGCGCGCCGTAGTTGAATCCGAGCAGCGGCTGAATGGCGATGGACATGCCGACCAGCGGCAGCACCACGAACGCCGCAACGCGCTGCACCACGCCGATCGAGGCAAGCGCCCCCTCGGCACCGATGGCGCTCTGGGCGCCGTAAACGTTCAACAGGTTATTCAGCAGGAAGTTCACGACGGAAGCCGCCGCCTGCACCAAGAAGCTTGCGAGGCCGAGCGTGAGGATCAGGCGCACGGTCTCGCCCTTCAGACGCATCATGCTTGCGCGCAGGCGCATGGGAACGCCCTTCGTGAGGCAGAAATACCACAGCACGGTTGCGCAGGATATAGCCTGACCGCAAATGGTCGCAAGCGCGCTACCGACCACCCCAAGGCCCATAACCAGAACGAACAGCGCGTTGAACAGGGTGCATGCAACCGCGCCGATAACCATGGTGCCAAGCGCGCGATTAGGCGCGCCAGCAGTGCGGATGAAGTTGTTCACGCCCATGCCGATGCATTGGAAGATGAAGCCGCAGGAGATGATCTGGATGAACGAGCGGGAATAATCCCATACCTCAGCGGTTGCGCCCGAAATGCTCAGCAAACCGTTCATGCACGGGGGGATGAAGACGGCCACGGCGACGATTACCGACATGATGATGGCAAGCGTCACGGTATTGCCCAGGCTTCGCTCCGCCTCGGCGGGCTTCCCCTCGCCCATGCGCAACGCGGCGAGCGCATTGCCGCCATTGCCGATAAGCAGGGCGATAGCCAAGAACACCGTCATGATGGGCATCGCGACGGTAGCGGTAGACAGACCGATCTCGCCCATGGCCTGCCCCAGGAAGATGGAGTCGATGACGTTGTAAGCGCCATTGACCAGCATGCCCAGAATGGACGGAACAGCAAATTCGGTGATCAGGCGCGGGATGGACTCGGAGCCCATGCGCATAACCTTCTGATGCTGCCCGCCGCCAGGCGCGCCCGGGGCATCGGAGGGGGCTTTCGCGGAAGGCGGGGTGCCGGAACCCTCCATCGCGCAGGCTTCCTCGTTTTTCACGATCGAGTCCGCCACGGTTGCTCCGACTTTATTCGATTCGCCGTTGCCCAAATCAGCAGAGGAACTGGATTCGCGCTGTTTTGGCGCGTCAGGATGCGCTGTCATCGTGCAGATGCCTTTCGATTTCTTCGTATTATTCGTTTCTGTTATCTGTCAGGAAATCATTGTACGGCGGGATCGGCCCAGTGGCTACACCCGGCCCCGTGACCTGAAAGCCTACACCGGACGTTCATATGGGTGCAGGATACCCGTGAGGCGAATCCGCATGTCGCCGAACAGGCGGCATCCGACCGAGCTCCCGCCCATCCATGCGCCTGCCGCCTGCGAGCAGACCCATCGATCACGCCCGAACCCCAAGGTCGTAGCGGCCTGCCGCGCGCCCCTGCCCGCGTGCTGGCCCGCGATCACGCCCGCACCCTACGCGCGAATATGGGCCTCGCCCGATCCGACGAGGATCTCTTCGCCCTCAGGCGTGCCCAGAACAAGCCTCCCATCGGGGCAAATAGATCGCACCGTTCCTGATGCCAGCAGGTTTCCCTCGATATCCTCCATGCGAACCACGCGCCCGGTCAAAGCCGAGCAGGCATTGAGCTCCTCCGCGAAAGGGGCGAATCCGACCCGGCACCATTCAGGATACAAAGCAGCTATCTGATCGCAGACCGCATCCGCAACTCTCGCGATCCGCTCCTCCACGCGATCGCCGGAAAGGCCGAGCTCGTCGAGGAACACGGGGATGTTCTTCCCGCCTCCCTGCGCTTCATCCACCGAACGGGACACGTTGACGCCGACGCCGACGCAAACAGCACCGCGATGAGCCTCGAGCGAAATACCTCCGAGCTTAAGGAATGGCTGAGGAGGCTGGGGGGACCGAGAAGACGCCGAAGAGCCCGCCGCGGACGAAGACGGGGCGGCAGCCGAAGACCCCGCCTCGGGCGAAGACTGGGCGGCAGCCGAAAGCGGGGCCGCGGACGAAGACGGGGCGGCGGACGAAAACGCAGCAGATGCCGCCGATGCGGCTTCACCCGTCGCACCGGACGCAAGCGGCGCCACGACCAAATCGTTCGGCCACTTGACTTGCGCGCGCGACGAAAGCTGCGGAACCAAGCCGACGACAGCGCGCCGGACCGCCAGCCCAACGAGCAAGCTCAACGTGGGCAGCTGCGCGGGAGGCACCTGGGGACGCAGCAGAAACGATTGGTACATCCCGCCAAGCGGGCTTTGCCACGCCCTTCCCTGCCTTCCGTACCCTGCCGTCTGAACAAGCGCGCGCACCGCCAAGCCCTCCGGCTCATCGGCATCGATCGCTTGCTTGACTCGATCGTTTGTTGAGGTTATCTCCTCGTATGACTCGATTCGAAACTCCACCGCGGCCATCTCCTAGCGCTTCACCCGCATCGCCTTGCCGTAGCGCTCGGATTCGGGCTTGGCCGCTTTCGCCACCTGCACGTCATTGGCGAGCACATGCGCGGGACGCAGCTCGAGCAGCGGCTTCAGCACGAAATCGCGCTCCAAGATACCCGGATGGGGAAGCGTGAGCACCTCGTTATCCGTGACGTAAAGCTGATAGTCGAGAATATCCAGGTCGCAAGTGCGTGGCCCGTTCTCGATCTCGCGGACGCGGCCAAGGCTGTTCTCGATCGCGTGCAGGTAGCCCAGAAGCTCCTTCGGCGCGATGCCCGTGCGCATCAGCACGACGGCATTGACGAACGTATCCTGATCCTCGTAATAGGCCGGCTCGCTCTCATAGAAGCTTGAGATGTCGATGATCTGCGAATCGGGAACGCTGCAGAGCTCGGTGATGGCCTGGTTAAGCATGGCGATCTTCCCCTCGCGCTCCTCACCCGGGTTGGCCACCAGGGGCACGTTGCAACCCAAGCCCAACAGCACGTACGGATGCAGGTCGCCCAGTTCCTTGACGGTTTCAGCCACGTTATGGGTGCGCACCACCGATGCGCCCAGCTCGCAGGCCGCAAGCGCCTCGGTCGCGCTGACGTGGTCGCGCTCGCAGGGGTCGTCTATGCCATAGGCGAATCCCAGGTAGCTCTTGCGCGAAACCGCGACCATCACCGGATAACCCAGCCGGCTGAACTCGTGGAAGTTTCGAACCAGCTCGAGCGTCTGCTGAGCCGTCTTGCCGAAACCCGGGCCCGGATCGACGCAGATGCGCTCGCGCGCGATGCCGGCAGCCTCAAGCATCTCCGCCTGATCGCGCAGATAATCGCGAACCTCGATGACGACGTCTGCGTATCGAGGGTCTTCCTGCATGGTGCCCGGCTCGCCCTGCATATGCATGACCACCACGCCGCAATCGCTTTGCGCGGCGACCTGAACCATGGCGGGGTCGCGAAATCCGGAAACATCGTTGATGACGGCGGCCCCGGCGGCGACGCATGCGCGGGCAACTTCAGCGTGACGGGTATCCACGCTCACGCAAACGCCCTGTTCAACAAGTGCGCGCACCACGGGAAGCACGCGCGCGACCTCTTCCTCGACCGACACCTCGGCCGAGCCGGGGCGCGTTGACTCTCCGCCGACATCGATCATATGCGCACCGTCGTCCATCAGCTTGCGCGCCCAGGCAAGAGCCGCTTCGGGATCGTTGTGAGTCCCGCCATCGCTGAAGCTGTCCGGCGTGACGTTCAAGATGCCCATGATCACCGGGCGGCGGGTGTCGAACTCGAATGAGCCGCATTTCCACATCATGTTTGATGCCTTTCTACCGATGGGGAAGTTCATCAAGAGTGCCGCTCCGTCCCCGTTCCCCAATTCGACGAAGGGCTGCCGTACAAAACGGAAAGGCAGCCGCAGCCGCCTTTCCTCTCACTGATAAAACCTAACGGTTGGAGTTGCTCCCACTGCCCGGAGGCGGTACGGGAGCGCCGGGCGCAGGCGGTTGCTGCGGCGGCACCGGCGCTGCAGGAGCAGCGGGCGCGGCCGACGGCTCGCCGCCATTCCAATTCGGGTCGGCCAGCTGCTCATCGCGAGCACGGGCCGCCGCCTCCTCGGCTTCCTTCTGGGCGATGATGTCGCCTTCGCGATTCAGGTAATCATCCCATTTGTTGTCGAGCAACGCCTGACATGCCTCACCTTCAACGGTCTCACGCTCGAGAAGGACGCTTGCCATCAGATCCATCTGCTCGCGATGGCTGCTCAAAATCTCGTATGCGCGATCATGCGCTTCCTTCATGATGCGAGCAACCTCATCGTCGATACGACGCGCCGTCTCCTCGGAGTAGTCCTGCGTGTTGCCCATGTCGCGGCCCAGGAACACCTCATGATTCGGCTGGCCGAACACCTGAGTGCCCAGCTCGGACGACATGCCGTACTGCGTCACCATGGCGCGCGCCATCTTCGTCGCACGCTCGAGGTCGTTGCTGGCGCCGGTGGTCACGTCGTCGCAGAAGATCTCCTCGGCAACGCGCCCACCCAAAAACACGGCCAGCTCGTCACGCATCTCGCCGATGGAGTTGAGCACCTTGTCCTCCTTGGGGATGGACAGGGTGTAGCCCAATGCGCGACCACGGCTGATGATGCTGATCTTATGCACCGGGTCAGCCTTCGGAAGCAAATGCCCAACCAAGGCATGTCCGCTCTCATGGTACGCGATGGTGTGCTTGGTCTGCTCGTCCATCACGCGGCCCTTGCGCTCAGGTCCGGCGATGACGCGCTCCATCGACTCGCTGACCTCCTGCTGCGTGATGATCTTTTTGTTGCGGCGCGCTGTCAGAAGCGCAGCCTCGTTCAGCAGGTTGGCCAGATCGGCGCCCGAGAAGCCAGCGGTGAGCTTCGCCACCGACGCCAGGTTGACGTCGCTGCCGAGCGGCTTGTTCTTCGCGTGAACGCTCAGGATGCGCTCGCGGCCCTTCACATCAGGCACATCGACGACGATCTGGCGATCGAAACGGCCCGGGCGCAGCAGCGCCGGGTCAAGAACGTCGGATCGGTTGGTTGCGGCGATGAGCACGACGGAGTCGTTCGCGTCGAAGCCGTCCATCTCCACAAGCAGCTGGTTGAGCGTCTGCTCGCGCTCGTCGTGACCGCCGCCCAGGCCGGTTCCGCGCTGACGGCCCACAGCGTCGATCTCGTCGATGAAGATGATCGAGGGGCTGGCTTCCTTTGCCTGCTTGAACAGGTCGCGCACGCGAGAGGCGCCCACGCCGACGAACATCTCGACGAAGTCGGAGCCGGAAATGCTGAAGAACGGGACGCCCGCCTCGCCGGCTACGGCACGCGCGAGCAGCGTCTTGCCGGTACCCGGGGGGCCCACCAGCAGGCAGCCGCGCGGGATTTTCGCGCCCATGGATTGATACTTAGCCGGGTTCGCGAGGAAATCCTTGATTTCCTTCATCTCCTCGACCGCCTCATCAACGCCGGCAACATCCTCGAACTTGACGTCGGGGCGTTCCTCAAGCGTCTGCTTCGCCTTGGCTTTCCCGAAGTTCATTTGGGAATTGTTCGCCTTTTGCATCTGATTGAACAGGAAGAACAGCATGGCGCCAATCAAGATGATGGGCAGAAGCGTGGTGAGGATGTCCCCCCAGGGGCTGGGCGTTTTCACCTCATATTTGATTTCAGGGTGCTGCGCCATCAGGTCGGACAGGGAGCTGCCGGCCCACGTGGCGGTGAAATTGTGCTCGTTGCCGAGCGACTTGCCCTCGAGGTCGGTGGTTCCGATGCCCGCCGGAGTCTTCCCCGTGTCGGTCTTCTCCGACAGAAGGGCGGCATTAAGCGCGCTGAAGGCGTCGTTGAAGGCGTCGGCAGCCGTCGAACCGGCCGTCGCAGCCGGGTAATACGTGCCGGAGATGGTGTAATCGCCGGCGCTGTACGTGACGCTCGTCACGCGATCCTGCTCGACCGCCTGCAAAAACTCGGACGCGGCCAGCTTATCGGTGGTCGTCTGCGAGGTTTGCGACACCGCCATGTACTGCTGGCCAACGAAAAACACGACCAAAAGGAAGATGACCACGCCGATGATGGTCATGCGCGGATTGGGTTGTTGAAGCTGCTTGTTGTCTTGAGGCATGGACCTTGCTTCCTAGTTGTAGAGCTCGGGCTTCAAAACGCCGATATAGGGCAGATTGCGATAGCGTTCCGCATAGTCGAGCCCGTAACCAACGATGAATTCATCAGGGCACTCGAAACCGATATAGGCGCAGTCGATCTTCGCCTGCGCACGCGTCTTCTTGCGCAGCAGCGTGGCGACTGTGAGCGATTTCGGGTTGCGCGCCTGCAGGTTCTTCAACAGATAGCGAAGCGTGAGGCCCGAATCGAGGATATCCTCGGCAATGACGACATGTCGGCCTTCGATCTTGGACGACAGGTCTTTCAGAATGCGCACGACGCCGGAGCTCTTCGCCCCGTTGCCGTACGACGAAACGGCCATGTAGTCCATTTCGCACGGAATGGTGATCTGCCTTGCCAAATCAGCCATAAAAATGGCCGCACCGCGAAGAACCGATATCAGGATGATGCCATCCTCGGCATCCTTGAAATCCTCGCTGATGCCAGCCCCGATCTCCGCAACGCGCGCGGCGATCTCTTCCTCGCTGAACAGGATACGATCTATGTCGTTATGCACGGTGCCAACCTCTTTGCTGCGTTTTACCTGCATGGAGCGCTCAAGCGCCTAAACGCTGGTAAGTTTACCATTCGGTTATATCGGCCACGTGACAATACCGTAACGCCACATAAATAGAAGGGCGCCGAGCGGAGAAAGCAGACCGACCGGGCCGAGCGGGCCGACCGGGCCGAACAGCCCGAGCGGGCTGAGCGGGCCGAGGGGGGGCCGAAGGGCCCGACCGGGCCGAGCGGGCCGAGCGGGCCGCGGGGCCCGACCGGGCCGAGGGGCCCGAGCGGGCCGCGGTCCCAGCCTGAATTGCCCGGCGCGCACGCAGGCAGGCCGGCGACGTGCCCCAGGCAACGCGGCAATAGACGACATGCCACCTATTGCCGCAGGTCGGGGAATTCCTTGAGCAGGCGGGTCACCGGCAGGCCG
>CAVHXL010000008.1:0-25291 GCA_963639885.1 bacterium | reverse complement strand
ACAACGCCAACGTGCAGCGCATGGTCAACGAGAGCGCCGGCGAGAACGCCTACACCATGTTCGACACCGACGAGCATCTTGACGACGAGACGATCAGCGAGCTGAAGCAGATTCCCTCGATCTACCGCGTGCGCGTGATCAAGTAGCGACGCTAGCAGCTCGGCAACGATTCAAGGCATTTAAGCCCGGCGGGGAACCGCCGGGCTAGCCCTCTTCCCGTACGTCGACCGCGTCGCTGTTCTTCACGATGTAAAGCTCGCCGGTCTCGGCGTCTTGATAGACGGTGCCGAACTCGTTGTAGGTCGCGCTCGACGCCATGATTTCCTGCTGCGCCTCTTGAGTTTGCTGGGTCACGTGCTCCATGTCGTCGTCAGGCTGATATTCGGTCAGATTCACGTTGTAGCGCGCAACGAGCGCCACGATGAGCCCGCACGCGAACACGAGCATCACATCGGCCAGGTTCACCAGGCCCGTGCGCGGGTCATCATCACCGTCATCGTCGCCGAGATTCAGCAACTGCGAATCAAGCAGGCTCTTCGATCCGATGGCCATCGCTATTCACCGGCCCTCTCGCCCGAACCGACCGGGGTATTCGCCACGGTCAGCAGCTTCTTCACGGCGCGGCGCCCGCTCTTGTCGTACTCGAACTGCGCCGGCTTGAACCCATACCCCTGCTCGTGCATGACGCGCGCCTTCTCCAACAGCGTGTTCATGGCGGCCTCGAGGCTCACCAGGTAATCGGCGTACCAGCGCTTGCGCAAACGCGACACCACCAGGCACACCACGGCGGTCAGCAGGCCGGCCACGGTGCCGTCGAACGCCACGCGCAGCGACTGGGACAGCTGCTCGGTATCTCCCTGCCCCATGGCGACGATGCCCGGGCCCAAAGGGATCAGCGTGGCCATAAGGCCCAGCATCGGAGCGATCTTCGAGATGGTGTCGGTGCGCCCCACGACCTTCTTGTACGCCAGGCTCTCGTTGGCGAGCAGGCGCTTGGCCACCTCGGTGCGCGCGTCCTCGGGCAGATACAGATAATTCACCAGCTCGTCCAAGTCGTCCTTGTGCTCTCGCAGAAGCCCGCTCTCGTCGATAACACGCGACAGGTCGTCGGGCTCGGCGGCATCAAGCTGCGCCAGCAGCTGCGGAATGGCCGCGCGGTAGCGCCTGCGCTCGCACACGGCCTCGATCACGATCGACCCCACGCAATACAGCGCGTACACGATGAGCGCCAGCAAAAGCACCACCACGGGCACCAGCAGCACGCTTCCCACCGTGTGCAGCACGTCGTTGAGATACAACGCGTTCAAAATATCCGTCTGTTCCATGTTCAACCTTTCGTTCGGCGGCCCGCGGCCAGCGTTTACACGTCTATCGAAGCCGCGGCACGCGCGACTGAATTTTCGGAAGAAGGTGCGGGAAATGGCGGGGAAGGCACATCGAGCATGCACGAGAACCCGCTTGCGTCCTTGCGCCTGAACAGGCAATTCTCGCAGATGCGCCCCGCATCGAGCAGGCGCTCCTCAACGTCGTTGTCGGGCTGGAAGCGCCCGCAGCCGCGCCCCATTGCACCCGCTGCGTTGCGCCTGCGGGCCCCCGCGGGCGCACCCGCGGCCGCGCCCGTGCCCGCACCCGCGGCTGCCATGCTGTCCAAATCCAGCTTGCGGCACGGCATGGCCACGCCGCGCTCCATGCGGCACACCAGCGTCACGGCACCGCCGTGCAGCACAGGTTTTGCCTCGGCGTCAAGAGAAAGCGGCACATCGTCAGCGATGGGCTCCCATGCGCTATCGCGCACGTCGACAGGTCCGCACGCCAAGGCGGAAAGCCCCGCGCGCACCATGCCCACCGACGCCTGGGCGTTCCTCACGCCGAGCATGGCCGCCAAATCCCACTTACCGCGGAAGCGCCCATCGTTGCCCGCAAGCCGCAGGCCCACGCCGGCCAGCGCGCCGATGACGCCCTGCCCGGTGCCCCCGTGCTCGGAAAGACGCAACCAGCCGATGCCGTCGACCAGCGCGTAGGCCTCCTCCTTCGCGAGCACCTCGCGCTGGGCGCGCACGCCGAAGCTCGCCAGCGCCGCCAGCTCGGCGCGAGCCTGCGCGGGTGCCGCCGACCATGCGCCGGGCGCCGAGCCTTCGCCGAACCATGCCGCCGGCATATCGGCCACGCACAGTCCGGGGTCGGCCGAGACGGCCGAAAGCCGCCCGATCTCTCCGACCGCCCGCTCGCGCAGCGCGCCCGACGCCCCTTCAGGCATGCGCGCCATGAAGCACATCGACGAGTTGTGCGAGGTGTACGGCACGCCCTCGGCCAGAAGCAGCTGGTGGCGCGTGATGCCGAGCACCATGCAGCCCCCAAGCTCGGCCACGCCCTCGGCGATGGCCTCGGCCACCAAGCCGGTGCTGGTCTCGCGCGTCACGTCGTCGGTATCGTCCACGCAGCACACCACCAACCGTGGCATGGCCTCCTCATCGATCGAGCCCCCGTACAGCAATTTATCGGCCCTAGGCATTCCGGCCGCCCCCATTTCCATTTCCGCCGCCGCCGTTGCCGCCGCCGCTGCCGTTGCCGCCGCCCGAGCCTTGGCCCGTGCCGCCGCCGCTGCCATTGCCGCCGCCCGACGTGCGCAGCCCTTCCCCTGAGATCATCTTCTCGTAGGTGGCGTCATCCACCGAAATCCCCAGATAGTCGTGGTAGTAATCCACCACTTCCTGCTTCAAGTTGACATCGGCGAACAAATCAGGGTAGGCAACCGTGCCCAACCACAGCATGGCCATACATGTTTCCACGCTGCCTCGGTGTCCCCAACGCGTGGCCCCCGTGGGAATAACGTGCACCCCGCCGTCGCGCACCGCGCTCAGGCCCGCCCATTGCGAATCGGCCTGCAGCGTCGCAGCCGCGCTGGCGTCATTGCAAATCACCAGATCCGGGTTCCACGTGTACACCTGCTCGAGCGTGGCGTTGAAGTCGCTGCCCGACGTGGCCTCCATGCCGGCCGACACGTCGACGCAGCCCGTCTCGGCGATCCAATGCGCGCCGAGCGAGCCCGCCCCGTCGGTGAGCAGCGCATCGTTGATAGAGTGGTACACGCTGACGCGATCAGCGTCCGCAAGCCCGGCCGTACGCTGCTGCACTTCGGCGCGCACGCTGCGGTAATACGCGACAAGCGCCTGCGCCTTTTGCTCGGCCGCGCCGCCGCACGCCCGCCCCACGATCTCCATCGCGTCAAGCTGCTCGTCGACCGTGGAGTAATCGACCACCACATAGGGAATGCCCGCGCGATCGAGCTTGGCAAGCTCCGCATCGGACATGCTGGTTTTCACGATGGCCAGATCGCAGTTCTTCGACAGGAGTTCCTCGATGTTGACCATGTTGCCCGAAAGCTGCGACATATCGGAAAGCTGCGGGCATATCTCGCATAGCAGCTCATCCGATTTAGTGCCGCCCGGCACGCCGCACAGCCGATCGCCCGCGCCCACCATCACGGCCAATTCGCTGGAAAACGAATCCATCACCGCGATGCGCTGCGGCTCGTTGGGTACCTGCACACTGCGGCCGGTAGTATCGACCACCACGCGGGCGGCGTCCACAAGCCCATCGGCAGACACCCCGCCGGACTCACCAACCTCACCAGACGAAACAGGAGAAGAGACGCCGAGAAGCTGATCTATATAGGCAAGACCCACCAACGGCGCGGACACCACCAGGACGAATATCACGACGGCGAGCACCACGAATCTGCGCGTGCGCCTTGCTGCACGCGCCTGCTCGGCGCGGCGCGCCCGATAGTCGATTTTCCCAGAAGCGCTCTCGCCACCCGGCAAGGTGCCCCGTCCTTCTTCATCAATCATCGCGAACCCCCTTCATGCTCCGCACCGCGCGCAATGGTGCGCACGGGGACGATCTGCCGCAGCAGGCGCTCGCCCGCTGCCTTCGGCTCGGCCTCCATGAGCCGCGCCTCGATGCCGAATACCCGCGCGAGCACCTCCTCGGTAAGCACTTCGCGCGGCGAGCCCTCGCAGGCCACGCGCCCGCCGTCCATCACGGCCACGCGCGTGGAAACGCCCGACGCCGCCAAATGGAACGCCTGGTTGGGCGCATGCGTGGCCATGAGCACCGTGACGCCCCGCTGCAGCACGAGCCGCTCGACCGTTTCCAGGAACACAAGCTCGTTACGGAAATCCAAATGCGCCGTGGGCTCGTCCATCAGCACGAGCGGCGCATCTTGCACCAGGGCGCGCGCCAACAGCGTCATCTGCATCTCGCCGCCCGAAAGCGACGTGTACGGCCGCTGTGCCAGATGCGCTATGCCGCAGCCGTCGAGCGCCTCGTCCACCCGCGCGAGACCATCGGGGCCGGGTGACCCCCAGCCTCCATCGGCCGCAGTGAGCCCCATGGACACGATCTGCTCCACCGTGTAGGGAAACGAGCGCTCGTGCACCTGCGGCACGTACGACACGTAGCGCGCCGCATCGCGTGGGCGCATGTCGGCAATCGGCCGCCCCGCCACCAGCACCTCGCCTGCGTGCGGGCGGTTCTCACCCAGGATACAATCGATGAGCGTCGATTTGCCGCAGCCGTTCACGCCCATCAGGCACGTGCACGTTCCGCGCGAAACCCGCAGATCAATACCGGAAAGCACGGCGTGCTCGCCATAGCCGAACGCAAGCCCGCGCACACCGAGCATGGTCTCGGGACCGGCGGTGCGAACAGCCACGTCGTCAGCCTGGCCCCGCACCCCCGCAGCGCGTTCGCTTCGCATCACCATTGCCGCCCCCTCGTCCGTTTCAGCAGATACACGAAAAACGGCGCGCCGATGAGCGCCGTGAGTATGCCGAGCGGCACCTCGGAGGCCCACAGACAGCGCGACGCCAGATCGACCACCACCATGAACGACGCGCCCAGTGCGAGCGATGCCGGCACCAGGCGCCGATTGCCCGAGCCCACCAGCATGCGCCCGATATGGGGAATGACCAAGCCAACCCAGCCGACCTCGCCGGCAAGGCACACCGCGCCCGCCGTGGCAAGCGTCGCGCCGCCCACGATGGCGACCTTGTTGGCCTGGGCGTTCAGCCCTAGGCTGCGCGCTTCCTTGTCACCCATGGACAGCACGTCGATGCGCCCGGAAAACGCCAGCAGCACGCCCACGCCCGCGCAAATGGGGATAAGCGCCCAAAACTGGCCGAAACCCACGCCCGAAAGCGAGCCCATGAGCCAATACACGATGCTTGGCAGCTGCGATTCGGGGTCGGCCACGTATTTCATCAGGCTCACCAGCGCCGAGAACACCGACGACACGATGGTTCCGCCCAGTATCAGCATGATGGCCGGCGTTTGCCGGTACACGCGGGCGATCCAATACGACAGGCACACGGCCGCAATGCCGAACGCGAACGCGCTCGGGTAAATCGCCAGCCCGCCGCCGAAAGCCACGATGGCCAGCGCCGCACCGAAGCCGGCGCCGCTGCTCACGCCCAAAAGCCCCGGGTTCACCAGCGGGTTGTGGAACACGCCCTGGTAGGCGGCCCCGCTCGCAGCGAGCGCCGCGCCCACAGCCGCGGCGGCCAGCGCGCGCGGCAGGCGCGTCTGCGCCACCACGGCGAATGCCTCGCGCGACACCTCGCCATGCGGAAGCGGCGTGAGCGCCAGAAGCGCATTGCACACATCGGGCAGCGACACCTGATAGCGCCCGATGAACAGCGAGGCGAACACGAGCGCGAACGGCGCGACGAGCAGCACGGCCGACAGCGCCATGCGGCCCACCATGCTGCGGCTCGCGGAAACGTTATTCCCCACACGTCCCCCCTTCAACAATCACCGCAGGCATGCTCTCGGTCGCCACGATATCCACGCCGGTCGATGCGACGTCTCGCGCAAGCACCTGACCAGCCAAAACGGGAGCCTGCGCCACGATGCGCCGGCAGGCGCGCGCCACGTCCAGCAGCACCGCGCGGTCGACCTCGGCCGACGTGCGCACCGCCACCAGCGGCAGGGCCGCCCCGGCAATCTTCACCGTGCCGGTGAACAGGCGCATGGGCCGCGCGAGCTCGGCGGCCGCGAATTCGGCCCCGCGCTCGCACGCGTTGCCCGAGCACGCGCCCGTCGCATCCACGGCAACGATGCAACCCGTTGGGCATACCGAGCACGCGACCAGGTTCGTCCCCGGCGCCGCATCGGCATCGAGCGCGTCGGCCACCTTGCCCCGCGGCTCGACCACGCGCTTGCGCGCAAGCCGCGCGAGGTCGGCCGGCAGCTCCACGCCATCCGCCGGCTCGCCCAAGGCGAACGCCGCGGCTGCGCGGCCGGCCGCGATGCCCTCCTGCGTCACCTGATCGGCCAGGTCGTGCGGCACATTCGCGTTTCCGCACACGAACAAGCCCTCGTCGGATCCCGCGGAAACCCCGTCGATCACCTCACGCTCGGGGATAAGCCCGCATGCCACGAGCAGCACGTTGCAGCGAACGTATTCGCGCCGTGCCATGTCGAGCGTGCCGTCCTCGCGGGCAGGAGCCACGGTAACGCCGCGCAACCTCCCGTTGCCATGAATGCTCGCAAGCCCCCAGCCGTAGCGGATGGGAATGCCAAAATCGCGGATGCAGCGCACGTGGTTGCGCAATAACCCCGTGGCCTTCTGCCCCAGCACCATGCGCACCTCGGCGCCCTCAAGCGTCAGGCGGCGCGCCATGATGAGCCCGATGTCGCCCGAACCCAGAATGACCACCTTGTCGCCCGGCAGCTGGTTTTGCACGTTCACCATGTATTGCGCCGCGCCGGCGGTGAGCACGCCTGCGGGGCGCGTGCCGGGAATCATCAACTGACCGCGCGTGCGCTCGCGGCAGCCCGTGGCCACCACCACGCTGCGCGCCCGCACGCAGGCGCGCCCGCCGAGCGGCAAGCCCACGGCATCGATCCTAAAAAGCCCCTCGCCGAGCGAAACGCCCAGCACCGTCGTCGAAAGCGCCACCATCACGCCAGCTTCGCGCAGCTGCGCGCGCCAGACCTCGGCGTATTCGGGCCCCGTAAGCGACTCGCCATACAGATGCAAGCCGAAGCCATCGTGCACGCACTGCGGCAGCACGCCGCCTGAGTACTCCTCGCGCTCGAGCACGCACACGCGCGTCGCGCCGGCTTCGCGCGCAGCCACCGCCGCGGCCATGCCCGCCGGCCCCGCGCCGATCACGGCAACATCGAACACGTCGTCGAACCTCGACCGATCCATGCTATTTCACGCTCCTTTGCACGCAACGGCCATCGCCCTCGCCCTTCAGCACCTGATTGGGCGCTATGCCCATGGCGTCGGCCATGGCCGGCACCACGCGCGGCGTGCAGAAGCCGCCCTGGCAGCGCCCCATGCCCACGCGCAACCTGCGCTTCACGCCGTCGAGCGTGGAAGGCGGCAGCGGACCGGCCAGCACCGCGCGCACGTCGCCCTCGGTGATGCCCTCGCAACGGCACACCACGCGCCCGAACGATGGATCGGCCGCAAGCATGCGGCGCTGCTCGGCGGCGTCGCGCTTCAAAAACGGCACGTACGCCTGGCGATACGGGCTGAAGCTGGGATCGGGCTCGAGCGCAAGCCCCTCATCCGCAAGCTGCCGCACTACAAGCGCCGCCAAAAACGGCGATGCGGTAAGCCCCGGGTTCTTAATGCCCAGCGCGCTCACGAAGCCGGGCGCCGACGCGCGCACCACGAAGTCCTTGCGCTCCTTGGCGACGTTGACGATGTTCGCGCGCGCCCCCGCGAAATTCGCGATGGCCTGCGAGAAATCGATATCGGGAATCACCTTGCGCGCCACGCGGCGCACGTGCGAAAGCCCGCTTTCGAGCGACGCCGTATCGTGGAAGGTGCGCACGTTGCGCGACGTGGGACCCACCAGCAGGTTGCCCTCGACCGTGGGTGCCAAAAGCGTGCCGCCCTCGCCGTTGTCGGCCGCCTGGTAGATGACGTGCGTAATGGCGGTTTCGGGGTTCTGCTTGTCGAACACCAGGTAGTCACCCGCGCGCGGACGCACCACCAGATCGGCAAAGGCCACCTGCGCGTCAAGCTCCTCGGCGGAATCGCCCGCCATGTTGGCAACGAACCGCGCCGCGATGGCCCCTCCGTCGGAAAGGCGGACCAGGTAGCGGCAGCCCGACGGCAGCCCCGAGGCCTCGCCGCCCGCGCCCTGGCAGGCGACGCCCGGCGCATGCTCGATGCCGACGACCCGCGCGTTGAAGCGAAATTGCACGCCATTGGCCTGGGCGTTTTGCGCCAGCGCGAGCACAAGCTGAAACGGCGAAACCACACCGGTCGTCGGCGCTAAAAGCGCGCGGGTCACGCGCGGCGACAAGCGCGGCTCGAGCGCGCGGACCGCATCGCCATCCACGATCTCCATACCAGGCGCGCCGTTGCCCCGCCCGCGCTCGGCCTTGGCTTGCAGCTTTTCCTCGCCCTCGGCGCTGAAGGCCACCATGAGCCCGCCGCAGCGCACGAAGGGCACCCGGAGCTCGCTCGCGAGCGCATCGAACGCCTCATTGCCCCCCACGCACGAGCGCCCCTTGAGCGAACCCGCGCGCGGCTGGAATCCCGCATGCACGATGCCGCTGTTCGCCTTGCTCGAACCCTCGCCCACGTCATGCGCGCTTTCCAGCACGCACACGTCGAGGCGGTAGCGCGCAAGCTCGCGCGCCACGGCGCAGCCTAAAACGCCGCCGCCCAGAATCGCCACGTCCACCGTTTCCATGAATACCCCCTCTTGCGCATGCGCCTACTGCGCGCGGAGTCTTGATGCACGACGGACGGCGCAGCGATAGCGCAATGCGCGAGCCGCAATGCCCGCCGGCCATGCAAGCGCGACGACAAGCCACAGCAGCATCCACAGCCACGGAATGCCCGTTACCTCGACCGCAACGGGGCTTCCGCTTACCGCATCGGCGCCGCCTTCGGCGCCTTTGGAATCGCTGCTTGAAATTTGATAGACCTGCCCGAGCGAAAGCAGCGATGCCCCGTCGAGCGCAGGCACCGTGCCAAACGTGCTGCTCTTCGTGCTCTCGGCGTTGTCGTTGTCGGAGCTGTCGGGCAGAGCGTCGGTCGACAGCGAGAAATCGCCCACCGAATCGCTGTCGCGCGTCGAAAGACCGGACTCGGCGTTCGCGTCGGCATTGAGGGTACCCCCGTCGGGCGCGGAAGCGTTCTCGGCATTCGCATTGCCCGCATCGGTTGCGGGGCTATCTTCGATACCAGGGTTATCCACTTTGCTTTGACCTGATCCGGAGTCGTCACCGCCCGTGCCGCCGGAGTCGTCGCCGTCCGTGCTGGGCTGGCTGCTATCGGGGTCGTCATCCGCGTCGTCGTCCGTCTTATCATCCGTGTCGTCATCTGCGTCGTCGTCCGCGCCATCGTCCTGGCTCCCGCCGCTTCCGAAGGTGATGTAATCGTATTCATCTGTCGCGGTTGGGTTTTCCCTGAAACGCAGGGTAATCTGATAGCTATGGCCGGGAACAAAGCCACTGTATATAACGATGCATTGACAAAGATTCGTGATATATGCATCGCTTATGGGATCTTTTTCATCCCCTATGGGTGTCATGCCTAAATTTTGATACCCAACATACGGAAGCGTGGTCCCGGTATCCAAATCGGTCACGATAAGCCGAAACCAGCCGCCGCCATGCCTATCACCCAGCACCCAAATGTCGTTAAGTATGATTCCCTGCTCGAGTACGCTCACATCGACCGTTGCGCCGCTCAAATTATTGCCGTATATGTCCGTCAACCAATGTTCGGGAGCGGCAAACGCCCTGGCAGGCATCGCGAGCAAACCAGCGAACACGATGAGCGAAACGGCGAGCCAGCGGGACGCACAGCGTTTTATGCAACCCATTAGCGGTTCCTCCTTACCACATGGACCACCTGCACACACACGCCTGCGACCAGAGCAAACGCAACCGCTCCCACAATAACCAGCTCGTGGATGGTCCAACCACATGGAAGCTCATCAGATGTAGTGAACGTGTACACCTTTGCATTCGCAAGCTTGTCTTCGCCGTTCGCAGCCATGATGCCCTCATCCACGATCACCTTGTATTCGGCAGCGGGCTGCAGCCATTCGTCGCAATAGACATAGATAAGCTGGCGGTCGCTATGGTCGTGCGCGCCGCCCGTATAGCTGCCCTCGACCTCTGCTCCATCGGGTCCGACAAGATGCACCTTCGCAAGGTTCTCCTCAACAAACGAATCATCTTTACCAGAAGCGGCATACGACACGTTCTTGTCGAACTGTACGCACAGCAAATACGCCGGACTGGGCTCGGTACTCACGCGGTCGCCATTTATGACATTACCCGAAAACGCAAGTTCATCAGCACACATAACCCCACCCGCAGCGAATGCCGAATTCGTAGGAGTCGTTATGCACAGGGCCGCGGCAACCACCATCATGGAAAGGATGGTCGCTACGCGCCGTATACCCACGCTCGAAACACGAGCGACGATTGCCCCGATCCTATACATAATCAAACCCCCTGCAAAAGAAGGGCCGAAGCGCCACGCATTTGCGCAACGCTCCGGCCGAAGCCACCGAATCGCTTAAAAAGCACCAGGATCAGCGGCGAGCAATACGTTTTCTGGCGAACGCGGCAACCGCAGCCGCCATCGCCGAGACGAATGCAACGACAGGCACCGCAGTCGTCGTTACATCGCCCGTTTGGGCGGACACCTGAGAAGTGGACTTGTTGGCGCCACTGCTCTGCTGCGTGCCGTTGCTCTGCTGTGTGGAGCCGCTCTGTTGCGTGCCACTGCTCTGCTGCGTGCCGTTGCCATCCTGAGAACCGTTCGGCTGCACGGCGGGCTGCTGGGCGTTGTCCCCCGTGCCAGTATTGCTGGAATCATCCGAGCCGTCATCAGGATTGGTAGGCTCAGCGGCCTTGGCTTCCCACTTGGAATACAGCGTCACGTCATCGTACAAAGGCTGCGAGAAGTCGAACGCCTGGGTGCAATCGGCATCGGAATACCAGCCCTTGAACACGTAGTCTTCGCGCGTGGGCGCTGTGGGCTCTGCGATAGTACCATCGGACTTGACCTGCAAGTCGGTCTTCGTGCCGTCAACGTTGACAACGCTCGCCTTCACGGGCGACCAGCCGGCGTATAGGCGCGCGCCTTCAACGACGGGCTTCGCAAAGTCGAACTCGGTCTCGTATGCCTCGTCAGAGAACCAGCCGGCGAACTTGTAGCCCGCACGCACGGGATCGATTGCCGGTCTGGAGATCAGATCGTTCTCGTCGGCGGCAATCGTAGCGTTTTCAGAGCCGTTGCCGTACACCACATCGACGTTGATGATCTGCTTCCAACCAGCATACGCCACAGCGCCATGCTCCATTGGAGCAGTGAAATCGTACGGCGTGGTGCATTCAGCGTCGGAATACCAACCCGCAAGGGTGTAGCCCGCACGCGTCAATGCTGGAGCATTGCTCGTCTCGGCATCGACAGCGTCAAGGCCCTCACCCATCGAAACCCATTGGGTCTCAATAGCGTCTGCGCCATCGTAGTTGGCATCGAAACGCTGTTCGAATTTCACATTCGGCTTAACACCCGTATCGACATGAGCACCATTGACAAACGAAGTATTCAGCGCCGTTTTCACGGAATCGGTCAATTCTTTCGTTCCATGAACTTTGACGAGAACCGAATGATCTTCTGAATTTTCATTCCACAGGGCAAGCTGCCCCTCGATTGTCTCGAGAGTATCCCCATCAAGTTCGACAAGTTCTATATTCGGAGATTGCCAGAAAACATCGGATTCCATTCTCGTAACAGACGACGGAATCACGATGGTTTTAAGATTATGCATTTCCCTAAGAGCATCGGTTCTAATCGTCTTCAGCGTGTTCGGGAGAATAACCTTGCTAACAGGATTCATCATGAACGACGAGGGGGGGAGCTCCGTAATCTGAGTCTTGGACAGATCGATTGTATCTCCCCAATCAGGCCCAATCCAAACGTTGGGATCGTCATCGCTCCGAGACCAGGAAAAACTGCCGTCAACAATAGAGGTAATGACGCAATCCTCCGGAATGGTAAGTTTCTTCAAGTTAAGCAGCCTAAACAGACTGCCTATACTCGAACAATCGGACGAGAAAACGACCTCTTCCACATTGGGAAAAAGCGGGCTCGTGATTCTCGTGTTCTGGTCATAACGCGTTCTAGAAGTAAATGTATTGAGGCTTGCCCCGGAACCTTCTTCCTCTCCCGCAATAAGAACTTTAGTTGCGTTGGCGTATTTCACGAAGGTCTCATCGGTATATGCCTTATTCACCTTAGAGGGCAAACCCTTGATGGCGCCGTGTATGGTAAGCGCACCGTCAGAATAGTCCCACGTTGCACTCCCGAAAAATACTTTGTTATGGACATCGGGAAGAGCGCCCTCGGAATCGGAATCGGAATCGGAATCGGAATCGAGCTCGGAATCGGAATCGGAATCGAGCTCGGACTCGAGCTGAGAATCGGACGCAACCATGACCTCTGCCACGCTATCGGCATCTTCCTGAAGGTTATTCGCCATCGCCACAGAGGGCAACATGGAGCCCATAAGCATTGCCGACAAAAAAGCTGCTCCAGCTTTGTTCATTTTTCACCTCCCAAAGACATAAGAGCCCCAGGGTCGCTCGATCAGCTTCCCCAGGGCTTAATACTAGAAATCGAATTCGACCGTACTGCCGAGAAGGGCATTCTCGTTATTACCCCTCAGGTCAGGAGAGAAGACTAGAGCCATATTGCCCAAAGACACAGCGTCCGTAACTTTGATCTTCAGGACGATAGTCTTGGTCGCATGGGTGGCGCTGTCAACAACAAGAACGCCAGTCCCATCGCCAAGAGAGGCAACCTGCTCACCATCACCATTCATGAGAACAATCTGACCCTTGTTGAGCGCGGTGTACGAATCAGCGCCATCATGGTCCTTAAAGCCGGCATTTTGCTTATAGGTAATCAGGTAGTAGTTGCCATCTTCGCTCAGTGAAGGAACCGAAAGCTCGTTCACATAAGTGCCCGATGCGGCATCGTAATCGACGCTGGTCACAGCCGGATCGGTTACCAGAATGGAATTCTGGCCAGAACCCTGATAGCCATAAGAGCCGTCGACGGTCGCAACGGTAATGCTGAGAGCCGCCTGGTCAAGAACGGTATAGCCGGTGCAGGGCTTGCCCGAATTTTTGTCGGGCTGGGCACCAGCCAGCAGGTACACCGTCACGGTGTAGCTGCCAGCAGAAGTGGGGACGAAAGCACCGCTGTGCTTGTTCACCGTCGCACCGGAACCGCTCATCACATAATCGAAGTGGTAGTCGCCATCAATCGGCTCTGCAACGTCGAAGTATTGGCTCAGATCGGTGGAGCTGCCGGTGGTTACCGTAATGGCCGTAGCACTGGCAGCAATTTCCCCAGTAGTTGCGTCATCCGCATACGCGGCTACCGGAGCGATGCCCGCGAGGGACAAGACCAGAGCCATCGATGCGAACAACGACACGAATTTGCGTCGAGTAATCGACATGTTCTTACCTCTTTTCAAAAAATAGTCGCTTACAACTTACCGGCTTCGAGCGCTCTCCACCGGACCCCTCCCCTGCCCGAACAACCAAAAGCACGGTTCTAGACCCGCTGTTTCCCCTGGTTTATTCTTCAGCAAGATAGTTAGGATGTTCATAAAGGTACCTGAAAACCTCGCCTAACACAAGGGGATTATTCTGATTTTTGAATCAACTCATGCTCGCAAACCGAAAATCATGCTCGCTCCCCTGACGGTTTACAGCCGTCATGCAGGGCAGATCGTCGATGCTCTTTACCGCCTTCGAGCTCGCGAATAAAAAGAAACGCTCTTTGAACATGTGTTCACAAATTGCCCGCTACAGCAGCTTTTTGCTACACTGTTAGGTACCGAAAATACAGTAATAGGGGGAATCATGGCATACAAGCCCAAGAAAGACCTGTACTCGCTTCTGCATGAAGTGAGCGTCAGCATGGGCCGCGGCCCGCGTCAGGGTCTCGCTGTGCGCCCTGGCCAGAATAAGGTTCTCTCGATCCTGAACAAGCACGACGAAATGCTCCAAAAAGAGCTGCTCGAGAAATTGGGCATTCGCGCGGCGTCGCTTTCCGAGCTTCTGCGCAAGCTTGAAAAGGAAGAGTACGTATCGCGTCGGCGCACGGGCAACGGCAACGAGATTATCGTGAGCATCACCGAGAAGGGACGCATCAGCGCTCTCGAATGCGAACTTTCGCGCAAGGAGCGCGACGAGGCGCTGTTCAGCTGCCTGACCGACGATGAGCGCGAGGTGCTGATCGTCCTGCTGAACAAGCTGCTCGGCACGTGGCGCGAACAGGACGACGAGACCGAAGGTCAGCGCCGCGAACGCCGATGGAAGGAAAACGCGCAGTTCCAAGCCGACGAGCACGCCGTAAACGAAATCCTCAAGGCCGCGCTAGCCGACACGAAAGCAAGTAAATAGACGAACTAGGGCACTTGCTTCAGAGGATGCCGCACAGGCATCGAGCATTCGGCAGAACTCGGGCATCGTGACGCCCACAGCCAGCCACAGCACTTATCGCCCATCCGTAGGGTAGAGGGGCCTTTCGTCCTTGAATATCCCGAAGCTCCCTTTTGCCCGCTTCGCAACCGCATCGATTAAGACGAGTTCATTGCTAAGCAAAGTCGTTCATTTTCTCATCGAACAGCTCTTTGAACTCGTTTTCATCCTTGATGTCCGAAGATGCGAGAAGCGAAATCGTTTCCGCGGAGCTTAAGCACCTCAGCTTTTCCTGCGGATCTTCGGCTTCTTTAGCCTGAGTCCTCATGGAAGCGGCAATTTTCTTGAGTCCTTCACGATTCAAAACCAGCGTTTCGTCCGCACACGAAAGAATTCCCGTATTCGCAGCATTGCTTCGCCGTGGTTTACGCTTGGGAACGTCGGAATTGCCTTGAACTTGCTCTTTGACCGGGCAGTTATCTTCCAGCCACTTGCGTCCCACGAAGTTTTTCGACTTCAACACCTTCAGCAGGAAAACGACGATCCCGAATACCGCGACGGCATCGATCGTCCTGTCGAGAATCATCGCCAAAACGCTGGAGACGAAGTAGCCGAAACCGTACGACAGGAAGAAATCTCGGTAGCCATTCTCAAAGGGCGTGGTAAATGCACCATCGTGGAGGGAGAAGGCCAGAAACACGCTGATGGCGCTTTGAACGACCACGATGAGCAAGAGGACTTTGCCCGCATTGCGATAGGGGACCTCGCCGGTTTTCGCCTGCTTGAATAGATAGCCGTAGACAAGGGCGACAAGGGCGCTTTCCGAGAAATACAGGATGTTTTGCGGGCTGTCTTGATACACCGCGATGATCAGATTGTTCACAAAGCTGACAATGATGCCGGCAGCAGGGTCAAGAGCGCATGCGACAAGGGCGGTTCCGGTGGTGTCGAGCCATAGGGGCTGATCGATTTCCGAGAAAGTCGCGCACAGCAGATAATTCAGAACGATACCGCCGAGAATATAGCCGAGGTAGAGTCGCAGCTTGGGGTTGTCCTTGAAGTACTTCTTGATTTTCTTCGGGGTAATGCAAAACTTAGAAGGGTCCATTCCCTCGAAGAACCCCGTCGCATAGTAGTCGTCGCCCTCCTCTTCCTGCTGCCGCAATTGCTGCAGAAAGCCGCCGGTCATGATGCCGGCGGGAAGCGCGAGGATGAAGATGCCGACGATCGAGGTTACCGACGTCAGGATGTATCCCAGGTCGCTTTCCGGCGTGATGTCTCCAAAGCCGATAGTCGTCAGCGTGATGGTTGACCAATACAGCGCATCAACGAAGTTATCGAACGTCGTGGGCTCGAACGTGAACATCAGAAGCGCTGTCGTGAAAATAAAGGCCAGCGCAAGCACAACGGCCGAGCTCAGCGTTTTTCTTTCTTGAACGAAAACATTGACGATAACGGTCAGGTGCTTTGAATACCTGAAGAGCCTGATGATGCGCAGCGCGCGCAAAAACAGGAACCCACTGGGCAAAAGGTTTAGCGTCGGCAGGATGGAGAGCAAGTTTATGATTGCGGTGATCGTGAAAGGGTACTTGAGGAATTCCGTCCATTTGCCTCGCTTGCCCTGCGCGATGTCGAACGTCATCCAGTTCAGCAAATAGTCGAAACAAAGGATATACACTGCCACGATGTCGACTACAGCAAGTATATACTGACCGTTCTCCCCTATACTGTCCGCACGGAAGATTACCGGGATAATGCTTACTATCGAGACGAGAACGATGAACAGATCGTAAAGACAGCTTGCGTTGTCTCCTCGTTTTGGACGTGCGACTATTTCGTAAATGCGTGTTCTCATGCTGCCCTTAAACGATTCAAAGCTGATGTTCTAGGTTCGAAAAAGCTGATGCCATAGGTTCGGATATTGCTAATGCATTCAGGTTCGGATATTGCTGGCCTATCGTGCGTTAGAACTCGTTTGCACGGCTGATTATCCATCAAGAAAACCTATGTCGGGCTTGCCCTCTCAAGAAAATCCGCGCATCACTCGGCTGGCCCGATCGACGGCGGCATAAGATTTAGCTCCCAATCAGCCATGTTAGCCCAGAGGCTTTCCACCACAATCCCTCGACGTTCCCTTATTTAAGCGGACAGTGAAGCATTGTTTAGTCGGCATACGCAACCGAAGGTGCATCGGCGAGGACGAGCCCGGTTAACGTTCAGGGTGACACTGCTCCAAAACTATTACGTCTAGCAATGGCTTTATCTTCAAGTTCAGTTACCAGTCAGGATGACACTGCGAGTCAAAATACGGCTTTGCCAAAAATGCCCCTTTGGGACGCCACGTAGGTGGCAAACTGACTTGCCGAAAGCCCCGTTAAGGGGCTTTCTTCATTTTAAGCAAACCCGAAAGCCGAAACCATAGCGGCGAGCAAAGGGCATCCCCGCAGGCTTTAGCGGTCATTGCCGCTTATTCATCTGCAAGCTTGGATATCAGAGGGCCGCGCCTTTCGCTCACGCAAGCCACCCTACGCCGTTCGCTCGACCTTTTCGTGGGAGGATACCCTAAAAGATAATTTTAGGAGTCCACTGTGTTGGACACCTGGAAAATATTTTTGTGCTATGGGAATGAACCTCAGCGGCGGTCCCGCGCATCACTCGACTTGCTCCCCCGCTCCCCTTGTTGCTTATACCGTTTACCGGCGCGTTTCCGTCGTGAAAAAACATGCCCGTCAAGCCTTGTTTGCAATCCACAATTCTGTATTATTGTCGAGGTTTATCGTTTTTCTCGAAGGAGGGTGGCACCTACCATGCCCCACAAAGAATCAGCTTCTGAGATGAAGCACTACGCCGGGAAAGCAGTGTTCTCGGCGGCCATCGGCCATGCGCTCGACGGCCTCGACCTGATGATCCTCAGCTTCGCGCTGTCCGGCATCATCGCGACGTTCGGCGTGGACAACACCACGGCCGGCATGCTGACGTCCATCACGCTCGCCGGCGCCTTCCTGGGCGGCCTGATCTTCGGATCGCTGGCCGACAAATTCGGCCGCATCAAGGTGCTCACCTACTCGGTCATCTTCTTCGGCGTGTTCACCCTGGGCTGCGCCTTCGCCCCCAGCTTCGAGATCCTGGCCTTCTGCCGCTTCTGCGCGGGCCTGGGCATCGGCGCCGAGTTCGGCCTGGGCATGGCCATCGCTTCCGAGGTCTCCAGCGCCGAGAACCGCGCCAAGTCCACCTCCGCCGTGGGCCTGGGCTTCCAGGTCGGCGTGCTGATCGCCTCGCTGGCTTCCGCGCCCATCATCGCCGCATTCGGTTGGCAGGGCCTGTTCGTCGTCGGTTTCGTGCCGGCCGTCATCGCCATCATCATCCGCGCGGCCGTGCCTGAGCCGCCCATCTTCGAGCAGCATAAGGCCGAGGGCAAGAAGTCGGGCAGCGTCGTCGACCTGTTCCGCACGCCCGAGCGCGCCAAGTTCTCCATCCTGGTCATCATCCTGTGCACCGTGCAGAACGCCGGTTACTTCGGAATCATGACCTGGCTGCCGAAGTACCTGAACTCCAGCCTGGGCCTGTCCCTGACCTCCACCGGCGTGTGGACCGCTGTCACCGTCATCGGCATGATGATCGGCATCTCCGTGTTCGGCTGGCTCGCCGACAAGGCCGGCCGTCGTCCCGCCTTCTGGACCTTCCAGATCGGCGCCGCGGTCATGATCGTCATCTACAGCCAGCTGACCGACCCGACCGCGCTGTTGATCGGCGGCTTCTTCATGGGCATGTTCGCCAACGGCATGATCGGCGGCTACGGCACGCTCATCGCCGAGCTGTTCCCCACCGAGATGCGCGGCACGGCGCAGACGGCGCTGTACAACGCGGGCCGCTTCATCGGCGGCGCCTCGGCCCCGGTGGTCATCCCGATCATCGCCGCCGGCAATGGCTTCCCGTTCGCCATCGGCTGCGTGGCTTGCATCTACGTGGTCGCGTTCATCGCCATGTTCTTCCTTCCGGAAAAGAAGGGCTCCGAACTGGAATAGCGCATCGCTTTGCGGTAGCGACTCGCACCGCACGTGCGACAAGCGCAACTGGGAAGGCCGCTCGTCATGGACGGGCGGCCTTTTTGCGTGCTAGGAGACGCGCGGGACGCGAAAAACGCGTGCCGGGGGAACGCGCGAGAAGCACACGGAGAATGCGTTCGGAAGCACTCGGGGAATCGCTGTCGCACGAAGAGTCGACGCGCTGCAAGACGAAGTCACGGCGACAAGGCTCCAACCCCGCATCCCCCCTCTTGTATTGCGAGCCTGTTTCATGAGCGAAACGGCTTCATTTCGTTTCTAGGGCAGACTCGGTCAGCAGGCGTGAGGACGTATGATTCTCAACGTTGATTACTCCGCGCGGGACGCTTGCGCGAACGCTCCCGCAACGCACCAGGGCCCGCAGTCCCCATACAATCGTTGCGGGCCCTATTTATTTGCCCTTATGGACGTACTCGCTTGCGGCGGCTTAGCGATCGCCGACACCACCTGATAGTCAGCCACGCCTGCAACGACGGCCACGATGCCCGCAAGGGAAAACTTGCGGCGCTGCGGCAAACCCCGCGGCACGCGCGGCGAACCTGAACGAATCTGAAAGCATTGGGGTCAATTCGTGGAGGTCTGCGGGCTGCCAGCGCACTGGCGTACACTACGCTGCGTCGCATATCGGCGGCCCGACTCAACCGAAAGCCCCACAACATGAACGAACCCTTCACCAGACGCATCGACGCCCGTCTCATCTTGTCCGTCATCGCCTGCGGCATCATGTCGTTTTCCGGCGTGGTTGTCGAAACCGCGATGAACATCACGTTCCCCTCGCTTATGGACGAGTTCAGCGTGGACACCGCCACTGTGCAATGGGTGACCACCGGCTACCTGCTCGTCCTGACCGCCATCATGCCGCTCTCGTCGTTTCTCAAACGCCGCTTCCGGAACAAGACCATGTTCGTCGTCGCCATCTGCTGCTTCACGATAGGCACCATCATCTGCGCTGTCGCGCCTGCGTTTTCCCTGCTCGTCGTAGGGCGGCTGATACAGGGCGTCGGCACGGGGCTCGCGCTTCCGCTCATGTTCAACATCGTGATCGAGCAGGCCCCGCATGACAAGATGGGCCTCATGATGGGTATCGCGACGCTCATCACCGCCACGGCGCCGGCGGTCGGGCCGTCGGTCGGAGGGCTGATCGTCACGCTGTGGGGCTGGCGGCAGATCTTCCTGGTGCTTCTTCCCTTCCTGGCCTGCTCGGCCGTGGCGGGCATCACCTCGCTGCGCCAGGTAAGCGAAACCGAGCGCGTCTCTTTCAGCGTTCCGCAATTTCTGCTGCTCTCGGGCGCGTTCACGTGCCTGGTGTTCGCCAGCAGCTGCGCAAGCAGTGCTGGCTGGCTCAGCTCCCAGGTCATCGGGCTTCTTCTAGCCGGCATCGTGCTTATCGGCGCGTTCGCCGCCCTGTCGAGGCGCGACGACAACCCGCTTATCCGGATCGATATCTTCCGCAGCAGATCGTTTACGGCCAGCGTCGTCTACGTGGTGCTGCTGCAGGCCATTGTGCTCGGCTTGGGATATCTGCTTCCCTACTACGGCCAGGTGGTGAACGGCCAGGACGAATTCGGAGCCGGATGCCTGCTTCTGCCCGGCTGCATCATCGGCGCGATTTTGGCCCCGCTCGGCGGGCGCATCCTCGACGTCCTTGGCGCGAGGCGCCCGCTAACCATCGGAGCCATCTTCCAGTTTGCGGCGGTCGCGCTTTACGCGACCGTGTCGATCGGAAGCGCGCCGTTGGTGTTCACCCTGATCTACGTCCTGATCCCCCTATCGCAAGGATTCTCGGCAGCCAACTCGATCACCAACGGCCTGAGCTATCTGCCGACGGACCGCAAAACGGACGGCAACGCCACCTTCAACACGCTGCAGCAGCTTGGAGGCGCACTGGGAACCGCGATCATGACCTCCATCGTTAACGAGGCGCAGAGCTCCTCCGGCGAGCTGGTTGCTGGAACCGTAGCCGGCACGCAGACGGGGTTTTACGTGCTCATGGGAATCTCCATCGCGGCGCTCTGCTCGATGGCGGTCGTGTTCGCGCGACGCAGCGGGCGATAAGGGCTGCAAGATCGTGCGATCGCCTGCTTGCGTTGGCGCCAAATCGGCAAGGCTGGCACGTGCTCCTTTGAGCGCCTCTAGCGGGCATTGAGTTTTCGCCACCAGGCGAATCCCCGCCGCGATGAGAGCTCGCCGCCAGGCGGATCCCCGCCGCGATGAGAGTTCGCCCCAGACGGATCCCCGCCGCGATAAGCCTTCGCGTGCACGATGAGCGCCCCTCAGTCTTCGCAACAAAAAAAGCCCCCGCACTCGTCAGCGGGGGCTTTTAGCGCCTTAAGAAAGAAAAGCGGTGAACTAGATGCGCACCACGTTGCTTGCCTGGAGCTTGCCGTTCTGGCCCGTGGTCACCTCGAAGGAAACAGCCTGGCCCTCGTCGAGGGTCTTGAAGCCGTCCATCTTGATCTCGGAGAAGTGGACGAACAGATCCTCGCCGTCGTTCTGAGAGATGAAACCGTAACCCTTCTCAGGGTTGAACCACTTAACAGTACCTTCCGCCATTTTTTATCCTCTTTTCTCTCCCGTGCTGATGCGCGGGGGTAAAACTACGCGTTGCATGGCGGCAACACTCGCCCTCACTTCGAGGGCACGCATTCCATCATACGCTATCGCTAGCAATTTCCAGGCGGGAATCTCCCCACATGGTAAAAGAATTCCCCTGATGGAAACACAGTCCATCCGCTCGATACCGAAATGAGCGCGAATGCGGGAAGGCGAGGACGAATCCGCGCCGCAAAGCCCTTCGCCCAAGTTTTTCGTCCAGCTTGCCCGTCCGGCGACTAAGCCCGCCGCAGCTCCCAGAACGCCACCGCGCTGGCGGCGGCGACGTTGAGCGAATCGACGCCATGCGCCATGGGAATCTTCACCGTGTAATCGCAGGCGGAAATGGTGGAGGGGAACAGGCCTGCGCCTTCGGTGCCCAAAACCATGGCCAGCTTGTCAACTCGGGCGAGAGCGGGATCGCCCAAAGCCAGCGAGTCGTCCTCCAGCGCAAGCGCCGCCACCTTGAACCCGGCCTTATGCAAAAGCGGCACGCCCTCGGCCGCCCACTGGCGCTTCGTCCCGATACGCGTCCACGGCACGCCGAGCACGGTTCCTTGACTGCACCGGCTGGCACGGCGGAACAGCGGATCATGGCACGACGGCGTGATGAGCACCGCGTCGATGCCAAACGCGTGCGCCGCGCGAAATGCGCTGCCGATATTGGCGTAATTGCCGACATCCTCGAGCACGGCGACGCGATGGGCGTTTCGCAGCAAGGTTTCCGGATCGGGCAAGGGCGGACGCTCGAAGGCCGCCACGGGGCCGCGGATGATCTCGTAACCGGTCACCCGCGAGAACACGGCATCGGGAACGCAAAGCACCGGGCAGCTCGGATGCTTCGCGAGCAGTGCCTGCGCCAGCGTTTCGGCATCGGCCGCCCACGACTCGCTCACCAAAAAGGACCGAGGGCGCGCATCAGCCTCTATCGCAGCCGCGATCACCGAGCGCGATTCAGCCATGAACAGCCCCGATGGCGCATCCGGCCATGCAGCCAAGTCGGCATCGCGCGCACGCGCATACGGCGCCAGGCGCGCATCGGCGGAATTCGTCACGATTTCGTAGGGCACGTCGGCCGTCCTCTCATTGCGGGGATGCGATTCCATATCTTCAGATCGATTGCGCCGGGCTGGCGGCGCCTCCGGCAGGGCCTGGCGGCGCGGCGGCGCTACAAGCTCAACAGCTCGCGGCTATTGTACGCCGCCGATTCAAGAACCTCGGCGACTTCGCACCGTTTGACCGTCGCTATGGACACCGCCGTTCGCTCCAGCAAATCGCGAACGTCCTGAGCATCAAAGGTTTTACCTGCGGCGGAAGGCAGATCGGTTTCCAGTGTCAACCGATCAAGCGGAATAGCGGCCACATACGCTCGGCCCCGTTTCGACTCAAGCATGCGCGGGTTCACGCTGAAGCAGCATCCGAGCCTGCGGGCCCGCGTGAGCTCATCGGAAGTGCCGGAAAACCAATGCATGACGCACGCGCAGGCCGCATCGGTCGAAAACGCCCCGGCCCGCGCGAGCACATCGAGAACCTCGGATGCCGAGCGCACCGCATGAACGGACAGCACGCGACCGCCCGCCTGCGCGACAGCGCGCGCGACGGCCGAGAAAACCCTCATCTGCGCCTCACGCGTCGCGCTGTGCCGAGGCGAGAGGTCAAGCCCCACTTCGCCAACGAATCGATGCCGAGCGATCAAGCCGCACAGCTGCTCGGTATCGGATAACGTTGCGGCGAAGGCTTGCGCCGCAGCGGGAACCTGCACTGCGGCGGGAACCGGCGAACTTTCCCCTGCCGGATTTTCGTCCGAGCAACAGGCGCGCATACCGCTTTCCACCTGCGCCGCAGGGCGCTTAGCCAGCTCGCCTTCGCCGCCAACCCACCACGGATGCAGACCCGCGCCGACGCGCACGTTCGTCGCGCCCGCGAGCACCTCCTTCTGCACCGCGAACTCCGCCGGCGTCACCGTGTTGGAAAACGCACCGACCCCAAGCGATGAAAGCTCGCGCGCCGCTTGGGCGGCATCCGAGCAAAACCCCAGATGGCAATGCATATCGAAAAGGTCAGGCCTCATGTTGCGCCCCCTTGATGCGTCGGCTGGTCAAAACCTGCGGTTTGATTGGCATCGCGCCTGGCAGCGCCCTCCATGACGGGCTCAGCTTCCAGCTTCCCCTCGCCCGACGAGCATCCGCGCGCCTTACGCTTCCGGCACCTGCGCTATCTCGCAAAGCACCTTGCCGGCTATCATCTGCCCGAAAATGGGCGGCATGAACGACGCCGTGCCCAGATTCGTCCGCTCTTTTCGCGACGCGCCCTCGACGGCCGGGCGCTTCACCGGCTCCTCGCAGGAGTACAGGACGCGCAGCTTGCGAATGCCCCGCTTGCGGCATTCCTTGCGCATGATGCGCGACAGGGGGCAGTTGCGCGTTTGCGAGATGTCGGCGAAACGCAGGCACTCAGGATGCAGTTTGTTGCCGCCGCCCATGCTGGAGATGAGCGGCATACCCGTTCGATCAGCGTACTGGGCGATGGCAAGCTTTGCGGACACCGAATCGATGGCGTCGATGACCATGTCGACTTTGCCCCGATAGCGATCGAGCAGCGGCTCGATATCCTCGGCGCGCAGGAACATGTCGAGCGCCTCGACCTCGCAGCTTGGATTGATGTCGGCAACCATGCCGCGCACGACCTCGTGCTTCTTGCGACCGAGCGTGCTGTGGTAGGCGATGGCCTGGCGATTGATGTTGCTCTCGCTCACCACGTCATGATCGATGACCACCAGATGCCCCACGCCGCCGCGCGCAAGCGCCTCGACGCAGTTCGAGCCGACCCCGCCAAGCCCGATGACCATGACCGTCGCCGCCGCCAAGCGGTCGAGGCCCGCCGCGGTCATGATGATCTCCAGCTTCTCGGTCGGCGTGCCGACGCGCGTGCGAACCTTCAACGATTCGGCGATTTCCTCCCGCGCGCGTGCCTCACGCTCCGCCTGTCCCACGCGATCCGCATGCTCCGCTGCCTCCACGTGCCCAGCGCCCGCGCCGGCAGCGCCTTTTCCGTCTTCGCTCACCGTTCAACCTCCAAGAACAACTTCGAGCCCATATCCTCAAGCTTCTTCACGTCGGTCACCACGATGCGGCTGCGCGACGTTTTCACGATGCCGAGCCTGCGCAGCTCGGAAAGCTCGCGCGAGACGGAAACGCGCGTGGCGCCGATAACCGAAGCGATATCTTCTTGGGATAGGCTGATGGAATTGTCGGTGTTCGGCAAGTAAATGAGGCATGAACGCAGAAAACTTGCAAGCCGCTCCATCACCGAATCGAACGAGCAGGCCAGCGACCCGAACAGCAGCGTATTGACGAATTTGCCGTAGTGCTCAACCCCCGCCGCGCCAATCTCGGGATGAGCGAGCACGATATCGCGCATCTCATCGATATCGAACGCAAGCGCATCAACGGGCGTGATGGCGCGCAAGGTGATGGCGTATTCAAGATTGTGCTGCTTCGTGGTGGTAGGCACCGGCGGCATGCGGATGGCCATCGCCGGCATCCTGCAAGCCGGCGGCATCAATGCGCCCCTAGGCGGAAAGCTGTTCAAGTAACGCACCCGCTTCGCGGAGCGCGAAGCGGGGAAACGGAAAGGACGGGCATCTCGCCCGTCCTTTTTTCGTGCGCGGCGGTCCTTGCGCGCTGGCCAGCGAGCGCCCCCTGCGCGTCGGTTCCTGCGCGTCGGCGAGCGACCCCTGTTGCGCGGCGGTTCCTACTCAGCCACCGCGATGTGCGGCTGCGGGGCCTCGGCCAAATCGGCGATCGTCACGCCGTCCACGTAGCGCTCGATCACCTCGTCAAGCCCGGCCCAGAAACGCACGGTGGTGCACACGCTCGCGCGGTGGCACGGCTCGGGACCCTCGAGCGCGGCGCAGGTCACCGGCACGGTGGTTCCCTCAACCGCGCGCAACACGTCTCCGGCCAGGATGTCGTGCGGGTCTTTCGCCAGCCGATATCCGCCCCCCTTGCCGCGCACCGCCGAAAGCAGCCCCGCCGCCACCATGGGGCGGGCGATCTGCTCCAAATACTTCAGGGAAAGCTCCTCATGCTCGGCCACCTCGCGCAGCGACACCTTCGCGTCGGCGCCGGCCTGCGCCACGC
>CAVHXL010000007.1:0-27130 GCA_963639885.1 bacterium | reverse complement strand
TTCTTGGACTGGCGGTAGATCCCGATATTTTGCGTTCCCGAATCCGAGATCGTGTTGATAGCATGATCGAAAATGGTTTGATAGATGAGGTCGAAAGACTACTTGCCGAGGGGTTCCGCGATGGCATTACCGCTCCTCAGGCGATTGGTTACAAGGAAATCGTATCAGCCCTTGACGGTGACATCTCGATGGATGAGGCGATAGAGCTCATCAAGGTTTCCACATGTCGATATGCGAAGCGGCAACGGACATGGTTCAGGAAAGACAGGCGCGTCAACTGGCTTTGCGCAGATTCGGGGGATACATCGATCATTGTTACAGAAGCGATACAGCAGCTTGGTAGAATCAACCCAATTTTCCAGAAATAAAGGAGCGTGCATCTTTCTAATGGAGCTTGAATTCGTTAAACTTCATGGCCTTGGGAACGATTTCGTTTTCGTCGATGATTTTTCTCGAGAGATCGAGTTAACCTCAGATCAGGTAGCCCTGCTCTGCGATAGGCATTTCGGAATTGGGGGTGACGGTGTGATCCTCGTCCGCCCGTCTGAGCGTTCCGAATGCGCGGCCTACATGCATTACATCAACTCGGATGGAACCCTTGCTCAGATGTGTGGCAACGGCGTTCGTTGCTTTGCCAAATATCTGATTGACAGAGGCTTTGTTTCGGCAAGTGACGGTCAATTTGTCGCCGACACGCTTGCAGGGCCGAAGCCGATTTCGTTTGAGGTCGGTGATGACGACAAGATGACGCTCGCAACGGTGGATATGGGTCATCCCATTTTGGATCCCGCGAGTGTGCCGGTGGCGCTCGAGGCGAATGCGACATCAGAAGAGGGCGCTTCCTTTGTTTCGAATTGCGATATCGATTCTCCTTGGGGTTCGTTTACATTTACGTGCGTTTCGATGGGCAACCCCCATGCCATCACCTTCATTGATGACTTCAATGCGTTGTCTGATGAGCTGTTCGCCGACTCGGCTGACAAGTGCCTCTCGACGCTTAACCTTGAGAAAATCGGTGCTTATTACGAGTCTCATGAGGTTTTCCCTGAGAATACGAATGTCGAGTTTGCGCGCATCGCTGAAGACGGCGTCATCGAGATGCGCGTGTACGAACGCGGATGCGGGGAAACGCTGGCGTGCGGCACAGGCGCTTGCGCAACGAATGTCGCAGCTGCTCTTACTGGACGCGCGGGTAGGGAAAATGATCTGGTCTTGCGTGGGGGCACGCTTCATATCTTCTGGGATGAAAACGACCATGTCATGATGACCGGCCCCGCGACCGAGGCTTTCGAAGGTAGCGTTATCATATAATCCGTTATCAAGTTTGATTGCATAACTGGATTACCGCTACTGACTCATGAGGCCCTTGACTGAGCAAGGGCCTTTTAATTTTTCATTGCCCGAGCGAATGTTTGCACCATAATGCTGTTATTTCGCTTCAATGTGTTTGACGGCAAAGGAAGGAACCGCGTGTCCGGATACGAATCGGTGACGATAAGGGGAGCAAGAACCGTCTGCGAGCAGAGACGGGAGCGTGCTGTGCTTGTTGGCGTTGAATTCCCTCAGCAGAAATGGACTCTTTCGTCATCTCTTGCTGAGCTGGAACGACTGGCCGATACCGCTGGTGCGGATACGGTTGGCGTGACAACCCAGAAACTCTCGAGTCCAAACCCGAGAACATTTGTTGGTTCGGGTAAGGTTGAGGAAATCGCTTCATTGTGTCGTAGCACGAATGCTGATCTGGTGATTTTCGATGACGAGTTAACGCCTTCCCAGCAGTCGAATCTTGAGAAATCTGTTGACAGGGATATCAAGATCATTGATCGAACGGCTCTGATCCTTGATATTTTCGCCCTTCATGCAACGAGTAAGGAGGGCAGGCTTCAGGTCAAGCTTGCGCAGAATCAATATCTCCTTCCGCGGCTACGAGGCATGTGGGCTCACTTGGCATCGAACAGGATGGGCGGTGGCGTCGGATCACGTTTCGGTGAAGGTGAAAGCCAGCTTGAGGTTGATCGCCGGCTCGTTAGAGGTCGGATCACCACCATCAAACGCGAGCTTAAGCATCTTTCCGAGATTCGCGAAGTGCAGCGTGAGAGTCGCTATGCTAGCGGCTTGTTCAAGGTATCGCTTGCTGGATATACCAATGCTGGCAAGTCATCATTGCTGAATACGCTTACAAATGCAGATGTTCTTGCCTACGATAAGCTGTTCGCGACCCTTGATTCGACGACACGTAAATTTCGACTAAGCGAAGGTAGAGAGATAACGCTGACAGATACGGTCGGTTTTATTCAAAAGTTGCCCACGACGCTGGTGGAAGCATTCAAATCAACTCTTGATGAGATAACCGGCTCAGATCTTATTCTTCAAATCGTTGATGCGTCATCGGAGGAATTCGAGGAGCAAATCGCTGCGGTCGAGGAGGTTCTCGATCAAATTGAAGCCCAGAAAATTCCGCGGCTCATCGTTTTCAATAAGATAGATCTTCTTGAAAACGATGAAATCGACGCCCTGAAAAGTCGATTCGGCGATGCGCTATTCGTAAGCGCTGCAAAACGAGAGGGAATCGATGAACTCCTGACGCGCATTGCTCATATCGCTTCAGCGCGTGATGAGCATATTGATGCTTTAATACCTTACAACAGGGGCGATCTTGTTTCACTTGCTCATGAGAAGTGTCGCGTACTGTCGGAATCATTCGAAAGCGAAGGCACGCATCTTGTCTTACTTGTGCCCCAATCGCTTGCTCATGATTTCATAAAATTCTCGAAGTAGAAAGCGGAAGTCGATTCCTTTTTGGCTTGCAACTTGCTATCGGCAGGGGTGGCTTCACGTGATCCCACCCCTGCCTGATTGTTCTTGCGGCAATGCCGACAAGGGCGATGCCTGAACGGTATTAGATGCGCCTGAATACCGCAACTACTTTTCCCGCGATGGAACAATTGGTCGTGATGATGGGATCCATAGAGGAATTTTCCGGCTGCAACCGGATATGGTCTCGCTCTTTGTAAAAGCGCTTGACCGTGGCTCCGTCATCGATGATGGCTACTACGATATCGCCGTTATTGGCCACCTTCTGTTCTTTTACCACCACGTAGTCCCCATCATTGATACCGGCTTCTATCATGCTTTCACCATGCACGGAAAGCATGAAGGATGGGGAGTCGCCAACGATTTCGGTGGGAAGCATCATGGTGTTGGTAATGTTCTGATCGGCAAGAATGGGCACCCCTGCGGCAACATCCCCAACGAGGGGCACGGAGATGACGTTATCGAACTGCGTCGACGAGACGCTCATCGATTCCGGTTCGTCGTCAAGTGCGTACGTCAGAACGATGGATCGGGATTTCAAGGGGTCTCTCTTGATGAATCCCTTATCTTCGAGCGCACGTAGGTGAACATGCACCGTGGAAGGGGAGGAGAGCTCGAGGGCGTGGCAAATCTCACGGACGGTGGGACCGTACCCCTTCTCGCGAATAAATTGCTCGATGACATCGAGGACCGCTCTCTGGCGCTTCGTGACCGACTCCGTCATGGCTCCTCCTTATATAAATAGAACATATGTTTGAGATTCTATTGACATGAACCTTTGTTCGCCCTATTATAAGCACGAACAAAGGTTCTATGCAAGTACTAGGAGGACAAAATGATTCATAACGGCACCTCTTATAAAACAATCGGAAGCACGGCATTAGCCGTGGAGGATCGCGGTGATTCTCATGCCAAGTTAATTGCTTTCAGTGATGCTCGCAAAGCGGCCTGCAAGGATGAATCCCATTCGGTTGAACCGAGTTCCAAGGATATTGCCCTCGCTTTTCTTCCGAGCATTCTTGTCGGCCTTCTTTTCTTCATCTAGAAAACGTAGTTCAGCTGGCTCTATATAGCGAATGCAACATTTCTGTCACATTTGATTAAAGGCATTTTGAGCTATATCTTGTATGGTACCCTTGAGTCCCCAGCGAGCAAAGGAGTGCGATTGCATGAAGTGCCCTCAATGTGGATACAGAGACTCCAAGGTTGTGGATTCCCGTCCTGCAGAGGATGGATTGAGCATAAGGCGCCGTCGTGAATGCCTCTCGTGCGGTAGGCGTTTTACCACTTACGAGCGCTTAGGGGATAATCCCTTGATCGTTATCAAGTCAGATGGATCGTCGGGAGCTTATGATCGCAAGAAACTCATGCGAGGGCTTCTTATTGCGTGCGCCAAGCGGCCCATATCGCCGGAGCAGATAGGCTCGCTTATCGATAGCATAGAGGGCGAGTTGCGTAATGCCGCTCGTAATGAGATCCGTTCAAAAGACCTTGGTGAGATGGCGTTGCTTCGTTTGGCCAAGCTCGATGATGTTGCTTATGTACGGTTCGCTAGCGTCTACAAGGATTTCCAAAATGTTGAAGAGTTTGCTAGCGCTCTTGAGGGGATGAGATCATGAGTGAAGTGATCGTTGCCCTTAAAAAGCTTTCCGACAAGGCTAAGGTTCCTGCGTATGCCTATGATGGCGACGCTGGCGTAGATCTTTCCGCTATTGAACATGTCGAAATCGGTCCTTTGGGTCGGGCTATGGTGTCGACTGGTTTAGCGATTGCTCTACCTGTGGGTTATGCCGGTTTCGTGCTGCCCAGAAGCGGCCTGGCGGCAAAGCATGGCGTTTCCATCGTCAATGCGCCTGGACTTATCGACTCGAACTATCGAGGCGAATTGAAGGTCATTCTTGTCAATCATGATCCAAGCGAAAGCTTTACCGTGAAGCCCGGTGACAGGATTGCGCAACTGGTGGTAATGCCTGTTCCTATGGTTGCGTTTGATATAGTGGATGATCTACCTGATTCATCTCGCGGCACTGCTGGTTTCGGGAGCAGTGGCGTTCATGGCTGAGCGTCAGTTAAAGCCAAACTCTTCCGATGAGGTTGCGCTTCTCTCCGCACGGAAACAGATTAATGCAGCATCTGTGATAGGTCCGATCTCCCTGATACTAGGGGGAATCCTTCTTGGAAGCGTTGGACTCATACTTGCCATCCTTGCTTGGCGTAAGTTGAATGCTCTTCTGCAAAAGAAATCTCTGCTCGCTGAGGATGCATCTCGTTTGCTGAAGTCAGCCAAGATAGCTATGGCAGTTTGCATGATTGCGATAGTGCTAAATCTTATTTCCTTTATGGTTGTCTACCCGCAACTCATGGAGATGATCGATAGCGGGCAATTCGATTATCTTTTGGGCGCGACCACTTCTGGAAGCGACTCCGCAGTCGGTAATTCAACTTGGGGCTAATGCAACCAACAACGACATTCTATAACCGGTGATTGATAGCCGATAACTGATAACATATGTTATGTTACGTTGATGAACTTTAGCACCTTTTGTCTGTTGTTTGCGACTGCTTTCACTTCGGTAATGGCATGCGGAAATGCCGTCATGAAACGTATATTGCCGCCCCATCAGGTTATTTGTTGCGGCAACGCTACCCTTTGCCATTCATTCGGTGCTTGCAAAAGTTTTCTCGGTCTTGAAATAGACCGACGCAGGTGCGAGCAAATGCTCGCACCCTGGAGAATACATCAACTCCAAAAATTGTCTCTTAGGAGTATGAACTCTTAGGTGAACACTTATGAAATGTATACCTTGAACCCGGGTCTCTGTGCTTCGAAATTCGTATCTATTCGCAGACTTGCTCGTATAGTTCGTATAGTTCGGGACAGACGCGTTTGATGCTTTGAGGCTTGAATGTTTCGGCCTCTACAAGGCAGTGCAAGCTTTTTCCCGTGCAAAGAGGTCGAGCGGTTTGCAGATCGTCCCCTTGGCGATATACCTCATATGCATACGTGGTCTTGGTCGGTTTCGATTCGCAGATCCACGTTTTAACAAGGGCCACATCGCCGTATCTCAGCGGCATTCCATACTGGATATCGACTGATACCACTGGCGAAATATATCCAGCATCCTCGATTTTCTTATAAGGATAACCAATCTCCTCAAGGAAATGCGTTCGAGCATCCTCGAAATACAGGAGATAATTCGCATGGTATACGACGCCCATTTTGTCGGTCTCGGCGTACCGAATGGTAATTGGTGTGGTAACTTTCACCATCAATACCCTTCTTTCATAATGGATTACAATGTAGTTATGGATTCAATCGTAACGTACATCACGCGCGAAAAACGCTCATTTATCGAATTACCGTTCAACCCGGTCGATTCCCTTGTTTTCAGTGCGCTGTGCTATTTGAACTTCGATTGCTGCTCGGATGACTCCCTTGCCGTATACGACGTCAATTTGGACGTGCATACGCAACATGAAGTTCTCTTGAACGACATTCTCGCCCTTATTCCAGCACACAAGCTTTCCGCGGGAAGTTGGCTTGAGGATTCCGAAGAGACCGAGAGTTTTTTACTTGCCCTTCGTGCGAGCAGAAGATATCGCGGAGTGAGCGTTTCCCTCTATGCAAACGAGTATTCAAAAGCTATTGATAAGCAATTCTCGGCTTGTACTTTTAGGTTCCAGGGGGCACATGGCCCGATCTCCTATGTTGCATTCAGGGGAACCGACGGAACATTCACGGGATGGAAAGAGGATTTCAACCTGGCTTATCAGCCCGTTATCTCGTCTCAGCGAACTGCGCTCTCTTATGTTTCCGGTGTTGCTTCGGCTTTCGAGGGCAGCTTGATACTTGGTGGCCACTCAAAGGGAGGAAACCTTGCCGAATATGCTTCTCTTTGCTGTGATGATTGCGTTTTCGAACGAATTGCATATGTGTTCGATCATGATGGTCCTTCTTTTTTGACCGATCCTTCTCCGCGCAGAGATTCCGAAGCATATGCCCGCAAGCTGCGTAAATTGGTACCTGAATCGTCAGCATTCGGAATGATTCTCGAACGGCGGAATGATTATCGCGTCGTGCAGTCCTCCGCATTTGCCGTTTTTCAGCACAATCCCTTCTCGTGGATCGTTAAGGGTGAGGATTTCGTCTACCAGGACGACATCAATAGCTCAGCTCATTTTTTCGACGAGACGCTCGATGCTTGGTTGAGAAGCAAGACTCCTGAGGAGCGGGAGCGATTCATACAGACCGTCTACGACCTCCTCACCGATACCGAGGCGGAATCGTGGTCTGAATTTCAGGAGAACCTTACCGCGAACATCGCCGCCATAATCGGTGCAGGATCTAAGCTTGACCCCGAAACGAAACGTTTTATCGGGTCGACGATAGCGGGTCTCGCCTCATCATTGCGCAGCCAAACCGTGGAACGACTCCGCTCGATCGCTCCGCGCAACTTCAAAACGATGATGGGCCGCAACATTGAGAAATCTTCTCAGATATCACTGGACCACGAGAAGTAGGAAATCGCATATGTCATCCACCGAAGATTTGAAAATCAAAACGAAATCCTACGAGCATTTCACGGCCCGCATGGCTCTAAATCTAGCCGCACCCCACACGTGGCCTGCGGCGATTCTGCCTGTGGGCCTAAGTGTTTCAGTCGCATGTGCCACGCAGGGGCATGCTTCCCTTTCGCTCAGCTTGACATTGCTGGCGATCTGCATCCTCATGCAGGCTTCGGTTAACACATTCAACGATTACTATGATTATGTGAAAGGTTCCGATTCGGCCGAAGATGATGTCGATCCCTCCGATGCCGTGCTTGTTTATAACAATGTTAATCCCGCGTCGGCCTTGCGCCTAGCCATCGGTCTGCTTGTGCTCGCTTTCGTACTGGGCGTTTACGTGATCGTGCTCACCGGTTGGATTCCCCTGGCGATCGGAATCGTTGGAGCGCTTTTCGTTGTAGCGTACTCCGCAGGGAAAACGCCGATATCGTATCTCCCTTTAGGTGAGTTCGTCAGCGGTATCGTTATGGGCGGTTTGATTCCCCTTGCCTGCTACTACGTGCTTACCGGTGTTCTATCCCCTGTTGTCTTTGCTTGGTCTATTCCAACCATGATCGGAATCGGTTTGATCATGATGACGAACAATACCTGCGATATCGAGAAGGATATCGAGGCCTCTCGCAAAACGCTGCCGGTGTTGCTTGGGAGAAAGCGTGCCCGCAATGCCTATCACGCATGCGTAGTCATCTGGCTGATAGCCATACTGCTAAACGTTGCGGTCTTCTTCTCCTCGGGTTTGATTCTTGCTCCCTTTATGATCCTGTCTGTATATCCCCTCTTGAAGGTGCTGTTTGCGAACCCCCTGTCCTCTTCTTCGCGAGTAGGGGGCATGGGTCAGATCTGCAGTGTGAACATCGCGCTCGGCTCTTGGTACATTGCATGCATTCTGGCTTCGCTGGCATCTTTCAATCTGTAGCAGGATCGTCATCGATGGTGTTAATATGATCGAACTTATTCGCGTCTTCCTGAATGTATTCGTTTCGGCGGTTTTTTTCGTCGCTGGATTTCAGCTGCACCGAGGGGAATGGACCGCCCTCGTCTTCTCGCGCAACGCACCTTTTGGAGGTGACGCCCAGTCCCATCTTGATGCGGAAATCAACCGTGCGCGTTGGGCTGCACCAGCGTGCTTTTGCGCTGGTGCAGCCTTGCTCGCGCTTCTTCTTTTCGCTCTAACGGGTCAGCTCGGTTTACCGGGCCTGTCAGCGGTATTTTCCGCGATATCGGATATCGCCATGATCGCATTCGTCGTGCTGATCGTGCGTTTATATCTCAAAATGGGCGTCACGGATGACAAGAAAGCGCGTTTCAGGACTAGCAACACCCGCACCAGCATTTTCGTGATCGTAGGCGTTTTTCTGTTGCTGTTCATAGCGCTGCTGTACTGATCTCACCAACGATTGGTTTATCGGGCAGGCTACCTTACTGTCGCCTTCGCGTCTAGCCTTGCCATTGAATTTGAGTTGGATCAGGGAAGCAAGTACATGCATTTTCGCAGGTGAAATTCCGCAGGATATCCTCGGGACGCACCGGCTCGTTTTCCTCGATAAGGCCCGAAATGAAAGCGATATGCCCGATTATTCCTTCAGGGGTTTTATAGCGAGCGAAAAGCTCGTCCAATGAGGCATCGTCATCACGCTTTGAAAGGCGTCTACCCTTTTCGGAAACCAAGAGCGGTATATGCGCATACGTGGGTGTCGCCAAGCCCAATAACCGTTGCAGAAATACTTGCTGGGGTGTCGAGCTGAGCAGGTCGACACCCCTGACGATGGAACTCACGCCCTGTGCCGCATCATCAACCACAACGGCGAGTTGGTATGCGAAGGCGTTATCCGACCTGCGGATAAGGAAATCACCGCAGTCAGTTGGAAGATTTTGGCGATAATACCCTTGAATCATATCGTCTATCTCGATATCGACGTCATCGACCGCAACGCGGTATGCTGCGCGTCTTGTTCGCAACTTCGCTGCGCGCTGCTCGTCTGTCAGTCCCTTGCACGTACCCGGGTAGACGAACTTCTCGCCATGATGGGGAGCGGACGCGGCATGAAGATCTGCTCGGCTGCAAAAGCAAGGGTAGACCCTTCCCTGCTCCTTGAGCGTATCGAACGCCGTCTGATACGCTTCGTTGCGATCATGCTGAAAGTACGGTCCCATGTCCCACGTCAGTCCAAGCGACTCGAAATCCCGCTGAACGGCATCGATGAATTGCGGCTTCGATCTTTCGCGATCGAGATCCTCGATGCGCAGCACGATCTTCCCATCTTGAGATTTCGCGATAAGCCAGGACATAAGCGCTGCAAAAATATTGCCTGCATGCATACGGCCTGTTGGTGAAGGTGCGAAACGGCCAACAACAGGCATGTCGTTGGCCGTTTTCCTGTGGTTTGAAGGCATGATCACCGTTACTTGCGACGATCCTCGACGTGCTTGGCTTTCCCGGTCGTGCGAGCGATACCGCCCGGCTCGACCAGCTTCACCTTCGAGGCAACTAACATGACGCTCTTCAGTTTGGCCTCGATACGCTTACGGAAGCGATCCATTTCCTCAAACGAGTCGCTGAATGCCTCGGGCTTGAGCTCGACATGAACCGTCATGCGATCAAGACCCGTCTCGTTGTCAACCTCGATACGGTAATGAGGCGTCACGCCATCGATGGTTGACAGGACATCCTCAACCTGGCTGGGGAACACGTTGGTGCCGCGGATGATGAGCATATCATCGCAGCGTGAGCGTACCTTCTGCATGCGTGCCATGGATCGCCCGCAAGCGCACCGATCGGTGACGACGCGCGTCAAGTCGTGCGTTCGGTAACGAAGAACGGGAATCGCCTGCTTGTCGAGCGGGGTAAGCACAAGCTCTCCCACTTCCCCATCGGCCACGGGCTCACCGGTGCTCGGGTCGACAACCTCCCACAGGAAGTGATCCTCCGCGATATGCTGCATATCGCGTTCTGCCAGGCATTCTCCGGAAACGCCCGGACCCATAACCTCGGTAAGGCCGTAGTTGTCCGTGCAAACGATGTGCATGCGCGCCTCGATTTCAGCCTTAAGGCCCGGCGGGCACGGCTCGCCTCCGAACAAGCCGACGCGCAGCGTTGAGGTCGACCAATCGTAGCCCATCTTCTCGCCGACTTCGCAAATGTGCATCGCATAGGAAGGCGTTGCCACGAGCACGGTCGTGCCGTAATCCTGGATCATCTGGATCTGGCGTTCGGTGTTGCCCGATCCTGCGGGAATCATCATGCAGCCGAGTTTTTGCAGTCCGTAGTGCAAGCCGAAACCACCGGTGAACATGCCATAGCCAAATGCCATCTGCACGCGATCGGACGGTACGACACCAGCCATCTGCACCAGTCGCATGATGCACTCGTTCCATACGTCCATGTCATGCTGATTGTAGCCAACGACGATCGGCTTGCCGGTGGTTCCTGAGGATGCATGCAGCTCGACCACTTCGGAGAGCGGTACGGCGAAAAGCCCGTAGGGGAACGTGTCGCGCAGGGCGCTTTTATCGGTGAAAGGCAGTTTACGCACGTCGGTGAGCGTCTTGATATCGGCTGGTTTGATGCCGGCGGCATCCATCTTCTCGCGATACCAGGAAACCCTATCGTAGACCCACTCGACCTGCGCAATGAGCTTCTCAAGCTGAATCGCCTCGATGCGCTCGCGCGAGGTGCATTCGATTTCGGGTTGGAATATGGGAAGCTCCTTGAAGCAGCCCTCCTCGGCGGCCTTGAGCGCGGCGCCTTTTTCGGTTATATCGATCATGACGGGGATTCCTTACGATTTTGCAAATGTGTAGGGGTTGCGAAGCTATAGCGAGCTCGAAGCGAGGTCATCCTGACCCACGAGTTCAACCGGTTGCTCGCCGAGCAAAGTCTCGGCTTGCTTGATGTCTTCGACGTACATCGCGATATACGTCGACACCAGGGAATAACTGTACTGAACGTTGATGTTGCAGGATGAGAGGATGTCGATAACACGTGCGAGCTCGCCTGGTTTGTCCTCAAGCTTCAGGCACAAAACATCGGTGATCTTCGCGGCGCAGCCCATTTCGGTCAACACCTCGAGCGCGCGGGTGGGATCATCAACCACGAAGCGCACGATGCCGTAATCACCCGTGTCCGAGGCGCTGTAGCCCCTGACGCTCACCTTGGCCTGCTCGACGGCTTGCAGGACGCGAACCAGATGCCCTGGCTTGCTCTCGACGAAGACGCTGATCTGCTGAACACTCATGTTATGCCTCCTTGGCGAAATCGAAACCTGCCTCGAAAGCTCGCAGGTTCGCCTCGATTGTTTTCTGGGGAACGCGCTTGGCGATGACGTCGGACCAGACCTCCCTGGAAAAGCCCAGCCTCGTCGCCAGTGCGCCGAGCAGCACAACATTAACCGACTTCGCGGTTGCCACCTCGCTTGCGATCTTGCCAGCGGGGATAACGGTCGCCCCTGCCCTCGCAAGGCGCTCTGCAAGGTTTTCGGGCATCGAGGCCTTTCCGGTAAGAACCGGAAGCGGCTTGATCGACTCGTCTGCAACCAGAAGATGCCCCTCTTGCGCGACATAGGGGAGATTTCGCAGCGCCTCGGTCATTTCGAACGAAACGACGACGTCGGCGCAGCCCTTATCGGCGACCATTGAACGAACGCCATCCGCACCGAAGCGAACGACGGTGGTCACGGCGCCGCCTCGCTGGGACATGCCGTGGATCTCGGATACCTTCACGTCGAGACCCGACGCGAGCGCGGCGCGCGCAAGCAGATCGGCTGCGAGGACCGCGCCTTGCCCTCCAACGCCGCAAAGCAGAACGGTTGTGGTGTTGTTCATCTTCTAGTCCTCCTTCGCGTCGTTGGCGATGCACCCGAAAGCGCAATATTGCGCGCATTGTCCGCAGCCGATGCACTGCGCGATGTCGATGAGCGCCTTGCCTTCATCGTCTTTAGAGATGGCGGGGCAGCCAAGAGTCGTGCAAACGCCGCAAGCGGTGCATCCTTCGCTGACGGAATAGGCTGGCTTGCGGGTGCGGTCGAGCAGCACGCAGGGGCTGCGGAAAACGATAACGGAAAGCTCTTCCGAGCGCGTCGCCTCGCGAAGCGCGAGGCGAACAGCCTTCATGTCGTTGGGATTGACCGTGCGCACATCCTCGACGCCGATAGCCTTGAGCACGCCCTCGAGGTCGAGTTCGCGCGAGGGGCGGTGCTGCAGCGTTTCCCCGTTGAAGGGGTTGCCCTGACGCCCGGTCATGGCCGTCGTGCGATTGTCAAGGACGCAGATGGTTCCCGCGCCCTTGTTGTACACGGTGCTGATGAGGCTCGAGAGCCCCGAATGCGCGAATGTGGAATCGCCGATGACGGCGACAACGGGTCTATGATCGCATCCGGCCCAGGCCAACTCGAAGCCATGCGACATGGATACCGACGCGCCCATGTCGACGCAGGTGTCCATGGCGGCGAGCGGCGCAAGGGCCCCCAGCGTGTAGCAGCCGATATCACCGGTCACGACGGCTTTGAGGCGCGAGAGCTCTTTGAACACCAAACGATGCGGGCAGCCTGCGCACAAAGCCGGTGGGCGGCCTGGAAGGTCTTCGGGCGCCGAAGCGCTCGGAGCGTTTTCCAGCCCGAAGGCGGCGCGGATGGCTCCGGGGCTCAGCTCGCCGTCCTGCGCGAGGGCGCACGGGAACTTCGAAACGGAGATGCCGAGCGAGCGTACGGCATCGACGAGATAGGTGGAAGCCTCCTCGACGACGTATAGGGCGTCGACCTCGCTAGCGAACTCGCTGAGCGCCACTCGCGGCAGCGGGTAGGTACAACCCAGCTTGAAGACGGATGCCTCGGGCAGCGCGTCCTTGACGTGCTGATATGCGCTGCCGGCACATACGACGCCAATGCTTTGGCCAGCGTATTCAACGCGATTGAGGCTGCATGTTTCAGCCCAATGGGCCAGTTTCTCGATGCGCTCGAGCTGGACCTTTCGCCGTGGCTTGGCGTATGCGGGCATCATGACCCACTTCGATGGGTTGCTTTCGTAGGGAACAAGATCGCGTGTTTCGCGGGGGCCGCACTCAACCGGGGTCTTCGTGTGGGAAATGCGCACGGATGAGCGAATGAAGAACGGCACATCGAAACGCTCGGACAGCGAGAACGCCTCTTTGGTGAAGGCGAGCGCCTCGGCGGAATCGGCCGGATCGAGCATGGGAACGTGGGCCGCGGCGGCGTAATAGTGCGAATCCTGCTCGTTTTGGGATGAGTACATGCCCGGATCATCGGCAGCCAAGATGACGAAGCCTCCACCGACGCCCGTGTAGGCGGAGGTGAAAAGCGGATCGGCGGCGACGTTCACGCCGACATGCTTCATCGTCGCCAAAACACGTGCTCCTGCAGCAGATGCGCCCAGAGCTACCTCAACGGCAACTTTCTCGTTAACGGCCCATTCCGCGTAAACCCCATCCTTCTTCGCGAAGCTTTCAAGCGTTTCGGTTGAAGGCGTGCCCGGATAAGCGACGCCGATGCGGCAACCCGCCTCCCAAGCGCCCTGCGCGATGGCCTCGTTTCCTGATAACAGTTCCATACAACTCCCGTCTTCCAGCGCCCTGGCGCCCCCTTATGGTTACGATTCAGATTACTCTTCTTTGTACATCAGGCAGAATGCGCCAATCTGCACGACATCCCCGTCAACGAGAAGGTAGCTATCGATGCTGTTGTTGTTCACCCAAACCCCGTTGAAGGACTTCTCGTCACGAATCTGGTATCCCCCATCGACCGGCTCGACGGTGGCATGTTCGCGCGAGACGGTCATGTCGTTGAGGAAGATGTCGCATTGCGGGCTGCGCCCGATTGAGAGTTTCTCGTCGCCAAGCTTAAACGCGATGCCGACCTGAGGACCGCGCACCACATGCAATACGCCGGTCGTTTTCGGCTTGATGGGAGGCTGGATCTCCCCCGTGCCGAACTGCACGGGCGTGAACTGCTGCGTCGAGCCCTTGAGCTTGAATCCGCAAAAGGGGCAAGCGGCATCTTCGGGTCTGACCGCATTGCTGCATACGGGGCAATTCATTGAATTGTTCATGACATCTCTCCTTCGCAAAAAGCCCTATTGGGACGAGGTTTTGTCGACAACAAGCGGAGTTTCGTTGATCAGCTGGGAATGAGCGCTCGTTTGCTCGCCGGAGAAGCCCTTGAACAGGCGATCCCACCAAATGCCGAACGATTCCAACAGATTAGGGGCAGCAACGTCTTCGCAGGCGATAAGGTCAAGGGTGGCAATCACTTGATTGCGCTGCTTGAAGGTGATCGCCCCGATCTTCTGGCCGGCTTTCACATTGCCGGTGATGCTTTCGTACTCAACCGATTCCGACACATTGCCGTTCAGGTCGAAGATGGTTACGGCCGCATTGGGATCCGCGACCGTTGCCGCAATGGTCTTGTCGACCCAATCGGTGTGGGCAACCTCGGCAACAACGGGAACGGTGGAGCCCTTGTAGGTGGTCGTCTGCGAGCTGTTGATGAGCTTGTAAGATTGCTGGTGATCGAAAACCCAGTTAACAAGCTCGTCGGCATCGTAGAAACGCTGCGTGTCCGATGAGGAGTTCAACACGATGGCGTACAGCTCCTGGCCATCCTTGTTGACTGCTCCGGCAAACGAGGAGCCCGCAAGCTCGGTATAACCTGTCTTGACGCCGATGGCGTATTCGTTGATGTCGAGGAAGCCGTCGGTCGTCTCAAGATCAATCGACGCGCTGGCGCCGTCGCGGGTGACGGTGATGGTGGTGGACCCACCAGCCACGATGTCGCGAATCGTCTGGTTCTTCATGGCGTAGGCAACCACCTTAGCCTGATCGCGCGCCGTGCTATGCAGATTCCCCGCATGCTCATCGAAATCAAGGCCGTGAGGGTTTTCGTAGACGGTGTTCGTGCAGCCGAGCTTTGAGGCGGTCGCGTTCATTTGCGCGACGAAGGCATCATAAGCGCTGTTCGCGGAAACGCCCGAGGCGAGCATGGCTTCACCTACCGCCTGAGCGATCGACATGGCGGCATCATTGCCGGAAGGGACCAAAAGCGCTTGCAGGGCAACCTCGAGCGACATGGTGTCGCCGAGCTGAAGCCCAGCGGACGACTCGCCCACAGCGGCCGCCTCAGACGTTACCGTAACCTTCGTCGAAAGGTCGACGATTCCGCTCGATACCGCGTCGGTCGCCACAACCGCCGTCATGATTTTCGTGACGGAGGCGATGCAGCCTTCCTCATCGGCGTTTCGCTCGAAGTAAGTGGTGCCATCGGATGATACGACGATGGCGCGCGTGGCGTCGATCGAGGGGCACTGCGAAACGGAAAGGCCGCGCGAGTCGACGCTTTGACCATAGATGACGTCGGCTTTAAGCACTTCCGCGGATGCGTTTGCGGGAGCCGTGAGCGACAGGGGAAACGCAAGAGCTAACGAAAGCACGCACGCGAAAATGCGTGCGTGTCTTTGATGCTCGCAATGATGTGCGAGGTTATTCAGCAATGTAGAGATCCTTCGGGGTCAGCACTTCAAAGCCAGCCGACAAGATCTTCTCTTCGGCCCCGGCGGTATCGGTCACCTTCAAAACGTCGACGGCGAAACCCTCGGCAGTCGATATGCAGTACGCGTATTCGAGGTTGACCTGCGCCTCGTCGAGCACCGCCAAAAGGCGCGCAAGCGAGCCGACCTCATCCGGGATGCGAACGGCCACAACCGGTGTCGCCGTCGCGCGCCAGCCGGCATCGAGGAGTTTTTTCGTCGCTTCCTGAGGCTGGTCGCACAGAAGGCGCACGACGCCGAATTCCGCGGTGTCGGCAACGAACAGGGAGTGCATGTTGATGCCAGCATCGGCGATAGCTTGCGTAGCCGCCGCAAGACGGCCCGTCTCGTTTTCCAAGAAAACGCTCACCTGATCGATCATGGCTTAGTTCTCCTTTCGCAGGTCGATGATGCGCTTGGCCTTACCCTCGCTGCGCTCGATGGTTTTCGGCTCGACGAATTTGATGTCAACCGCGATCTGCAGGTTGGACTTCAGCTCAGCCGAAAGGCGGCGCTTGAGGTCCTCGATCTTGCGAATCTCGTCGAACGGGAATTCCGGAACCGTCTCAACACGCAGCTCGACATGATCGAGCGGGCCGCGCATCGTGAGGATGATCTGGTATTGCGTCGCGATTTCCGGGAAGGACGTGAGAACCTGCTCGATCTGGGATGGGAACACGTTGACGCCGCGCAGGATGAGCATGTCGTCGGAGCGGCCGATGATGCGGTCGATCTTGCGATGGGTTCTGCCGCAAGCACAGGGCTCGGAGATGATGCGCGTGATGTCGCGCGTGCGATAGCGAACAAGCGGGCAGCATTCGCGGTCGAGCGTGGTGAAGACGAGCTCGCCGTACTCGCCATCGGCGACCGGCTCGAGCGTTTCCGGGTTGATGATCTCGGCGAAGAAGTGGTCCTCGGCAAGATGCAGGCCGCTCATCTGATCGCATTCAAAGGCAACGCCAGGGCCCATTACCTCGGAGAGACCGTAGACATCGCAGTACTGGATTCCAAGTTTCTCGGCGATTTCCTCGCGCATGCCCTGGCTGCAGGGCTCGGCGCCGAAGATGCCGGCGGAAAGCTTCAGGTCTTTTTTCGGGTCAAGACCCATCTCAAGCGCCGTATCGGCGATGAGCAGGGCATAGGAAGGCGTGCAGCACAGGATGTCCGTGCCGAGGTCGCGCATCATCTGGATCTGACGCTTGGTGTTGCCCGAAGAGGTGGGGATGACGGCGCAGCCAGCCGTTTCGCCTCCAACATGGGCGCCGAGGCCGCCGGTGAACAGGCCGTAGCCATAGGAAACCTGAATAGTGGAGTTCTCGTTTCCGCCGCATATGGCGATGCCGCGCGCGAAGCATTCGCCCCAGCGCTTGAGATCGCCTGCGGTGGAGCCGACAACGGTTGCCTGACCCGTTGTACCCGAGGACGCATGGATGCGGGCAACCTTGCTACGGGGCACGGCGAACAGGCCGTCGGGATAATTGTCGCGCATATCCTGCTTCATGATGAACGGGAATTTGCGGATGTCATCAAGCGACTTCAGGTCGCCCGCCTCAACGCCAGCTTCATGGAAGGACTTTTTATAAAACGGCACGTTGTCATATGCGTATTGAACGCACCATTTCATCTTCTCGAGTTGCAGCTTCTGCAGCTCCTCACGTGGCATCGTCTCAATTTCGGGCTGGAAGTACACCTTTCTCCTACTTTCTGGTACGCGGCGCCTCGGCTTGCGGGAGCCTATCACCGCTTCAATATGTTTTCATCCCGCGCTCGTCGATGGGCCGGTGACCACCACTTCGTTGTTGGGGTCGTACACGGAAGCGAAGAGGTCTTGACGCACGATATCGCCATCGGAGTCCTTGACCGTGCGCACGACCTCGATGGATCTTCCATCGGTGCCCTGCGTCTTCACATAACGTGTACCGGGCGCGAGAGTATCGTCGACCTTCGTGGTCGTCGTGTACTCCTCACCCTTTTCCCATTGACCGGTTTCGGTAGTCACCTGGTATCCGGGATCGACTCCATACAGTGTAGCGGTTACCGAGCCGTTGGAGGCGTAAACCCTCACTAAAATGTCGCTATCGGTACCGTTTTGCCATTGAAGGTCGAGCTCGCCGTAGCTTACGGCGGCATCGCGTCCTTGGGGATAGCTGGCTATGTAGAGGGAATGGTTGTGCCGTTCGGTCACTGGCATCCCTGATTCGTAGACTGCGTTGAAAACGGTGGTTGCCACCTGGCATATCCCTCCGCCGACAGAATCGGTGTACTCCCCCGCGATGATGGCGCCTGCGCCAAGGAACCCTTTCGACTCGTCGCAGTTCCCGGTGGTTTCGTTATAAGACCATATGTTGCCGGACGAGACCGTCGAATTGTTCAACAGCTCGGAAACCAATTCGATATTGTGGTTGCGATTCTCGGTGCCCGCACCGGTGGTGTATTCGGTAGTGTAGGTGCCCATGATTCCGATCACTCCGCGCTCAAGAGCCTCGTCGAAGGTAAGCTCGGAGGAGACTTCGGCGGCGTTTACGGAAACAGCCTGCTCGCTCGTGGTGAACCCTTCCCCGCTTACGGCGTCACCGGATCCGAACAGCGCATTTGTCATATCGGAGGCAAGGGAGGAAACGTCCGGCATGAGGCTTTTGCCGTCGGTGTGAACCGTGACATCGTCACCATTGACCTCGAACGTTATCTTCGAGGGTTCGCTGCCCGAGGCATTCTGAAGCTGCTGAACAACGATGGGGTCGGCCAAATCGGCGCTGATCGCGACATGCAGGGTCCACCCATCGCCGCTTTGCTCAACGCTCGAGTCGATCCAAGATCCGAGCTGCGTCGCGTTCGGCGTCCAGGAAGACCCCTCGTAATCGATACGGCATCCGTTTGAGAGCACGTCGTTCACGTGGTCCGCGGCCGCCTCGGCGGCTTGCTCGTCGATGCGCATGGGTGCGTATTCGGTATGGGCGACGAGTTCGCCATCTTGCTCACCGGAAAGGAAGACGTCCGTAATCTGCCCTTCGAGCACCGAACGATCAACCATCCAACCGTCGTTGCCCTCGGTCGCCACTGCTTGACCCTGCGAAATGGAGATTCCCCAGTCATGCCTCGTGACACCGATGGCGGAATCGATCTCGCTCGCGAATTCATCGAGGTCGTCGTCGGATAGCGAGGCGTTGAGCTCGATTTGCTCCCCGAAAAGACGTGAATGAACTCGAGCAGGAAAGCCGCCATTCTCACGTCCAACGGAAAGCGCTTCAGCGACGGCGGCATCCACTTCAAGCTTGCCGCCCAATGACTCGCTCGTGGCCTGCCAGGCCTCCTTGGAAGCTTTCGCCTCGTCAACGGCAAGCTGCTCGGCTAGCGCGGCGTTTTGCGCATCTTGCTGCGCGGCGGCCTCGGCTGTTTTGTTGGCGGCCTCCTCGGATGCGAACACGGTGACCGAGGAGGCCGCGAAGCTGTCAGCGTATGCCTGCTGCACCGCTTCGCGCATCTCCCGTTCATTCATGCCCGATACATCCACCGAGCCGATGTGGACACCCGCATAAGCACGGCCTGAGGTGGTGATGCCGTCAATCGCGGAGCCGATGAGCACGATCACCACCAGCGCGGAAACGATGGCCGCAGCCCTGCTCGAGCGCACAAGACCCCACCAGGCGGTAACGATAATGCGAAGGATGCGCGCGATAGTCGAGCCAATAGCGATCAGGATGTTGACGATTGCGCTTTTCGTCGTTGAGTTAATGGGTATATTGCGGGAACGCTCTTCATGTGCGGAAGATCTTCTTGACGCCTCTTTTGTCCACAAGGACGGCTGAATGCCGGAAGCATTTTCCGAGTGCTTGGTGGAAGGTTGGTTGATTGATCTTTTCCGAACCCTGGAAGGTCGCTCGGATCTGGCCCGCGCGGCAAAACCGGCGTGCGCAGATCCGCCTGCGCGCATGCTGCTTGGGGCTTGAGTCGCACGAGGGCAGCGTGAAGAAGTTGAAGCGCGTCGACGCGGATGAGCAGACCCTGTGTGGTTGCTCATCGGTCGAGAATCGATTTGATTAGGAGTTGCATTGCGCGATCGTCCGGTCGGAACGCTCTTTTGAGCTGGTGTCCGAGAATGCGCATGCGACGAATTAGCCCTGCGATGACTTGAAGCTTCGTCTCGGTCGGACCGATTCATTTAGAGCATGCCCTTCGATTCAAGGCGCTTTGCCTTCTGCATTTTGCGATAGCCCATCAACACGTAATAGAGCGTGGTGAAAAGCGCGAGCACAAGACCGAGGTAGACAAACCAAATAGCCCAGCTAACAGGCTCCCCATTGAATCCGGGCAACCAGGCAACCGATGTGATGCCAAGGCCCGCTATGAGAGGGAAGTTCAGCAATAGCCCGGCGAAACCGATGAAGAGGAACGTGGTCGCGACTTTGCCGGGGAAAATGACCGCAACGCGTGTTTTCCAGCGTTTGAGCAGGTAAAGCCCGCCTAAAAGCAGGATGAGATCGCGAGCGAGCACCACCACGACAACCCACATGGGCAACCTTTCCACCAAAAGCAAACCTACCACACCGCAAATCATGAGTATGCGATCGACCGCCGGATCAAGCAGCTGCCCAAGCTTCGAAACCGTGTTGGTGCGCCTGGCCACCTGCCCATCGACCCAATCGGTGCATGCCGCAAGGGCAAACATGAACGTTGCCGCGATGTCGTTGCCGCCCATAAGCAAAATCAGGAAGATGGGGATCATGCACAATCTTATAAACGATATAACGTTGGCAACCGTGAATATCTTGTCGGTAACCTGTTCGGTATGCTTTTCGGCCATGAAGTGTTCCTGTCAAAATGAAGAAGGGCGCAGCAGCGCCCTTCCGGTTATCTGCATTACGCAATAGTAACGCACCTTGACCCATTCAGTTAGATCGTGCTTGCCGCTTCGACGGGTTTTTCACGTTTCCGCTCAGGTTTTGGCTGCTCGGGGACGCTCACCCTGTCAACCGATTTCTGACGGGCGACCGCGGCATATTCCGGATGCATCGCAAGAGCGCCCTTCGGGCACTCAGGCACGCAGGATCCGCATTGCACGCAACGATAATGGTCGCAAGACCACACGCGCCCCTTCTTGTCGACCTCGATTGCAGCGCAGGGGCACCGCTTCGCGCAGATGCTGCAAAGGATGCACTTCGACACATCGATCTCGATATGGCCCTTCAAGCCCGCGGGGGGCGTTTTCTTCTGTACTGGATACAATATGGTCTCGGGCTTTTTGAACAACGACCCGATGGTCATCTTCCCCAGCTTGAATGCTCCCATGGTCCTACCTTTCCGTGCAGCTGATGCATGGGTCGATGGTCAGGATGATGTTGTTCACATCCGCAAGATCGCAACCCTTCAGCGCTATGGTCATGCCTGCGAGGTTTTGGGAGGTCGGCGTGCGCATGCGCATGCGTTCAAGATTTTTCGTGCCGTTGCCCCTGGCGTAGTAATAGCACTCGCCGCGCGGCTGCTCCAAGACATTGCAGGCTTGCGAGTCGGCCGTCGGGTTGCCCTTGACCTTCACGGAAATGTCGCCATCCGGGATGCGGGAAATCATCTCGTCGATGATGTCGATCGACTGCAAGACCTCCTGGCAGCGAACCTTCACGCGCGCATAGCAGTCACCCTCGCTTGCAAGAACCGGCTGGAAGTCCGACAGATCCCCATAGGCTCCGTTGCCGAGCATGCGCACATCATAGTTCACGTTGCTGGCACGCGCGAAGGGACCGACGATGCTCTGCGCCAAGGCATCCTCATGGCTGATATAGCCAACGCCGACCAGACGGCTGCGGACGGATGAATCGGTGAGCAAGGTTTTAACGATCTGGTTATATTCGTCACGCAAGCCATTCAGAACATCGGACATGTGCGCCAACGTAGCCGCATCGATGTCGCGCGTGACTCCCCCGACCTTGGTGACGGAGAAGATAACGCGTCCACCGGTGGTTTGCTCGAACAGGTCGAGCACGCGCTCGCGCAGACGCCAGCAATGCATGAACAGGCTCTCAAAGCCGAAAGCGTCGGCGGCGAGGCCAAGCCACAGGATATGGGAATGGATACGAGACATCTCGTGCCAGATAACGCGCAGGTATTCGGCGCGTTTGGGGATCTCAACACCCATCAGGTTCTCGATGGTCTCAGCGTAGCCCATGGAGTGCCCGAACGCGCAAATGCCGCAGATGCGCTCCGCAACGTAAATGAACTGGTTGTAATCGCGCGTCTCCACAAGCTTCTCAAGGCCTCGATGGATGAAGCCGATCTGAGGAATCGCCTCTATAACCTTCTCGTCCTCGACGACGAGATCAAGATGCAATGGCTCGGGCAGCACCGGGTGCTGCGGACCGAAAGGGATAACGGTCGCTTTCCCCATTCTACTCACCTGCCTTTTCTGCGTTTGCTGCATCATTGTTGCTGTTGGCGGCCTCATCGCCTTCGGCGTGTTGCTTCGCCTCGAAGGCGGCGCGAACCTTCGCGGCTCTCTTTGGGTCCATATGCTTCAAGCGCTCTTCGAGAACGGCGATCTTCTCGTCGTGCTCGGCCTGCGCGGTCTCCTTGCGTGCTCGGGCGTCGAGGGCGGCGCGAACCTTCGCGGCTCGCTCGGGATCGAGTTGCGAGAGCTTCGCGTCGAGCTCAGCTTGCTTTTCGGCCGTTTGCTGGCCGGAAGCGCGCTGGGACTCCATCTTGGCCTTGTTGGCCAGAGCGGATCGAACGCGCTCGGCCTTCTCGGGCTCCATGTCGGAAAGCTGAGCCTTCCTCGCCATGGCGGCTCTAACCTTCGCTGCCTTTTCGGGGTCCATTGCGGCAAGTTTCGCCTCGAGCTCGGCATCGTATACCTCGCCTTCGACGCTTGCGGCTTGATCGGCTGCCGCCTTGGACTTGCGCGCCATGGCGGCACGGGCGCGAGCGATCTTCTCGGGCTCTCCCCCTGCAAGGCGAAGCTCGATATCCTCTTGGGAGTCGGAAGGCTCAAGGCCTGTGACCTTCGGCTTCGCATCAGGATGCGATGTGAAGAACGAGGCGCTCGCAGCCTGAGCTTGCTTTGCTCGAGCCGCCTTCGCTGCTGCGGCTCGAGCAGCCTTTTCCCGCGCGGCCTTCTGCTCGGGCGAGATGATGGTCATCGGCTCGCGCTGGCTGAGCGCATAGAAATTGCCTTTGAAGTCGATTGCGATGTCGCGAATATTCACGCCAAACAAGTCGTGAATCTCGTTCTCGAAGACGAAAGCCGCGATGAAGCGATCGGTGATCGAGGGAACGGAGATGTTCTTCGATGCCCCTTTTATGGTGAAGTTGAGAATCCGACCGTCTTTCATGAACGAATACTGCAAGTCGATGCCAGCTTCGGTGTTGACTGCGAGGACCTGGATGAAACGGCATCCTTCGGACTGCATCCGTTCAGCGAGGGAAGGAAGTCCCTCGACGGAGATCTCCTCGTAAGCTGCAGGAATCGCCATAGCTCCTTACGCTCCCTTCTTCTTCATCGCCGCGCGTTTCTCTTCGAGAATGCCGATGGCCTCAACGACGCCATCGATAATGGCCTCGGGACGAACCGCGCACCCCGGCGCGTAAACATCGACTGGAATTGCCGCATCAACACCGCCGAGAACGTTGTAGCAATCATGGAAGACGCCGCCTGAACATGCGCAGATACCGCACGCGACGACAACCTTCGGCTCGACCATCTGGTTGTAGATCTCTTGCACGACCTCGATGTTCTGCTCGTTGACGCTTCCGGTGACCAGAAAGATATCGGCATGCTTCGGGTTGCCCGTGTTCACGACGCCGAAGCGCTCGGCGTCGAATCCCGGGCACAAGGCGGCCAGGACCTCGATATCGCATCCGTTGCAGCTTGATGCGTCATAGTGAATAACCCACGGGGATTTTGATAGGTAGCCCATGTTTCGCTCCTCACATCCACACCAGCACGGCGATGTTCAAACCACCTGCAACAAATGCGACGGCCCAGGCGCTCTTCAGCATGAGCTGCCATTTCACGCGTGCAAAATTGTTGTCGATCACGATTTCAAGTAAAAACGCAACTAGAGCCGCGACGATGCCGACCACGATGGAGACGGGATTGCCCCAAACGAAGAACAAGCCGATCCATGCGAGGGACAAGACGTTTTCCGCCCAGTGCATGATTTCCACTTTCGCAAGAGTCGGTCCGCTCATCTCGGTTGTAACGCCGCGAACCAATTCCTGATGCGCGTGATGCGAAGATGAAAGGTCGAAGGGGCTCTTGCGCATTTTGATCGTCAAGATAAAGACGAAACCGAGGAATGCGAGCCAGGTCGTGCAGATGGCCGGGTGGCTCATCGCGAAAACCGCGCTGCTGTCAAATGACGAGGTGGCCAGAAAGAACGCTACGGCGATGAACAGGCTCATCGGCTCTTCTGCCATGATTTGCAGGGCTTCGCGTGCGGCACCCACTTCGGAGTAAGGGCTGCGCGTGGAATATGCCGCCAAGATGAAGAACAGCGAGGAGAGCGTGAGAACGAAAATCGACAGCAGCAGATTGCCGCCGGCGAAGAAGATGCCTCCCGCAACAAACGCGAATAGAAGAGCGCAGCTGATGTAGGTACCCTCGACGTTGTTGACCGAAACGGAATTCTTCTCGAGAAGCTTGCGCACATCGTAATAGGGCTGCAGGATCGATGGCCCCACGCGTCCTTGCAGACGTGCGGAAATCTTGCGATCGATGCCCGAGAGCAGGCAACCCACAGCGCTGCCAATAAGGGCGAACAGGATGGTGGCTATGACAACTTGAATCAAATACATCAAATACATGCGAGCCCCCTACAGCATTCCAGATAGGCTTGCGGCTGACAGAGCGAAACCAAGAACGATGATCGCGATGCATGCAACCTCGCCGAGAGGTTTGATGCGCCCCTCGCCAAAAGTGGCCTCGAGGTACCAGTTGCGCGTCGTTGCTTGCGTTTCCCCCGACAGAGAATTGCGGAACGTACGCTCATCGTTGTTGGCGCTCACGCCGGACAGGTAAACCGGTACCTGCTTGGCATGATTGCGGCCCAGACCCCCGAACATCACAATGAAGACAACGATGGAGAGAATCGCCGCAATCCAGAGGTTCTCTTCGCCAACTGCCACGAAAGAACCGGAGAACACGCTCGTGAGATACGGCTCGACGACGAAGGCGGAGATCACTGGGATGCCGACGCAGCACAGAATGCACAGCACGGCCATGAGCATCAGCGAGAGCCACTCGCTGCGATGCACGGTCGTCTCGATGTTGAGCGGATGGGCGGCGATGCCGGCAAGCTTGCCGAGCCACTTAGCCCAGAACAGAAACGTAGCCGCGGAGCCGAAGGCCAGGATGATGATCAGGGCAACGTTTCCCGTATTCGCGAAAGTGACAAGCGTCCCCCACTTGGCTATGAGCATGCCGAAGGGTGCCACGAACATAACCATGATGCCGGCCATCATGTAGCGCGCAAGACGAGGCATGCGTTCGAACAGCAGGTCCATATCCTCGATATCGCGGCTGCCGATATGGTGCTCCGCCGTGCCGACGCACAAGAACAGAAGCGACTTGGCGATAGCGTGGAACAGCACCAGAAACATTGCGGCCCAGATGGCCTCAGGCGTGCCGACACCTGAGCAAGCTACGATCAAACCGAGGTTCGCGATGGTTGAATATGCGAGCACACGCTTGGCGTTGGTTTGGGAAATGGCCATAAACGAGCAAAGCATGAACGTCAAGCCACCCACCATGATCGTCATGACGGCCGGGGCCGGGCAGACAAGGTAGATGGGCGCCAGCTTGATCAGCAGGAACACGCCAGCCTTTACCATTGTCGAGGAATGAAGCAATGCGCTGGTGGGTGTCGGCGCGACCATGGCGCCGAGAAGCCACGTCTGGAACGGCATCTGGGCCGCCTTGGTCAAACCCGCGAAAGCCAGCGCGCATGCCGGGATAGCCGCAAGCGCAGGGTCCGCTTGGCCGCACGCGAGGAAATCCTGCAAAGCGAGCGTTCCGAAATTGATTCGGATAATGTACAGCGCGACCAAAAAACCGATGCCGCCCGCAAGATTCATGACAATCTGGCGAAACGCGTTTGCGATAGCCTCCTCGGTGCGCGTGAAGCCGATCAGCAGGAACGAGCAAACCGTCGTGATTTCCCAGCCGGTGAACATCCACAGCATGTTGTTCGAGAATACGATGAGGAACATCGCCGAGAGAAACAAAAACATGAGCGCAAAGAACAGTGGCCGACGATCTTTCGATCCGGACGGCTCGTGAGCCTGGAAATCCTCCATATAGCCGAGAGCGTAAATGCAGATGCCGCTTCCCACAACGCCGATAATGAAAGCCATGAGCAGCGATAGCGAGTCGAGATACAGTCCGACGACGACCTCCGCTCCCGGTGCGTAAACGATATCGAATACAAGGGATCCAGCAACTTGCACGAGGGCCAAGACGCACGCCAAGACGTTTTTGCAGCGCACGCCCTGATATAGGATAACGGCGGCAATGACCACCCCGACAACGGTGCAGACCTCATCAACGATACTCGATGAGAATTCGATAGGGGTCCAACCCGCTCCCAAATTGGCCAATACCAGCCAAACGGAGCCGACGCCGATGATAACCCCGGCCGCACAGACGATAACCCTGCGCGCGATCTCGCCGCGAACGAGAAGTAAGATAACCGCGATAAGCAACGGGAACAGGATAAGGAACCCGATTAGCGATGCCACGCTGCATCCCCCTTTCATTTCATGAATAGACTCAACCGGACAAATACCTCTCTCAGTCCGGTTCCGAGATGCTCACACTCGGTTAATTTCTGGATACTTTATCACTCGGTCAGGAGAAACTCCCCACTTCCGAAACCTCGGCCTATTTGCTCGGTAAATGGGGCTGTTTTAGAAGCAAAACCATTTCATTGTTAAATTCGATACACAGATAAAGGAAAATGTCCCCTATCGCCAAGCAAGACAAAACGAGATGAAGAAGCCAAATAGATATATCACAAATGCGACTAGTTAAGAAGCATTTAACAATGAAATTGCAACGCAGGCAGATATTGATCATGCAATCCAGATTGCTACCGAAGTTGCTGCCAAGGTTGATGGCAGGCGGTATCAAAAAAAGCAGGTCAGATTTTTAACATCTGACCTGCTCTAATAAGCTGGTCGGGTTGACAGGATTTGAACCTGCGACCCCTTGACCCCCAGTCAAGTGCGC
>CAVHXL010000006.1:0-27329 GCA_963639885.1 bacterium | reverse complement strand
ACTGCCCCGAAACGAGCGGCAGGCCGGGGTACGGAACGACCGCGGATACCGAGATCGGCGTCATTCCGGCGTTCTGCTTCTAGCCGCCATAACCCACTCGAGGTTTCAGCGACGAAGATCCCGGCCGCAAGGGACCGGGATCAAAGAGCGCGAAAGGGTCCCTCGTAAGTGAACCGCCCCTATTTCCCCTGGTCCGGAAAATAGGGGCGGCTCGGTCCTGGAGAAGTTTTGGGGACAACCCCTTGCAGCGCCGTTGGACTGCAGCGTGACAACCATCACGCCGCAACCAGGCTCCGGATCCAATCCCTTGCAGCGCAGTTCTTGTCTATACCGTCCAGGTTTTGGGGGCGGTTCAGTCAAGGCCGGGGCCTTCTTGCTCGCACCGCGTTATGGGATGCGCGGCGCGACCCCGATCTCGGCGGCGGCGGGCTCGAGGCGCCGCTGCCCGACGTGAGGCGGCACCGTGCGCGAGGCGCATCATCGGCAACGCATGTCGCTATGCCTCGATCGTGCCACCGCCCACGACAACATCCCCATCGTAAACGACAAGCGCCTGACCAGCCGCAGGGCGCACGACCGGGCTGTCGAAACGCACGACGAGCTGACCGTCTTCCACGACGGCCGTCGCCGGCTGAGCCTTCTGCCGGTAATGGGTTTTCGCCGTGACGCGCAGCGGCTCCGCAATCGAAGCCGCCGAGATCAAGTTCACATCTCCGGCTCGCACCTCGGTGACGCCCAGCTGCTCGCGCGGCCCCACCACCAGGGCGTTTTCCCGCGCGTCTTTCGCCAGGACATACAGCGGCGCTGCCGCAGCCACGCCGATACCCTTTCGCTGGCCGATGGTGTAATGGACAAGGCCACCGTGTTGCCCGAGCACCTTTCCTGCGGTATCGACAATCGGGCCCGGCTCGAACGCAGCCACTCCGAGCGCATCCGGCCCAGGCGCGCCCGACGCCTCTTCCCCATCTTGGAACCCCAGATAGCGCTCGATGAAGCCGACATAATCGCCGTCGGGGACGAAGCAGATATCCTGGCTTTCGGGTTTTTCGGCATTACCGAAGCCGTACTTTGCCGCCAGCGCGCGCACCTCGGGCTTGGTCAGCTCGCCAAGGGGAAACAACATATGCGCCAAATCATCCTGCGTCAGGTGGTACAGCACGTAGCTCTGATCCTTCGACGCATCCAACCCGCAACGCAACTCGTAACGGCCCGTAAGCTCGTTGAACGCGCGACGTGCGTAATGCCCCGTTGCCACATAGTCGTACCCGAGCTGCGCTCGGCGACGCTGCAGCGCGGCGAACTTCAGATACCGATTGCAATCGATGCAAGGGTTGGGCGTGCGACCATGCAGGTACGCGTCGCAGAAACGATCGATGACCTGTTCGCCAAAGGTTCCCGTGAAATTGAAGGTGAAGTGCTCAAGCCCCAGCCCAAACGCCACCTGCCGCGCATCCTCGACATCTCTTTGGCTGCAGCAGGTGCTCTCCCCGACCACGCACGAGCCGCCCATTCCGGCAACCTCGTTGTCGAATAGCTTCATCGTGACGCCGGCCGCGTCAAAACCCGCATCGCGCAGCAGCAAGGCAGCGACGGAACTGTCGACGCCGCCGCTCATCGCCACCAATACGCGCTTGCGACCTTGGCCTTCCCCGCTGTAAGCCATATTCGAGACCGTTTCGTTTTCCAACATGCTGTCCCTAGATATAGTCGGCGAAGCTCACGGCCGGCCATACCGAGTTCGCGTCGCATTCCACTCTGTCGATGCGCAGGCAATCATGGCAGCGGCCCGTGCGGCAACGCGTGTTCCGCGCGGCATCGATGAGCGCCTTCCACAGCGGAGCCATGTGCTGGCCTTCGCCAGCGAAATATTCGGGATGCCACTGCACTCCCATGAGGAACGTGCAATCACCCACCTCGACGCCCTCCACAAGCCCATCGGGTCCGTAAGCGGTAGCGGTTAGATTGGGCGGCACCGTGCGAACCGCCTGATGGTGCATCGAATTGACCGAAGCGTGATCGCGCCCGAGGATGTTGCCCAGCTTGCTTTGGCGCATGATCGAAACTGTGTGCGTGGGAATGGCGTAATCGCAGGTCTGCCAATGGCTCACCCGCTTGCCGGCAGGGGTGGTGACGGTCGGGTCGCAAGCCGAACCTGCAGGCGCGGATCCGCTCGCGCCATGCTCGCCGTGCGCTCGCGCACCGAGCGCGGGCGAGAGCGCAGCACCGCCGGCCTCACGAGCAACGCTCCCGCGTGCCGCATCAACCGCCGCGGCAGCCCCGGCGACGCAAGGCATCGCTGCGACCGCGCCCGCAGCGCCCGCAACCTCCTGACCGCCAGCAGCAGCCCCGGCGACGGCGGCCGCGACGATCGGCGCCGAAGCACCGAGGTCGGACAGGGGACGGTCGTCCATCGCCGCCACGCCATCGAACTGCTCCTCCAAGTCAAGGTAGAGCGTCCCGCCGAAGAAAACGTTGATCATCTGCATGCCGCGGCAGATCCCCAAAAGCGGAAAGTCGAACTGATACGCATAGCTGAGCAGCAGATATTCAACCTCTTCACGCTCAGGCGTCAGCTCGGACAGCTTACCGTAGGTGATATCGCCGCCGTAGCGAACCGGACTGATGTCCTGGCCACCCGACAGCACGAACCCGTCTATGCGCGGAAGCAATGATTCGTACACGCTCACGTCCGAGGAGAACGGGATGATAACGGGCGCCCCACCTGCGGCAACGATGGCCTGCGCGTAGTGGTTGTTCATACGAAGGATGCCTTCGTTCGGGTCAAGCGTCGGAACGATCCCGATGACCGGGCGCGCTTCATCCATTGCTCGCGTGGCTATCTCGTCGATGCTCACCGTGCGTTGCGGGATATGCATACCTTCCCCCATGTTGTTCACTGATCTGAAAAGCCCCGCCTCGCAGGCGAGCTGTTGTTATAGCCGAACATAATAAGGCATGGGGGCGCGGCGAGCCCTCGCGCACAGCCGAATGCGTCCAATCGCCAACGAATAGAGGCGCCGCAAGGTTTGACGGCAACGGAAATAGGAGAAATGGGGCCCGACCCGAGCGAGCGTTTCCCGACAGCCCCGGCGCGGCGCGGGGCGGCGCGGGTTGCGGCGCGGGGCGGGCCGGCGCGGGCACAGGACGGCGCGGGACTCGTCGAGGGCTGACGTGCGCCGACGCGCAGGCCGGCACGAGGACCGAGGCTGCTGGCGCGAGAACCGGCACCGTACCCGTGCGGCGAAAGCGATGGTTCGCGCGCCGATTCCGTCTAGCGGATCCGTCAAATACTGCACAAGCCCTGAACCCGTGGTTCTTGTTATAAATTTCGCGAGCGCCTCGCATACATGATATGTGTTTCCCGTGCATGTACCGCAGGGAGATGCCTACATAACGACACATCCCTCCCCCACTTTTGCCCTCTTCGCAAAATTACCTGCTCAAGCACTATATTTGTCTTACCTCCACATAACTTGAGCGGTATTTTTCCTCCTGCAGGCGCCCGTAAGCTACAGCGCAGCATCTTTGTTTGCAACAAAAAGTGTGGACATGTGACTGTTTCTTGTTATAGACTATCCCTGTTCGAGCCCTGCGCTCGACGACAAGAGAAAAAAGAAACCCCCCAGCGCCAACTGGGGGGCAATTAAGTGATCAGATATCGACCACTCACTCACAAGTCGGTATTTTACCACTTAACCTGGGCACTAACAAGGTGTCTTGGTTTTTACACTCTTCTTTCCCCCTTGTCGTGAATAGAATAGCCTCGATTGTTGTGCGGCTGGATTATGGCTGCAGATTGGTGCATTATGCCTCGATTCGACACGGGGGCAGCGCCTCTCGCGCGCGAGAGCGAATGGGAGACGTTTCGCCGCCTTATCACGCATGATGACCGTAACAGTTATTACGTCGTGTCGTCATGCTCGAACGGCACCTGGGAAGATGTGGCGGTCAGAAAGGGTAACCTTGCGGTGCTCGGTTTTTCCGATGCCTCGAGTTACTACATGACGCACAACGGCTTTTTCGAACCCAACCGCAAAAGCGAATCGGCTCGACAGCTCAATGCGCTGTTCTTCGATTTGGATTGCCATGATCGCCCGATCTCAGAGGTTCGCTCCGTGGTCGAGCGCACTATTCGCATGCTGGAAAACGCTGTCGACTCCGAAAAGCTGCCCGCTCCGACGATGGTTATCGATTCGGGTCGCGGCGTGCAGCTTTTCTACGTGCTCAAGCGCTCAGTTCCAACCTACTCCAACGGAGAAGAGAACAGCAAAAGCATTACGTTCTTCAAAAGCGTCCAAAGCCGCATGATGGATGTCCTCGAACATTTGCTCAAGGACATCGACGGTATCTCCGTTGACCGTGCGACTGGCGATTTTTCACGCGTTTCGCGCATCCCCGGTACCTACAATCATGCGGCGGGCCGCGCTGCTCGGCTTGTTGAAGCTTCAAACAGATTTCATTCGCTGAGCGATCTTTCATCCTTCGCTGCGAAATACCTGATCGAAAACGCCGCCGAGCACACTACCCGCACGGCGATCAGGCCACGGGCAACGATGCTCCACTACAAGCCGCTCATGATGAGCCGTCTCAGCAAAGTTATCGAGCTTCAGGCTTATCGACACTTTCGATGCGAAGGTGAGCGCGAGCTGATGTCCTTCGTGTTCTACAACACGGCAGTGCAGATATATAGCCGCGTTGACGCCAAAAATCGTCTGCGCGCTTTCAACGCACGCTTCGTCTCCCCTCTTGCCGAATCGGAGCTCGTCGGCATCGAGCGTTCAGTCGACAATGTTGTCAACTATCAAGGCCAGGAGGGTTTTTATCTGATCGGAGCCCAGCGCCTCACCGAACTGCTCGGGCTTACAGCCGAGGAAAACGAGGCCATTTCCTTCTTCGAATCCAAGCGTGCGATCCTCCGCGCGCAGGCTAAACGGGATACCGCGCAGAAAAGGCGAGATCGCAACGAGCGCATCGTTGAGCTACGCCGAACCACAAGGCTCACGCAGCGGGAGATCGCCAACGAAGTCGGGGTCTCCCTTCGAACTGTCGCAAGCGTGCTTTCCAAACAGGCCACCAACCAGAGGTTCGAGAAGATACAGGCTTTCGTTAAGAAGCAAGAGGAACGAACAAGCGAGGCTATACGAAGTTATAACAAAGAATACGAGCATCAACGTAACAAGCAACAATATAAAACATGCAATTTCTTGTCACACGTGTTTTTGGAGTACTCTCCTGTTCTCGGTTCTCCTAGCGGTGCCAGCTCTTTCCCTTTGCCTTCTCATAAAGAATTCCCTGTGACAAGAACCTTTGTACCGAGCACTTCTGTCACAGGGAATGGATTCCGAGAGGATTTGCCTTCTTTTACTCGAGGGTTTTCTCTATTTCCCTTACGAGCGCCTTGATCTCGCCGAGAAGCTTGAAGTCAGGCTCCCCTTCTGCGCTTTCAGCTTTGCGAAGAGCGTTGCGGGCTGTTTTCAGGTAACCGTTGACGTCCTTGGGGGGCTTGCTTGCTGGTCGTGTTGTTACCTTTTCAACAATGTTTGACACGGCTATCGCCGCATCGGCTTCAGGGGTTGCGGCCTTGGTGCTTTCGATCAGCTCGGTTATCTCATCGGTTGTGAGGGCGTCTTTTTGGACGACGTTGACGACGGCATCTTGCTGGGCGCTGGATAGCTTCGAGAGCGCTTCTGCTTGCGTTTGCGTGATGCTTCCCGCATCCAGAAGGTCGTTGCCCTCTTTGGAGAGGTTTCGAGCGATGTTCAGCAATACCTGGGCGGTTCTTTCGGAGACCCCGAAGTGCTCGGCGAGGTAGGTTTTGGTGTTGACGCCTTTGAGACTCGGATCGTCCTTTCGCCATTCGACCAGCTTGTCGGCAAGCGCTTTGAAGCCCTGGGCTCGCTCAGATGCCTTGATATTGCGCTGTCCGATGTTGCTGGAGTGCATGATGAAATTCGCTTGCTCATCAGATAGCACACCCATCTTGTGGCAGCGGCCGGGTACCATACGCCAGGCATCGCCGTATTTCTCGGCAAGCAGTTTGCAGGCACGCCAGCGGCGCTCGCCGTCGATGATCTGCACCCCGTCTTCGGTTTCGCGCAGGATCAGCGGCTCGATCTCCTTGCTGTTGTAAATAAGGCCCGCAAGGTTTTTGACGTCCTCGTCGGTGATGGTGTAGCTGTTGTTGGGGTTCGGGCGAAGGTCCTCGATGTCGAACCAGTCGAAGCCCATTTCAGCGAGGAGCGTGTTGCGTCGGTTGTCGTTGGCCATCTTGTCGGTAATCGACGCTTCTTGGTTGTCGCGTGCCTCGAAAGCCGCGAGACGCATCTGCTCGTCGGTCAGCTTTTCGTGTCGAGGGATGACGTTCGCCACTGCTCCCCCATTGTTTTTGAGTGCGTTCTGCAGCTTTTTCCTAGGCATTCATTTCCTCGATTTCCTGGGCGAGAAGACGGTATGAAAGGGCCGGCTTGCTGTTGGGGTCATACGTGATCAGGGGCTCCATCGCGAGGCTTGCCTCCGGTACCACGGTCGATTTCTCGATTTTGGTGTTGAAGTACTCGGCGTTCGGGATGGCCTCCTTGAGCATCTGGCATCCGTATTTGTAGGCGGACGTGTTGCGTTCGATCATCGTCTGCAGAATCTTCCAATGCTGAGGAAGGCGGCGGCGTTCTTTTGCCGTGCGGTTGATGGTGTCGATGGTCTGCGAGAGGCCGGCGATGGCGAAGCCGTCGACTTTGATGGGGATGATGATGTGCGAGGCGTTGTTGCCGGCCTCAAGGGCGACGATGGCGTTTGTCGTGGTCATGTCGAGGCGGGGTCCGCAGTCGATGATGATGTAGTCGAATTTCTTCTCGCCGGCTTTCGCCGTCTCTTCGATGAGGTCCTCGATGGCGTAGAGCAGGCGCGTGTCCACGCCGCCGGCAATCTCGGCTTTCAGGCGCGTGTCGGCATCGGCGAAGCGGAAGTTCGACGGCACGCAGAAAACGTTCTCGTAGTCGGTTGACTGCATAACCTCATGCAGCGACAGGCGCGGAGAGCTGGGTGTTGCCTGGTAGAGCACGTCGGCGATGCATTTTTCCTCGGAACGCGGGTCGTAAACGCGCAAGCTTTGGCTTACGTTGCCCTGACCATCCATGTCGATGACGAGCACCTTGTAGCCGAGCTCCGACAGGCAGACCGAAAGGCAGGTGCTGGTGGTGGTTTTCGCCACACCGCCCTTGTAGCTCATAATCGAAATGATGGTCGGCTTGTCTACGGCTTGCGTAAGCTGGCCGTTGAGCAGAAGGTCGGCGAGCTGCGATTTATTAAGGCCGCGACGTTCCGCCTCCTTCTCAAGCTCCTCGACGGTTTCACGGCCGAGCGAAAGAGACTGCTGCTGTTTATCTCCGCCACGAGACTTGCTTCTGCCTGCCATGGGGGTCCTTTCGACTATAACACGAACATATGTACGATATGATTTGGAAGGTGTGCAGCGACTGCACAGTGGCTATTTTATCATGCAATTTGGTATCCATTTGCATGTTTTAACAAATAATGAAGTATAGTCCATAATTATTTGTTATAAATAGTGATTCATTGGACACTGATGATCTTCAATCTGGCAGTTGCATCTGGAGCAGACTTTTCACATTTGATTAAATTGTCAAAAGCTGGGCTCGGGCTGTCAAATAGACTCGGGCTGCCAAGCAGATGTCTGTGTTTCATCGAGATGATCTCATTGACTGGTCGGACCGTCGGCTTGCGCTCTAGAATTGTCAAGGGTTAACCTGATCGGTTCTTGTGCCAGCGGATTGGCGCGCGGTTCCTTTGGGGCGGGGAGATCTCCCGTGGGCTCGCAATCTATTTTGCGAACTGCTGCCAAGTTTGTTTTCAATTTTCATATCGATACTATCTTGTGCGGTAATGCGTGTTGCGACTGCTTGTTCTGTTAAGCGGCACGCGTTAGAGCTCATCTCATGATTTCTTAGCAGGTATGTGCTCTATTGATGGTTTACCGACGGTGTGAAAGTGATAAGCATCAGTTTGTTTTAAGCGAACGAACTATGCAGCTGAATGCATTCTCCTTTATTGATCGTACCCCCACCCTTGTTGAATGCTGTTTATCGGTGTTGACTCTTCCATTTCTATCAGTTTAGTTGGTTCGCGTTTGCTTCTTCCTGATCTCGATTTTTCTGATTGCCCCGTGGTTGTTCAACCTAATACTTCTGTGGTCCTGAGATCTAAGATCCTACGGTCTTGAGGTCCAAAGGTTCTGCGGCCCTTCGATCCAAAGACCCTGAGACCCAGCGGCCCTGCACTCCTGCGATCAACAAAGAGGGGTGTCGGTTAAACAGTTAGTGTGCAGTCGCTGCACACTAAGCTATTTTGAGAATCGACATCGATGCCGAACTTTTCCATTTCGGAATAAGCGATCGGATGAGTAGATTGGATTAATCGTAAGTAGGATAAATCGCGCTAAAGAAAGGGCTAAAAAAGGTAGCAAGTGAAAAGATAACTGTGCAGTTACTGCACAGTAATCAAAAGCGCAATAGCAGTGAAGAGAAATAAAGAAATAGTTGCACGAGTGCGAAACTGAACAAGCGCAGGCTCTCGACTGCTGAAACGTGCAACTGCATAAGCGAGCAACCTCGCAAGTTCACAAGAGCACAAGCATACAGCTGCACAAGCATGCAGCTGCACAAGCGCACAAACGCGCAACTGCCCAAAGAGGGATAAAGGGGAGATGAAAAGGAAAGAGGGTTAAGTAAGGGAGATCAGCTCTCCGAGAAATGAATGGACGCCAGACAAGCGAAGAGCGAAGGCGCGAGATGGAACCAATGGCGGAGTCATAAAGGGTATACAGCTTGAAGTAGCGTCTTCGTTCGGCTCTGCAAGAGTACCATTGTGTGGCGCCAGCAAAGTGTCTTTGATCGGTATCTGCGCATGGCGTTGCTCCTGTAATGACTAGCCACGGGAGGGTTCGTTATCGGGATTCATTAGTCGTAGCTCATTGCATAAGATTGATCCTTGCAAAAAGAGGCTAAAGAGAAAGCTGCTTAAAAAGCAAGGGTCGATATGGAAACGCAAAGATAGGGCGACATGTCAGACGATTCGGTGATGAAGAGATCGTCGCAAAGTATCGATGAAAATAAAAGTATCGATAAAAACAAAAACAACAGGTCAAATTTCGTAAGCGTGAATGAGGGTGCTGCGCCGGATGGCCTACTAAAGCAAAATGAAATCTAGGGCATATGAATAGCTTGAAAAGGTGGTTTGCGGGGCGCAGCGACTATGAGCTCTTTTAGAGAACAAGCAGCGGTAAAGCAGAATCAGCGTTGTGTCCGATTTAAGACGATCCGTCGTGAGGCAGTCCGTGTCGTTTCAGGGTCAGGTATCGTAAAAGTACGAAAATCAAGAAGGTGATCACAAAATTAAGCAGTAAAACAAATAAAGATCTAGTATTTAGGAAACGAACATCCGTACGCTATACTCATCACGAAGAGGCCGAAGAGAAATGTTGCGCAATTTAAATGGAGAGGGGGGCGCTATGATGAGCATGGGGCTCGATACGTTTTAGGGTCAAGCGAATCAATCGTAAAAAGAAAGGACCAGCTGCATGAGAAGAGGGAAATCGGGGAAGTTCGTAACCAGAAGCGTGATGACGGTGGTGCTCGTGGCAGGGATGTTTCCGAGCGCGCTGGTCTATGCGAGCGAGGCGGACGCTGCATCAGACTCGACGGTTTCGAACTCAGCAGAAGAAGGCATATCGACCATAGACGAATACGGTTATTTTGCAGTCTCGGAAGAGGTGGGGGAGGAGTACGCGGAAAGCACCTGCAGCATCTCCGAGGAAATGACGACAGATGAGAAGACGGATGCTCAAGATGTCGTGCTTGGGGATGGAGGAGCGGAAAAGGAGAGCGCGGTTGAGCCGGTAAGCGGGTTGATTGATACTGCGGTGTCGCTTGACGAGGAAGGAGCCAAGGGCGCATCAGCTACAGAAAATGGAATGGCGCGTCAGGAAGAATTGTCTGGCGCTTCCGATGGAGGCGATGCCCGGCTGTCCAGTAACGAGAGCAGCGATCGCCTTGCGGTGGTGGGACAGCGTTGCTACGACGATTCGTACGAAGTCCTCAACCAGGTAAACGTCCAACGAGCGGAAGCGGGCCTTTCCGCCTTGACCATGGACGAAGAGTTGCTGAACGCGGCGATGTTGCGCGCGGCTGAGCTATCGATTTTGTTCGACCATACGCGGCCAACGGGAAATGACTGTTATACGGCGTCGAACAAGATGAGCGGAGAGAATATCGCGTGCGGTCAACGAAGTGCCTCCGAGGTGATGAATTCATGGATGGATTCACCGGACCATCGAGAAAATATCTTGCGCCAAAGCTTTAAGTCGGTTGGTATCGGCTGTTTCAAGGTCGGCGGCGTGTACTACTGGGTTCAGTGCTTCGGATTTGGCGGGGCCACTGAGGTAAGCAACCCCGGAAGCGACACGGCAGGCTGCGCTATTGCGTACGATGGGTCGTGTTTGGGAAACCAGGGAGTGGAAATAAGCGTTTGCACATGGAGCTCGGATCATAAGCGGCTTAGCTACGAAGACAAGATAACGGTTCCGCTTGGGACTGAGCAGGAGTATGGGGCAGTGCTATTTCCGGCACGTGGTCTATCCTTCTTCACCCCGCTATACCATGGTGAGGGGATGGTCAGCCCGGTGCAAACGGCGGGCTCGGAAGATAACGAGACGTGGAGCTCCAATGGCTGCTGGTGGTTTGGGGCAGGGGCGGTTGGCAAGTACACGATTACAGTTGCCCTGGGATCGTCAGGTCCTTCCGCTTCGCTAACCCATGAGGTGGTCGGTGACGCTGAGGAAGCAAGCGTGAACGCCGGTGCTGCGAGGCGCATACAAGGAAACACGCGCTATGACACGATGCGCAAGATTTCAAAGCAAGGTTTCAGTTCGGCGGATACGGCGATCCTGGCATCGGGGGCGAACTTCCCTGATGCGCTCGGGGCCTCGTCGCTCGCAGGGGCTTACGAGGCGCCGATCTTGCTCAGCGACCCGAATTCGCTGAGCTGGCAAGCAAGATTCGAGATTCGCCGACTGGGCGTGAAGGGCGTATACCTTATTGGCGGATCAGCGGCGCTGTCGGAGAATGTGAAAAACGAGCTTGAGAGCATGGGTGTTGAGGTCAGGCGCGTTGAGGGGAGCACGAGGCAGCAAACCGCCGCAAGAGTGGGGCAGATGGTAGCGAGTTATGCTAAGCCATCGACCGCGATCATCGCGGCAGGCAGCAAGCCTTGGGATTCCTTGTCCATAAGCTCGTATGCGTATGCGAGGAAATACCCGATCTTCCTGGCGGAAAACGATGGCACTCTGTCTGAGGACACGCTTAACACGTTGTTGTCGAGCGGTGTGACGTCGGTGATAGTCGTTGGAGGTGATGGTGCGGTAAGCACCAGCGTTGAAAAACAGCTTGCCGGATTGAATCCCCAGCGGCTGTGGGGAAGCGATCGGTACGAGACGTCGGCGGCCATCGTGCGTTATGCGATCTCGGACAATCCCGGGCAGTCATGTTCGACGGTGGCGATCGCATCGGGGACCAGCTTCCCCGATGCGCTATCCGGCGCGGCGCTTCTCGGGAAAAGCAACGGTGTCGTGATGCTGTCGGATCCGATAAATGGATCGCGCGTTGCAAGCGAGCTTGCCGCGATAAACCAGGGAGGCGCCGTTCGGACTTGCTATATTTTGGGCGGAAAAGGCGCCATTGGCGAAGGGGTTGAGAAATCCATCAACGCGGTTTTGAGCTAAATGCAAGCACCTCGGTGTTGTTAGCTGCGCATAAGTTGAAGAGATAGCCATTTTGGAGGCGCGGGGGATGCTGTTTGCTGCCCCGCGCCTCCTTTTCGCTTGGAGGAGGCGTCGCGCCACGTACTCTCATCGTAGGACCAGGCAAGGGCTCGCACCTGCGGAAGGAACATAGTCGGGTGTGTTGCCAAAATTAGCGATGTGCAGGAAAGATAGCCTTTGCTGCGAGCGAACTGCCGCCCAGCGGATCAGTTGTCCGTTGCCATATCGTTGACATTACTTGACCTAGAATATACTTGAAGATAAATCCTACAAGAATTAGTATAAATTCCATGTGGGAAAACACGCACTCATAAACATACTCCTTTCCCATGTGCAGGGGATCAGGGAACAAAAGTTCCAAAGACTACAACATGAGAAGGGAAGGGTTTATGGACCCACAAGCCGTATCGGGCACGCGAGTGCCTAAAGCAAGGCTTGGGATGCTGCTATGCGCCGTCGCATTGATGGTCGTTGGCTGTATCGCATGCCCCGGTGAGGCGCTTGCCAAAGGCGGCACCTTATCCGGCGAGGGTACGGAGGCAAGTCCGTATCTGGTTGAAGACGCCGAGGATTTGGTGGCAGTGTCCACCAATGTCAACTCCGGCGAAGCGAAATGGATGGAGGCCAGCTACAAGCTGACGGCCAACATCGATATGTCAAGCATTGCCAACTTCACTCCTATCGGCAAAAGCATCACCTATGGCGGTGGCGGCGTCCACTTCAAGGGCACGTTCGATGGCAATGGCAAGGAAATCAAGGACATTACCATCAACACGACCGAGGAAGGGACGAAGACGGCGCTGTTCGGCGTCGTGGCGGGAAAGTCCAACAGCGAGCCTGCGGTGATCAAGAACCTGACGCTGTCGGGCAACATCACCAACAGTGCTGCAAAAAGCTATTCGGGAGATTATGCTGGCGGAATCGTCGCTCAGGCGCAAGACATCGAGGTGTTCAACTGCCTGAACAAGGCGAACGTCACCAACGTGAACAACACCTACTGCGCCGGCATCATCGGCTATATCCTGTCGGGCTACACCTGCCATATCGACTCCTGCGGCAACGAGGGGAACATCTCCGCTTATTGCAGCAGCAGCTATTCATCCGCGTTTGTGGCGGGCATATCCTCTTACCTGAACGCTGGCACGAAGGATAACCCGAACTACATCACCAATTGCTATAACGCCGGCACGATTACCGCAGCAGGCGGCTATGGCGCTGCGGGCATTGTGTCGAAGTTCTCCAATTCAACCGGCACCAACTCCGCCATGACGCTGTCGAACTGCTACAACCGCGGGGCGATTCTCATGCCCGGCATTTCTTCCAGCAGCTCCTACGCAGGGAATTATGGCGCGATCACGGCTAGCTGGGGCAGCACTTGGGGGAGCTCATCGTATGCTGAGTTCTTCAAGATCACGAACTGCTATTACGATCCCTCGACGTGCAACCAGGCGACTACCAGCGAATCCACGCCCGCCTGCGTGACCGTTGATATCAAGGCGAAGACCGCCGACGAGATGAAGTCGAAGGATTTCGTCGACGCCTTGAACGGGGATGGCGGCAAGGCCTGGATGAAGGGGGCGGAGTACCCCATCCTTTCGTGGCAGATCACCCCGGGCGCTCCGCTGATGGTGACTGATCTGTCCACCGATCTTATCGAATACGATGCGAACGCCACCGAGGTGCGTGCGCTTTCCCCCGAGTTCAAGCTTCCGGAGGCGGGCAGCATGGGCTCGAACGGCACGCTGAGCTATCAGTGGTACAAGACCGCAACGGGCTCAACCGAGGATGGCGTGGCCATAGAGAACGCGACCGGCGCAACGTTCACGCCCCCGGTGAACGAGACCGGCAACTTCTACTACTATGTCGTGGCGACCAACACCTGGACCGGTGATGACGCGGAGCAGTCGCCGAAGTCCATCACTTCGTCGGTTGCTACGGTGGTCGTGCACTCGGTTTACGTGGCGGCAACCCCTGCAATCGCCGCGCAGCCTATCGCGCTCTCGCATGTTGGCCAGGGCTCTGAGGCCTCGCTTTCCGTTTCCGCTACGGTTGAGGGCAACGGCGCAGGCGAGCTGAGCTACCAGTGGTATGTCTGCGATACCAACGACAAAGCGAATGCCAGGCCGGTTGAAAAGGGCGCTGCCGCGACGGTTTCCCCTGACACTGCGGCAGTCGGAATCAAGTACTACTACTGCAAGGTGACCAACACGTTCGAGACCACCAAGACCGCAAGCGTTGATTCCGATGTCGTCGCGGTCGAGGTCGTCCCCGCCGAGATCTCCACGCCGGCAGAGCTGAAGCAGCTTGCCGACCGCGTGAACGGCGGCGACAACTGCGCGGGCTACTCGTTCGTGTTGACGCAGGACATCGACCTGCAGAGCGATGATGCCACGAAGACGTGGAACCCCATCGGTTATGACGATGATAACGACACGGTCTTTGCGGGCACCTTCGACGGCCAGGGCCATAAGATCACCGGAATGGTTGCCAAGAGCGACAAAAGCCTTGGCGTCGGCCTGTTCGGCGGAGCTGGCTATGGTGCCACCATCAAGAACTTCAGCGTTTACGGATCGGCGACCGGCAACCAGGGCGTTGGCGGCGCGATCGGCTCCATCATGGGCAACTGCACCGTCGAAAACGTCGGTGCGGACGTTGATGTGATGGGAACGAGCAAAGACTGCGGCGGCTTGATCGGCCTCGTGGGCGGCGCTTCGTACAGCACCGAGATCCGCGACTGCTGGGCGCGCGGTACCGTGCACAGCACGATGACGACCAGCTACTCCAACACGGCTGAGCAGGGCGGTTTCGTCGGCGGGCTTTTGGCCGGCACCATCACCATCGACAATTGCTATGCGAACGTCGATCAGATCGCGGAAGGCGTCGAGGTAGGCGGCTTCTACGGATCCTCGTATTACTATGGCCGCTACACCACCATCACGAATTGCTACGCTTCGGGCTCCATCACCTGCCTTGCTACCGTGAGCGGTGACCACGCCAAGGCCGCAGGCTCCTTCGGCGGTGCCGAGTACTCGGGCATCACGATGAGCAACTGCTACTACGACACGGACGTCAATACCGAGCTTTCGGCGGTTGGCGACAGCACCTCCGTTTCCGGCGTGAGCGGACTGCCCTCTTCCGAACTCAAGGCAAAGGCGTTCCTGACGCAGCTGTCTTTCGACGGATCCTTCCTCATGGACAACGCGAAGATCAACGACGGCTATCCCATCCTCGCTTGGGAGTATGTCCTGGGCACGCCCGAGATCGTCGAGCAGCCGCAGAGCGCGAAGATCGCGCGCAACAGCGACTACACCGTGCATGTGAAGGCTGAAGGGCCCGAAGATGCGCTCGGCACGTTGAGCTACCAGTGGTACACCAACACCAACGGCAGCGCTGATGTCGCGACGTCGACCGCGATCGCCGGCGAAACCTCGTCTGAGTACAAGGTTCCCACCGGCAAGGCCGATACCGGCTACAACTATTACTTCTGCGTCGTCACGAACACCTTCGGCGGCAAGACCGCCACGGCGGTGTCCGATGCGGCCGAGATCCTGCTCGTGTCCGCCATCGACGCCGCGGTGCCCGAGGTGGCCAGCCTGACCGGCGACGCCTCCTACATGCCGGGTGAGGCGGCTGAGCCCATCAAGATACAGGCGACGCTTCCCCAGACGGGCGCGGGCACGCTGAGCTATCAGTGGTACCAGGCCGACACGCGCACCAACGACGTCTCCGCTGCAACCGCCATCAAGGGCGCCACGGCTCCTGAGTACACGCCCGAGGTGACGAAGAGCTCGACCGTGTACTACTTCTGCGAGGTGACGAACACCTTCGAGGATGTGAAGGTTGCCAAGGCGACGAGCCTGCCGGTTGCCATCACGGGCACCGCGCTCATGATCAGCACCCCTGATGATCTGGTTGCCTTGTCGAAGAACGTCAATGACAACGGCGTGACCTACGAGGGCGTTGCCGTTGAGCTGGCAAACGACATCGACATGACGAGCGTGTCCGACTACGAGCCGATCGGCACGAGCTACACCGCCTTCAAGGGCGATTTCGACGGCAAGGGCTACTCGATCAAGAACCTCAAGATCATGGACTGCCAGAACTACAGCGGTCTGTTCGGTCATGTTGCGGGCGGCACGTATCGGAACGTCGCGCTTGACGTGCTGATCACCGGTACCTCGAGCCGCTCTTACGTTGGCGGCTTCATCGGAGTTGCGGAGAGCGCTTCCGTTTCCGGCGTGTCCGTTTCCGGTGACGTCATCGCCGGCAGCAAGGTCGGCGGCATCATCGGCGAGGCACGCTACGGCTGCACGATCTCCAACGTTTCGAACACTGCGCTCGTTGAGGGTCAGTCGACCTCCTCGGGCTCGAACGTCGGCGGCATCGTCGGCAGCATGAGCGGCACCGGCAGCAGCATGAACTCGCTGTCCTATGCGACGAACTCCGGCTCGATCAGCTCGTCGGGCGGCGCGGTCGGCGGCATCGTCGGCTACGGCCCGGGACGTATCGACAACTGCAAGAACAGCGGCAAGGTGACCAGCACCTATGCGATGTCCTCCACGTATTCCACCACGGCTGTGGGTGGCGTTGTCGGTTATCTGAGCAACAGCGATTCCCGCTTGAGCAACAGCTACAACACGGGCGCCGTGAAGGCGACGCAGGGCGCTGCCGCGGGCGGCATCGTCGGCGAGTTGCACAATTCCTCCTACGACGAAGTGACCGTCGAGAAGTGCTATAACGCCGGTACCGTCGAGGCCAACCCCACCAAGACGACGTTCGAGGACTGGTTTGGCGGCATCGCCGGCTACCTCTACGGGTCGAAGTCTTCCTACGAGGACACCACCCATATCGTCGACTGCTTCACCCTGGAGTCTTGCACGATCGACGATGTTGCCTATGGCTGCGACGTCATGGTCATGAACGACTCGACGTCGGCGGCTGGCTTCACGACGAAGGCTCTGAAGGTCACCGCGGACGAGCTCAAGGGCGCCGGTTCGGTCACCATCGACGACAAGTCGGCAACGACGCTGTGGTTCCTGAACTCCGATACCGGATCGGGCTCCCCGGTCAACGCGTTCGTTTACGATAGCGCGTCGGCCCCGGAAAACAACGGCTTCCCGATGCTTGCCTGGGAGGCCAACGGTTCGGGCAACGAGACGGTTGCCATCACGGTTGACGTTTACCCGACCGATGCGACGTTCGCATTCGTCGATGCTTCTGGTCATAAATACACCGCATTCTCGAAGGCTTCCGATTCCGAAAGCCGCGTGTACAACCTGCCTGCAGGTGAATACGCCTGGAGAGCCGAGGCGTTCAACTACCTCGCGGAGTCCGGCACGATCACCGTGGGATCCGAGGCGAGCTCCGTCAACGTGAAGCTCGTTGCGGCTCCGCGCTTCGCGCTTACCGCGAACGTGACCACCGACGATGGCGCCGCCTTCGACGGTGAGCTGACGGTTCTCGATGCGCAGGGCAACAAGGTCGAGCTGACCAATGGTGCGGCCACCGTCGCCGCCGGCAGCTACTCCTATGTGGCCACGATGAACGGCTATCTCGCGAAAGCCGGCACCTTCCAGGTTGTCGACGACGACGTTTCGCTGGATATCGAGCTTGCGCGTGAGACCAGCTGGAACGGCACCATGACCGAGCCTTCCGACAAGGTTTACAGCGAGCAGGGCGAATACTGGGATATCAAGGTTTACTCGCCTTCCGAACTCGCCTGGGTCGCCAACGCGATCAACAGCAATAAGGGTTATGTCAATGCGCATGTCATGCTGATGAATGACATCGCGCTCAACGAGGCCGGATCGACCGAGCATGAGTGGACGCCCATCGGATCGATCGGCAATGGCTTCTGCGGCGTGTTCGACGGCGCCGGCCACCGTGTGAGCGGCGTTTACATGGCAGATGGAAGCACGGCTACGTACAAGGCGTTCTTCGGCGCGGTTGGCGCTGATAAGGTGACCTCGGCCATTGAGATCAAGAACCTTGTCGTCGACGGCTCCATCTCGAGCAGCATGTTCGGCGCCGGCCTCGTTGGCTGCGCGGCAAACGGCGTGTACGACCTGGCCATCACCAACTGCGGCAACGAGATCGACGTTACCGTGAAGTCAACCGGCATGGCCGGTGCGGCCGGCATCCTCGATTTCGCGATGGCCGTCCCGGGCGCGGAAGAGTCCGCGAACATCACGATCACCGGTTGCTATAACGCCGGAGACCTGTCGATCTCCGGTGAGTCGCCGGCTTCCGTCATGGCAAGCTATGCGGGCGGCATCATCGGCCGCGATCATATGGCCGATAACGCCTCGGCGGTTGTGAAGGTCGCGGATTGCTACAACATCGGCACCGTCACCGCCACCGACAAGAGCGCCGTGGCGGGCATCGTCGCTTGCGGCAACGGCGGCTACTCGCTTGCCGGTTGCTACAACACCGCAGCGGTGAGCGCCCCCGAGGGTTCCAGCATCGGTTCGCTTGCCGGCGACTTCGTAAGCGAGCAGATCGTCGCCACCTCCGCCTCGTTGTGGGTTGAGGGCACGGCGGCGGCTGCCGTCGGCACCGACGGGGCGAAGGATGAGTCGAGCAAGGTTTCCTCGGCCTCCGACGTGAAGGCTGCGTCTTTGGGCAGCGCCTACAAGGATCCGAAGGTTTCCACCTTCAATGGCGGATCGGCTCTGCTGAGCTGGCAGAGCGAGCCGTCGAGCATCAAGGGTGCTGCGGTCGAGATTCCCGAGGTTGCGTACACGGGCAGCGTCGTCGCGCCGGTTATCACCGTCACCGATGGTGAGACGCAGCTTGTGCAGAATGTTGACTACAGCGTGGCGTACCGCAATGCCGCAGGCGAAGAGGTGGCGGCCGACGAGCTTGTCGAGGCGGGTACGTACACGGTGATCATCGGCGGTATCGGCGCATACGCCGACAGCGTCGAGTCGACCCTGAGCATCTACAAGAGCCTGACTGCCGATATGTTCGATGTTGAAACCCAGGTTTACACCGGTGAAGCCTGCAAGCCCGCCGTTTCGGGCAGCGATGGCGACAAGGCGCTTGTGGAGGGCACCGATTTCAAGGTGGCCGAATACAGCGACAACGTTGAGCCCGGCATCGCCAAGGTCTCCATCGAGGGCGCCGGCCTGTACAAGGGCTCGGTCACCGTCGAGTTCGAGATCGCGTCCTCTTACGACGATCGCTCGCTGGCCGCCCTCGTCTCGTCTGCGGCCGTGCTGCTCGACAGCGCCGAGGTCAGCGCTGACGGCACCGACATCTACACGGATCAAACGTGGGTTACCAAGCAGGTTCATGATGAGCTGGCTTCCGCTATCGAGGCCGTTCAGAACATCATCGGCAGCGACAAGGCCACGCAGGCCGAGGTCCAGGCCGCCGGTGACGCCCTGCAGAAGGCCGCGAACGATTTCGCCGAGGCTGAGCAGCAGGGCATCAAGCAGCGCAAAGATGGTGCTCAGTGGACGCGTATCGGCGGCACTGACCGCTACGACACCGCTGCCAAGGTCAGCCAGGCTGGCTTCGAGAGCTCGGAGATCGCCATCGTGGCGTCCGGCGAAAAGGCCGCCGATGCCCTGGCGGCCTCGGGCTTCGCGGGCTTGCTTGAGGCACCGGTTCTGATGACCGCCTCCGATGAGCTTTCCGCCTCCTGCTCAGACGAGCTTGAGCGTCTCGGCGTCAAGACCGTGTACGTGATGGGCGGCGAGGCGGCCGTGTCCGACGCCGCCGTCGAGTCCATCGAGAAGCTCGGCATCGATACCGAGCGCGTCTTCGGCGACACGCGTGTCGAGACCGCCGGCGCCATCTACGGTAAGGGCGCCACCCTCGACGTCGCGTGGGGGTCCACGGCCATCGTCGTGAACGGAACGCGCACGCCCGACGCCCTGTCCATCGCCTCTTACGCCTACGCTGCCGGCCTGCCCGTGTTCATGACGGGGGCCAACGGCTCGATCGACGAGGCCACGCTCGACCTTATCGCCAAGGGCGGCTTCACGCGCGTCGTCATCACGGGCGGTATCGGAGTTGTCGATGAGGGCACTGAGAACGCTCTCAAGTCGATGGAGGGCCTGAACGTGGTGCGTCTCGGCGGCACTGACCGCTACGAGACGTCCGCTCTGGTTGCCCAGTTTGCGCTTGGCGAGGGCATGACGCTTTCGCACGCCGGCATCGCGACCGGCGTCGACCGCGGCTTCGCTGACGCGCTTGGCGCAGCGGCACTGTGCGGCAAGAGCAACTCGATCCTCGTGCTCGCGCAGGATAACGGCACCGATACCGAGATGGCCGATAACGCGGCTATCGCGAAGGTCATCTCCGGCAATGGCGCCGATGTCGTCAAGGGCTACCTGTTCGGCGGGACGGGCACGTTCTCCGCTTTCTTCTTCGAGCAGCTTTACGGCTTGGAGTAGGTTTGACGGCTTAGCGTCTTGACGCGCTGACGGGAGGCAGCCCTTAAGGTCGCCTCCCGGCGCGTCGAGGCGATCGTTCGTCTGGATGCCCGGCTGATCGGTTTTTCGCTGGTCGGCCGGGCATCCGGTGGCGGGCTGTTCAAATGACGATCATTTGGCCAGCCCGCCGCTTGCGCGGCGGACGGTTTAGCTTGGCGGCGAGGGGTCCCAAGGTTCGCCAGGCTTTTTATCTGATGAAGGGTGAAACGGTCAGATGTAGGGGATCAGACAAGGAGAAAGCATGGGATTAAGGAAGAGCGCTCATCTTCGGGGGAGGACGGCGCGTCGAAGCCGGGTTTCCCTGGGAGATGCCATGGCGCGGGGGAGTTTGCTGAACAAGGCGTGCTCCATCGTTGCGAGCATCGTCATGGTGACGAGCATGTGCCCGCAGGCGGCATACGCCGAGCTTGCGGATGGAGGGCTTGCGCGGGAGCGGGGCGCGATAACCCAACAGGCGGATTCGCTTGACGGCATCAACGGCGCGGCCGATGATGCGGCCGCGGATGCTGATGCGGACGGGCAGACGGGCGACGTTGCCGGTTTGGCGGCTGATGGGGCGCAGGTTGCCGAAGGCGACGCCGCTGCCGGCGCCGCTGCGGGCGCCGAGAGCGCTGCGAGTGCTGCGGCCGGTGATGCCGCCGTGTTCGGACAGGCCGATCAGATCGATGACGCGATCGTGCTCGACGACGAGGGCTTGCTGAATGCGCAGATGGAGGCCGCGGAAGCGGCGGTCGTTCCGCAGGATGCGGCGATTCCCGCCTACTCGGGCGGCACAGGTCAGGCTGATGACCCGTATCAGATCGCCACTCCGGCCGACCTGAACGCCCTGCGCGAGGCCGCCAACACCACGGGCAAGGCGCTGACCGGTTACTACTACGTGCTTACCGCCGACATCGACATGGCGGGAACCCAGTGGGATTCCGGCATCGGCTACTCCACGTCAACCTATTATTTCGCGGGCAACTTCGACGGCGCGGGCCATACGATCAAGGGCCTTAACATCAAGTCCGAGAAGAGCACCGGCGAGGATTCGTACCTGGGTTTGTTCGGCTATATCAACTCGGCTACGACGAGCGTCATCTCGACGAGGCCTACCGTGAAGAACCTCACCGTCGAGGGCTCGGTCATAAACGCCGATTCGGCCCGTTCCATGACGCAGACGATGCGGAAGTACACCGGCGGCGTGGTCGGCGCGATGTCCTACACCGTGATTGATAACGTTACCAGCAAGGTCAACGTCACCGCGAGCGGCTACGTTGGGAACATGTCCGCGAAAACCGGCGCGTCAAGCACGTCGAACAGTGCCATCACCGGTGGTATCGCGGGTGCCATCAGCGGATACAACGGCGAGGACAACGGCTCGATCGTTCGTTTGTCAAACAATTACGGTACGGTTGAAAGCTCGTCGTTCATCACCGGCGGCATCGTCGGCTATACGAGCATGTACAACAGCATCCTCGATTGCGAAAACCATGGCACAGTTGATAACTACGGCTTCTTCGCCGGAGGTGTGCTTGGCGTGGCGGGAGGTTACGCGGAGAAGGTGTCGAACTGCTTGAACGACGGCGCGGTTTCCTCGTCTATCACGGTGGCTCAGCTTGTCGCGGTCAATGCGAGCGCGCAGGCCGTCCCGAATGCCATCGGCGGCGTGGTCGGCTACGTCAACGGCGGCGCGTTCAAGCTCACGACGTCGGCGAACAAAGGCCCCGTCACGGCGGAGTCGGTGTCGGTCGGCGGCGTGATCGGCTGCCTGGGCAGCTTCTCGTACGGGCGCGATGGCAACGTTTCGAGCGCCCTTACCTCGGGCGCGATGTCAGATTGCTACAACACCGGTACGGTGACGACCCGCGCGAGTGACTCGCATGCGGCCGCGGGCGGTATCGCCGGCGTGCTTGCCACCGCGGCGGCGGGATCGGGCGCTGCGGCGGGTTGCGGCTTGGCTCGCTGCTACAACACCGGCACCGTGAACGCCCCGTCCCTTGCCACGGGATACGTCGGTGCCATCGTCGGCGCTCCGTATGCTGCGGATCTCCCCACGAGCTCGGTGAGCACCGTCGTTTCGAATTACTACTTGGCGGGCAGCGCCAAGAGCGCTTTCGGCGCGGCGAAGGCGGGGGCGGAATACGACATCACCAACGGCGGCACATCCGCAACGGCTGATTCCCTGAAGGCGGAAGAGGGCCTCGGGGATGCGTACACGCTTGATGCCGCGAACAAGATCAACGATGGCTTCCCTTACCTGAATTGGGAGAGCGACGATTCGACGTTCGCGGTCGGCCTCACCATCTCCTACGATACGCTTAACAACGCAGGCGAGGACCCTCGGCTGACGCTGAAGCGCGTCGATGGCGGCGCTTCTGAGACGTTGTCGCTTTCCGACGAGGTGGGAGCTTCGGGGGAGCGCACCTTCTTAGGGCGTTTGCATAACGGCACCTACACGTACACGATTTCGCAGAAGGGCTACGGCACCACGAGCGATTGCGCGGCGAACGACCCGATAGCGGGCACCTTTACCGTCGCGCGCAACCCTGTGAGCCTGAATTTGTCCGCGGTTGCGAAGCGATACAACTATGAACTGACCTACGACCCCGAGGGGGCTTACATTTCCTCGGCGATCCGCGTGGCTCAGGACAGCTCCGCGTCGTCCCTTGATGCCCTTGGGACCTCGGATGGCGAAGAGGGCATCGAGCCGGCGGATGCGGCGGTGAACAAGAAGACGTTCTCGGGCTTGACCTGCGGAACGTACGAGGTTCGCATCAACAAGTTCGGCTATACGCCGGCGGTGCATCGCTTCACGATCAGCTACGGCAACGCGCAGGGAGCCGAAACGCTTTCCGCGACGCCCGTTCATAAGCTCAACGTGACCTTCAACGCGCCGGCTGGGTCAACCTTTAGCGCCGAAAACCTGCCGCAGATCGCCCTTTCGGCAACCGATTCGCAAACGAACCAGTTCTCGAAGACCGTCGTGGCCACCATCGACCCGGCCAATGCGTCGCGGGCTACCCTTGAGGTCGATCTCTCCGAATACCAGGCTGGCGAAGGTGGCGTTGACAGCGCGTACACCTACCATATGACCGCGACGGGCTTCAACGCCAAGCGCGGCGCATTCGATCTGTCGAAGGATTGCTCCGCCACGTTCGACCTGCAGAACAAGTCGGTGTGGGACGGAACCATAGACACGTCATGGTACGACCCGAACAACCGTCAGAGCTCCTATGTCATCACCACGCCCGAGCAGCTTGCCGGCATTTCGGAGCTGGTGCATCAGCGCGGCTGCTACAACAACGCGAAGTACAGCACCGATAACTTCTCCGGTGTGACGTTCTATCTGGCTGAAGACCTCGACCTGGGCGGATCCGACGGTTACAACTGGTACCCGATCGGCTATTACTCCAGCGACTGCGCCTTCCGCGGCACGTTCGATGGCCAGGGGCATACCATCAAGGGCTTGAACCTGAAGAGCTCCGATAACATGCTCGGTCTGTTCGGCGGCATCGTCGACGGCGCGGTCATGAACCTCACCGTCGAGGGCGATATCTCGTCGAGCATGAAAACCGCGGGCGGTATAGCCGGCGAGATCATGTCAACCACCATCTCCAACTGCACGTCGCGGGTGAATATCCAGTCGAAAACCTACTCGGATAACCTAGGCGGCATCGTTGGTGATGCAACCTGGAATTTCTCGCGTAAAGACGTCAACTCGAAGATCGAGCGCTGCACGTTCGAGGGTTCCCTCACCTCGTTGTCGACGGGCGTCGTCGCCGGCGGCATCGTCGGGTCCGCGTCATCGGTCGACGTGACGGCTTGCGTGAACAACGGCAGCATCTCCGCGAAGAACGCGACCAACAAATCGTCGTCGAGTCCCTTTGACTATTACGGAGTCGGCGGCATCATCGGCACGGGCGCCGACAAATCGAGCGTTTCGCTGTGCGTCAACAATGGCAACATCGGCGGCACCAACGTCGGCGGCATCGCCGGAGATATCGAGGGCACCTCGGTTTCCGATTGCTATAACACCGGCATCGTGTTCGGCATCAACGGCGATTTGAATCCGTCGATCGGCATCGCGGTCGGCGGCGTGATCGGTCATGACGACATTCCTGCGAGCAGCCGCTACGGAACCCCCGCGTCGAAGATCGCCAACTGCTACAACCGCGGTACCGTGATTTCCGCGGCAGCCGGCGTCGCCTATACCGGCTCGGTGCTGGGCGCGAGCGAGTGCATGGACGCGTTCCCGACGTCCGAGAACAATTCCGTGATCACGAACAACTACGGTCTGGCCGACAAGGGCGCGAAAGCCGCGTTCGGCGGCTGGGGCTCGTATCTGTATTCGTCGAACCTGCCCTTCGATTTGGCGCAGGCCGGCGAAACGGTTTCCGATGACGACCTGAAAGCGGCAGCACCCAAGCTCGGCATCGAATACGCGGCAGACACCGATGGCACCTATAACGAGGGCTATCCGTATCTGCTGTGGCAGAACCCCGAAGCGAAGTTCCAGGTGGTCTTGAACGTTTCCTACGACGACGCGGGTAACGCGGGCGCGGCGCTGCCGACGGTCAAGGTGTTCAACAAGGCCGACGGCACGGAGGTTGAAAACAGTGCTCAGGCGGGTTTGAGCTGGTCGTATTCGGTCGATCCGGGTGAGTATTGCTATACGGTCGAGCAGGCCGGCTACACCTCTGAGGGCCCGGTCGACTTCACCGTATCAAGCCATTCGGTCGCGCTTTCCGCGAAGCTTGCCGTCATCAAGTACGCGATGACCATCAAGGTCGACCCGGCCGATTCGAAGCTTCTCGTGTCCGCCGAGGACGGAACGTCGCTCAAGCCGGAATCGTTCGATGAGGCGACCGGGGCCTACACCTACGCGGTGACCAACGGGAGCTACACCTACGTGGCCAGCAAGTTCGCCTACGACACCGAGACCGACATCATCGACGTTAGCTTCGGCGACGTTGCGTGCACCGTTTCGCTGAAGAAGGCCGATACGGGAACGGCATCGTTTGAGGCCTCGCCGGCAACCGGGTCGTTCAAGGCCATCGGCGCCACTATCGTGCTGTACCGAGATAACATCGAGACCTATCGCTTTACCAAGGAGCCGGACGCGGATGGGACGGTGCGCCTGTCCGAACAGGTTTCGGTGGGCGAGTACACCTATATGGTCGCGACTTCCGGGTTCTCCCGTGCGACGGGCACCTGCACCGTTTCCAAGGATGCGATCAGCAACGTCGTGGTTTCCCTGGAGGAAAAGGGCGGCTGGGACGGCACCGCTGACTACACCTGGGGCCTTGGCGAGAACTACAAGCTCAACGATACCTTCACCATCACGTCCGAGGAGCAACTCGCCGGGCTTTCCTATCTGGTGAACTCGCGTGGCGTGAACTTCGATGGCAAAACCATCAACCTGGTATGCGATCTCGACCTGAACAACCGCAGCTGGTCGGTTATCGGCACGGGCAGCCGCGGATTCGCGGGCACCTTCGATGGCGGCGGGTTCTCTATCGATGGCTTGAACGTGGAGGCGAAGGGGACGTATTCGGGCTCGTATCTGTTCGGCCTGTTCGGTTTCGTGTCCGGCGGCAGCGTGAGCAACCTGGTGGTTCGTGGCAACGTGCGCCTGGGTTCGCTGTCCGTCTCCTCCACGACCGCTTGCTCCCTCGGCGGCATTGCGGCGCGTTCAACCGACGCGACGTTCACGAATTGCGGCAGCGAGGTCAACATCACCGTCGGGAACACCAGCGATTCGGTTGCCGCGAATGTCGGCGGCATCGTCGGCTGGGGCGTCTCATCCTCGATTTCCGGTTGCTACAACACCGGCACCATCACGGTCGAGTCGAAGACGCCGAACCGCAGCGGAGTGTATGCCGCCGGCGGCCTTTCGGGCTATCTCAACGGCGGCAGCGAAGCGATATCGGTGCGTGATTCGTACAACCTTGGCACGGTGTCCGTGGACGCGGATGCGTACGCGACCGCCGGTGGCTTGGTTGGCCGTTGGGGGGCGGGCAGCAATTCCCAGCCCGCCGTCACCCTGAGCGGCTCATACGATGCGGGCGCGGTATCAGCGCAGGTCAACAGTCATGTTGAGGGCGCTAAGGCGCTTGCCGGCTCTATTGTGGGCGATATCACCACCAACGAAAGCTCCACGGTGTCCAACACGTTCTATCTGAAGGATGCGGCGCAGGAGCCTTTCGGCGATGAGACGGCCGATCTCAAGGGCTCCATCGAGGTCGCTGAGAAGTCCCTTTCCGAGATGATCGACCCGGCTTTCGTCCAGACGATCAATGGCTCAACCGGGGCGTATCGCGCTGCTGCCGAGCCGTACTACCCGATGCTGAGTTGGCAGAAGGACGTTCGCTCCGTCGAGCTGGTCGCCATGCCGAACAAGCTCGACTACGTCGACGGCGAGAACTTCGACGGCTACGGAGCTCAGCTGAAGGTTGTCTTCGCGAGCGGCGATGAACGCGTCATCGATAGCGGTTGGGTGGCCGTGAACGGGGTGAACCTGCGTCCGGGCACCTCCGAGGTGGCGCTGAGCTACCAGGGCCATTCCGTGAAGGTTCCCGTAAGCGTTTTCTGGCATGACCAGCAGCTTCCGTCCGATTTCAAGCTTTCCGTCGCGGCTCCCGCCCCCGATGGGGCGCCGGCAAGCGCCCTTGACGCGGTGGGCGAGGCCATGGTCGATGCCCTGCCGCATCTGACGCAGTCGGTCGCATGGACGGTCGCGGGCGCGCCGATGGCGGACACGCTGTTCGCCTCGGAAACCTATTATCGTGCGCAGGTGACCCTGACGGCCTCCTACGACGACGCGGGCCACTACGTGTTCCCCGAGAATATCGATGTCTCCGTTGATGGCGCTTATCGCGTTGCGAACGTGTCGCGATCCGATGATGGGCGCACGCTGACGTTCGCCTTGCTGTTCGCTCCTTCGTCCACGGCAAGCCCCGACATCGACCCGGCTGCGATGCATCTGTTCTACGAGGGCGATTCCTCGGTTCCGCTGGCCTCGGAAAGTCTTCCGGGCGAGGGCGCTCTCACGCTGGTCGACCCCGATGGCACTGAGT
>CAVHXL010000005.1:0-30779 GCA_963639885.1 bacterium | reverse complement strand
GGGCGGCACTCGCCCGATGCGCCTGCATCTGGGCGTCGATGTCGTCCTGATCGACGATGCGCAGCGCCTTCGACGTGCATGCCTCGATGCATGCCGGGCCGCCTGCGCGGTCGACGCAGCGATCGCATTTGATGACCGTGGCGTTTTGAGCTGCGCCGACGCGCAGGCCCCCGAGATTGCCGGAATCGATGCGCGAAACCACGTTGACCGCGCCGTACGGGCATGCGACCACGCAGCTACGACAGCCGATGCAGCGTTCCATGCGCACGACCACGCGATCGCCCTCGTTGTACAGCGCATGCGTCGGGCATGCGGCGGCACAGGGCGCGTTCTCGCAGTGGTGGCACACGATCGGTGCGGTGCGCTCCCCCGAATGAACCACGTTCAGGCGCGCGATGGCGACATCTCCGGGAACGAAATGCTTGACAAGGCACGCAGCCATGCATGCCTTGCATCCGATGCATTTACGCGGATCGGCGATTACGAATTTGCTTCCCAAGAAGTCCACCCCCTTTTTCAGTTTTAACCCCTTCGACCTTTAACCAAGGCCCTCTCCATTGCCGGATCCCTCTTCGAGGCTCCTCCCCCAAGGAACCGGGCCGAAGACCGACAAGTTGTTTTAAGCATACACCCATCCACAATTTCTTCAAGACGTAAATTTCTATAGCATCATTTGGGTTTGCCTCGTTATGAGAGTAATCCGCCCAAGACCGACTCAGGTACGGCCCGTGCAAAGAAGCTGCAAAAAAGGCCCAGGCTGGCATGCTTGGACAAAACGTCACATCATGCCGGCCTGGGCCGCCTATCAAGCGGGGCGCTCTACGATTCCCCCGCGCTCGCCGAAACGTTACTTCGCCGACGTTTCGTCTTCCTGCATGAATATCCTCTTGAACTCCTGAAGCGCCTGCATGTCGCTCAGGTACGAGTCGGCCGGCACCATGACGACGTCAGCCTGACCGCCCTGGTCGATGAACAGGGCATCTCCCGTTTCGAGAACCCTCGATGACAGGGAACTGAAATTGTTTTGCAGCTCAGCAACAGTGCATCGGGAAGCCATAACCCCTCCTTTTATCGTCGGATATCGGAGATGCCCCCAACATCTCCACTTGCTCGGATTATATCGCGCAAGGGCTTTCATTGCAGCGATTTCGTCCAGCATATGCCCGATGAAAACGTCCGCAACGAGAAGATTCGCGCAACCCGACAGCAAACATGCGCGTCGACGATGCAGCCGCGAGAAGCTTTGCCAGCCGAAGTCTAAGCTGATCGCCCTGTGGGGGATCATTCTTGATGACCTGAAAGGTATGTATTATATTGTCATTACGTTATATGTATCCCCATAAGGAAACCGAGGTGAGCTATGGCCAAGGAAGCGCTGCTGCAGGTGCGTCTTGACCCGAAATTGAAGCAAGATGCGGAGGCGCTCTACGCTGGAATGGGAATGTCCCTCTCCGAAGCGGTCCGCGTGTTTCTTGCCAAAAGCGTCACCGACCAGGCCCTGCCTTTCACCCCTCAAGCCCGACGCCCCCAAGGCGACTTGAAGGCCTTCGGAGCGCTCAACATCTTCGCCAGCCCCTCGAAACGCGACAAGGAACGCGAAGTCTGGATCCGCTCGCTCGACGAATATGGATGCAGGTAACCATGCCGACGATGCTCGACGAAACGGCGATTCTTCGCTACGTTCTCAACGACAACGCGAAACAGGCGCGCCAAGTCGCCGACGTGATAGCTTCGGGAGACGCCTACGTTTATCCGGAAATGATCACGCGCGCCGCCGTGGTCCTGCGCGATGTGTACCACGTGCCGCGCACCATGGTCGCGCGCGTGCTTGATTGGATGATCGATGAGGTCAACGCCGCGGAACGCGCAGAGATCAAGCATGCGATTCGCCTATTCGGGGACACGCCGATGGATTTCACGGACTGCATGCTCGTCGCGCGAAACACCATTTCCGGACACAGCGTCTTGTCCTTCGACAAAGCCATCGTGAAACGCACGATCTCCTAAGGATCCATCAAACCGAAACGAGACGCAGCAACGTCTTGCTGAAAGAAGAAGCCGGTACGCGCAATGCGCGATACCGGCTTCGAGAGGCGCCCAGGGCGGGCGGCCGAATATGCGACTGTGCAACCCTGCCCGTCAGGGCAGTTGCGCCCAATGGTCTCTCCCGTCAAGGTGCGCGATTTTAGCGAAGAATGGCCGAGTGCCGACAGCAAGCATGCGATGGCGAGCGTCCGGCATCGAGCATCTGGCGACGGGCAGCCTTTACGCGCGCTTCTCCTGCTCGGCGAACCACGCTTGCAGATGCCCGATGATCACATCGTCTTGCACGGTCATAAGCTCCCAATCGCCCACATCGCGCGGCATGACGAACTTCACCTGCCCGCGACGCGCCTTCTTATCGCGCTTCATCAAATCCAGCACCTCTTGAGCGTCAGCTGTCCACCTAAGACCAGGAAGCCCCAAATCATCAAGCAGGGCATCCTGCGCCGCAACCATATCCGCGGAGCCTCCAACCAGGTCAACCCCCATGCGCGCGGCGAAACGAATACCCTCGGCAACTGCTTCCCCATGGGAATACTTCCCATAACCGGACATCTTCTCGATGACATGCGCGAGCGTGTGCCCATAGTTCAAGCTTTCCCTCACACCGCGGCTTTCGGTCTTGTCCTGCGCCACCACATCAGCCTTGAAAATCACGCAACGAGCGATGGCTTCCTCGACCACGGCCGGTTCGCGGTCCGCGAGCTCAGCAGCATGCGCGGAGAGCCAGAAGAAGAAGTCGTCCCCATCGATGACGGCAGACTTCGCGATCTCCCCGCAGCCGCATGCCCACTCGCGCGGCGGCAGCGTTTCAAGGGTGACCGTATCGGCGCAAACGAAGGCGGGCTGTTTGAAGGCGCCGACCAGGTTCTTCCCGGCCTGCAGATTCACGCCGGTCTTGCCCCCGACGCTGGAATCGACCATCGACAAAAGCGTGGTCGGAACCTGAACGACCTCGACGCCGCGCATATACGTCGCGGCAGCGAAACCGGCCAAATCCCCAACGACGCCTCCGCCGAGCGCCACCACCACGCAATCGCGCTGAAGCGAAAGCGAAGCCATCGCCTCCCAGACCTCCGCGAGCACCTCGATTGATTTTGCCTGCTCACCTGAGGGAAGGCAGATATCGGAAGCATGGTAGCCGGCACGGGTAAGGGACATCTTCGTCTGCGCAAGGTAGCGCGGCGCCACCTGGTCGTCGGTGATGACGAGCACGTCGCAAGCATCGCAGAGCGTCTCGATCGACCTCATGGACTGCCCGAGATCGGAGAGCACCCCGGCCCCGATGCGCACGGCGTAGGCATCCTCGCCGGGGATGTTCACCATTACTTTTGTCGCAGGCACAGGATGCCTTCCTTCTCGAGAATGTCCTGGATTTCCTGAGCGACCATGTTGATGGACTTGCCGTTGGTGTCGATGGCGACGCTTGCCGCATCCTCGTACATAGGCAGACGGCCCTCGATGGTCTTGCGTGCGGTTTCGAGGTTCTTGAACAGCGGGCGCGTGGACACATCGCCGACACGCTCAACCGCCTGCTCGGCAGTGACCTGCAGATACACGACGAAACCGTTCTCCTTCAGAATCTGGCGATTCTCCTCTCGCAGCACGATGCCGCCACCGCAGGAAACAAGCATCGGTCCCTTGTGCGCGAACTCGCGCAGCACCTCGGTCTCCATGTCGCGGAAGCCCTGCTCGCCCTGATCGGCGAAGATCTGGTTGATGGCTCGGCGCTCACGGCGCTCGATGTAGGCGTCCAGGTCGATGGTGGCCAGTCCGCACTGACGAGCCAGGCGGCGAGAGGTGGAGGTTTTGCCGGCAACCATGAACCCGACGAAGAACACGTTGCGCGTCAGCTCATAGGTCGGTCGGCTCGCAGGCTCGATCTGCGGGTTGTTGACGATGGCCGCAACCTCGTCGGGCGTGCTGACCGACAGCGTGTAGGCGATCGGGTCGTTTTCGGGTGTGATGTTCTGCTTTGCTTCTTCTTGCATTTTTCAGTTCCTTCTTATAAGCGATTTAGATTTATTTTCGTGGGGGCGTATTTCCAAATGGCTAGCGCGCCATGGTTTTAAGCCGTTGCTTGTACGCCTTGATGTTCGCCTTGATATCAGCCATGTTGTCGCAGCCGAATTTGCGCATATACGCATCGGCGATGGCGAACGCCACCTCGCCCTCCGCGACAACGGCGGCAGCGGGAACGGCGCAAACGTCGCTGCGCTCCTTCGACGCCTCGGCAACCTCCAAGGTATCGAGGTTCACCGTTTGCAAGGGCTGCATCAAGGTGGGGATCGGCTTCATCGCCGCGGTGACCACCAGGGGCATCCCGGTGCTCATGCCGCCTTCAAGCCCACCCGCGTTATTCGTCGTGCGGGAAAATGTGGCGTTTGCCGAATCGAGAACGATGGGGTCGTGCACCTGACTGCCCGGTCGGCGCGCGCATTCGAAACCAAGCCCGAACTCGACGCCCTTGATCGCGGGAATCGAGAACAGCGCTGCGCCGATGGTGGAGGTCAAACGCTCAGTCGGCACCTCGAAGCTGCCGATGCCCGGAACCAAGCCGCGCACGACGACGCGGAACGTTCCCCCGAGGCTGTCCTTGTTCTTGATGGCGCGATCGATCTCGCGCTTCATAGCGGCGGTTGCCTCCTCATCAGGGCAGCGAACCTCGCTCGTCTCGATGGCGAGCGGGGTATAGGTGGCCGCCTGAGCGCACGGATCTTCCTCGCGCATTGCCGCGCTTCCAATCGAGGTGACATACGAGAACACTTCGACGCCCAGATCCGCCAGGAATTCGCGGGCGATCCCGGCCGCGGCGACACGCGGAGCGGTCGTGCGGGCGCTGGAACGTTCGAGGATGTTGCGGCAATCGTCGGTGTTCATCTTCAATGCGCCGACCAGATCCGCATGACCCGGACGCGGAGTCACCTCACGAACCAGATCGCGCGGAGCCTCGCCAAACGGAGCCATCCGGTCAGTCCAGTTCTCCCAATCGCGATTGCGCACGATAAGCGAAACGGGGCTTCCAATGGTGCGCCCGAATCGAACGCCCGAAAGGATTTGAGCCGTATCGCGCTCGATTTTCTGGCGGCCACCGCGACCGTAGCCCGATTGCCGACGAGCTAAGTCTATATTGATCTGCTCCTCGGAGATCTTCAGGCCCGCGGGAACCCCCTCGACAATGGCGACAAGCCCTTGTCCATGGCTTTCTCCTGCTGTGTAGTAACGCATAAATCTTCTTCCAAAATAGCTATCGGGCTTCTGCGCGGCCAGGCCGCTTGCCCATCGATTCAAGCCGTTGCGCCCACCCCGGCAACACCGCGGCGGACGCCCCAACCCTCAAAATCTCTACGCGCGCGGGCAATCAAACCCAGCCGCATCGGCCATCTTGTTGAACATCTCGGCCTCGCCCATCGCGATATCGATGCGCTCGATGTCGGCCAAGATGAACACCGTTGCCACCGCCTGGGCAACCAGCATGCCGCCTCCGTTATAGGCAGTGCATCCGATCTCCAGCGCGTCACTCACGAGCTTCGTCTGACCGCTTGCGTAAACGGCGTCGAACACGACTTGCTCAGGCCGCAACAGCGATGTGTCGAATGGCGCCGGCTGGCCATCGCTCATCCCCAACGGCGTGGCGTTGATGATGATATCGGCGGAGTGGATCGCGTTTTTAGAGGTCTCGTACGTGCCGAACTTGAACGTCGGTTTCTCGTAAGCCTCGCGAAAGCTTCGATGCCCTTCTTTTTCAGCCGGGAAATCGATGGTCGCGTTTGCAAGAGTCTTGAAACGCTCAAGATAGCCGTTGAGCACCTGCTCGCCCCTTTCGCGCGAGCGCGAAAGCATCAGCAGCACATCAGCCCCTGCAATGGCGCAGTTATGCAAAATGGAAATGGCCGTTGGCCCTGTTCCGCAAACCACCACGCGCTTCCCCTTGAAGCTGACGCCCGTCAACTCCAGGAACTTGACGCACCCCTCGCCGTCGGTGTTGAAGCCGATTAACTCACTGTCCTTACGCACGAGCACGTTCGCCCCTTGCGCCAGCTTCGCGCTGGCTGCCTTGCGCGTGGCCGCCTCGAATGCCAACGGCTTGTAAGGAGTGGTGATATTGATGGACAGATAGTCACGCGCGTCGACAAACGCGCGGGCATCCCCCTCTTCCGGATAATCGGCGAAGTCATAGGCCCACGGAAGACCCAACTCCCCGTATATCGCGTTGTACATTACCGGCGATTTCGAATGCGCGACCGGATGCCCCAAAATATAGAGGCGTTCGCCTTCGCTCTGCTCGGTCATGAAATTCCTTTCTGGTCGTCAAAGGGCCTGCAGTTTAGCAGGGAATTCCATGATAGCGAATAGCACGCAGCGGAAAAGGCCGCATGCCATGAACGGCAAGAAGAATCTTTGGAAAAGAGCGGGCAAAGTCTCATGAATGCCCAACGAAAACCGCCTCTTCAACAGCCAAGCATCGTGCCGCTTGAACGCCTTCGGCCAGGAGAAGGACGAAATCGACCGCAAATCGCAATTGACGCGCAATCAGCGCTCGGAATCTTGTTCCCGCAGCGCGACGGGAACAGTCGCACCTTCGGGCGTCGACTCCCCCAGAATCATGCGCTCGATTTTCCGCACGTACAGAGTATGCTTGAGGTCCTGCTCAACGAGCGGAGCAACCAGATACGCGGCAAGACCGGCATTGTGCGCACCAAGCACATCGGTCGAAAGCTGATCGCCCACAACCACAGCCTCTCGGCGAGATACGCCCAGCTGGCGCAACCCGAGCAGAAAGCCAACCGGAATCGGCTTGCAGGATTTGGCGACGATGGGCATCGACAATCGGCGCGCCAAATCATGCACGTCCGCATGCCAATTGTTGGACACCAGGCAGAATTCGATTCCCGCATCACGCGCACTCGCCAGCCACACGCCCACATCCCGCGGCACATCGTGCGTCGCTCGCGAGCGTATGGTGTTGTCGACATCCAGAAGAACCGCGCGATAGCCTAGGTCCAGCAAGTCACGCTGGATATCGATGCGCGAGATACGGGAAAAATAGCGCTCCGGTTGCAGGTAAGCCACGGTAAAGCCTTACGAGAACGCAGCCTGATGCTCTTCATAGGTTTCGCTGAACTGGTAATTATCACCTTCGAAGTAGAAGAAATAATACTTGCCGAGCGCCTCCGAATCAGGCGCGCATACCGCGCGCAAGCAGTCGATAGACGGCGAGCAGATAGGCGTCGGCGGCAGTCCTGCATTCGAATAGGTGCTGTAGGGTGAATCGGAATGAACCTCATCGGCCGAAGGATCATGCCCGACCACATAAGCAGTGGTAGCATCGGATTGCAGATAGCCGAAGCTCGGTTCGCCCTCGGTCGTCAGGCGATTGTAGAAAACCGCCGCAACCTCAGCTCGGATATGCGCATCCCCGCTCGATTCCTTCTCAACAATGGATGCTAGGTTCACCGCCTGATACACGCTTAGACCCTGCGATTGGGGATACGACCAATCTATGCCGGCGGTTTCCGTCTGGAACTGCGTGAGCATCGCGCGAATGATGCTGTCGGCGGTTGCGTCAACGGCGATATCGTAGGTTTTCGGGAACAAAAAGCCCTCCAAGCTGTTCGTCCCAACCGTCTGCAGGAAGCTGTAATCTTGGGCATACGCGCTTGCATTCGAAGCCGCCTGCGTGAAGGCGTCAGCGCTTACCCTTCCCTCCGTCGCGGTCTGAACCGCGCTCGCGATCTCGGAAAGGCGATAACCCTCGGGGATAACGAGCGAATTGACCACCGGGCCGCTTTGCAGCGAGGAGATAATGTCGTCAACCGCCAACCCCCCGGAGAAAACATAGGTCCCAGGCTTGAGATCGGCGCCGATGCCAAGCTCGTTCACGCGGTCGGTAAAGGCCTTCGTGCTGGAAATCAAGCGCGCCTCGGCAAGCGTCGACGCGATGGACGATGCGCCTTCGCCGTCGTTAACCGTGATAGTCGCCTGCTCAGATGCGGAAATGGTTTCAATCTGCGGTGAGGCGCAGCTGGCAATGCGCGTGCCGACGAACCAGACGAGAAGCAGGGCGATGACGACCACGACCGCACCGAATGCAATCGCGGGAACCTTGCTGCGCTTCGGCTTGATGTAGCTTGTGTCGTACGTCCTGAACATACGGTCGCCGCGTGCATGGGCGGAACGAGCCGCATGGGTTGCGCGACGGGCATAGGTCACATTCCTTCTCAGAGGTGCCATACGCTGGTTACCTTTCACCGGCATGACGGGCGTCAAGCCACGCCTGCAAGAACACACTTGCTGCAATCATATCCACTTTGCCGCGCATATCGCGTTCCGACATCCCGCTTTCACGCAAACTGCGCTTGGCTTCCTGCGAGCTGAGACGCTCATCGGTGAATTCCACCGGCAGCGATGCTTGGCGAGCGATGCGGCCCGCAACTTCCCGAATGCGCTTGGCCTGAGGCCCCTCCTCACCCGAAAGGGTATAGGGAAGACCCGACAAGAGCAATTCAGGCTCCCAATCTTCAAGTACGCGCTTCCAACTTTTCGCATTTCCCATCACCTCGGCGGCGGGAAGCACGCAAACCGGCGACGCAACCCGCTCGCGCGGATCGCTCACCGCCACGCCTATGCGTGTTTGACCGATATCGAGCGCCAATATTCTCATCTTGGTTCCCCTTCTTCTTCCCCGAACATGAAAAGGCGCCTCGTCGAAACCGACGACGAGGCGCCTTCAACGCTGATCGCTTTTACAGCAGCAGCTCGCGCGCGGCCCTGAGAGCGTCATCGATGCCGGCCGCGTTCTTGCCACCCGCCTGAGCCATTGACGGCTTACCGCCGCCTCCGCCCTGCACGCAGGGGGAGATGGCCTTGATGATGGCGCCCGCGTTGAACCCGGCCTCAACCGCTTCGGGAGTTCCCGCGGCCATAAGAACCGCCTTGCCATCCTTCTCCGCGATGAGCACGCATGCGCCGGGTTTCTCCATGCGGCTGCTCAGGACATCCCAGCCATTGCGCAGAGCACCAGCGTCCGCAACCTGCACACGGGAAATGACCACGGGATAACCCGCCGCGGAAGCAACGGCCCCATCAACAAGTTTGGTGATGTTGTCATCGGAAACGACACCCTTGGCCTGCTTAGCCGCCTTCTGCTGCTCGCGAATCTGCTTCACGTTGGCAGCGGAGCGTTCGGACACATCGAACAGGGGCACGCGCAGTATCTCCGCCGTCTTTTTGAGTTCGGACTCAAGCTTGTTCACGTACGCAAGGGCGCCGAAGCTGGTGACGGCCTCGATGCGGCGAACATTCGCGCCCACGCTCGTTTCGCTCGTGATCTTCATGATGCCAATCTCAGCCGTATTGGAGACGTGGCAACCGCCGCACAGCTCGCGAGAGAACTCGCCAGCCTCAACGACGCGCACGGTTTCACCGTACTTTTCGCCGAACAGGGCCGTGACGCCAGCAGCACGCGCTTCATCGAGTGAGGTTTCATAGATGTTGGTGGGCGTTGCCGACATGATGAACTCGTTTGCGACACGTTCGACCTCGCAAAGCTGCTCCGGCGTGACAGCGGCGAAGTGGGTGAAGTCGAAGCGCAAGCGGTCGGGGCCGACATAGCTACCCGCCTGGGAGACATGATCGCCAAGCACCTGACGCAGCGCCGCATGCAGGACATGCGTGGCCGTATGGTTGCGCGTGACGCAAGCGCGACGATGGGCATCGACGGACGCCGTCACGGAGTCGCCTTTGAAGACGGACCCCTGGAGCACCTTTACCTTATGCACGACCAGGCCTTTTTCGGGAGCCTTGGTATCAACGACCTCCAGCTTCGCGCCAGCCGCCTCGATAACGCCGGTGTCTCCGACCTCGCCGCCCATCTCGGCATAAAACGGGGTCATGTTGAGGACGACGTCGCCCTCTTGGCCTTCGGCAATGGTCTCGGCAACAGCGCCGTCAACCACCAGGGCGGCAACAGTCGCCGGTGCGGAAAGATCCGTATAGCCCACAAAATGCGTGGGGCCAAGCTCCTTAAGCAAGTCGGCGTACACGCCGCCATACGTGCTCCAAGCCGCTTCAGCATCTTTCGTGTTGGCGGCACGCGCACGCTCTCGCTGCTCCTCCATGCACTGGTCGAAACCATCCATATCGACGGTTACGCCACGCTCCTCGCAAAGCTCGCGCGTGATGTCAACGGGAAAGCCATAGGTGTCGTGCAAGGTGAACGCCGCCTGACCGGACAGCACATCGCCAGAAAGCTTCTCAAGCGCATCAGCCAGATAGGCGCGCCCTTGGCGCAGGGTGGCGCCGAAACGCTCTTCCTCGGAGAAGATGATGCCGCGCATCAGCTCACGGTTCTCGACGATCTCGGGGTACACATCGCCCATCAGGCGCACGACCTCGTCAACGTATTCGTTGAGGAACGGTTTGTCGAGCCCGAGCAGGTGCCCTTTCATGACGGCGCGGCGCAGCAGGCGGCGCAGCACATAACCGCGGCCCTCGTTGGAGGGCAGGATGCCATCGGCGATCATGAACGAGACGGAACGGCTATGATCAGCCATGATACGCAAGCTGATGTCAGCTTCCCCGCCTTCACCGTACTTCTTGCCGGTCAGACGCTCTCCCACGGCAACCAGGCTGCGCAGCACATCGGTATCGTAGTTGTTCGTGACGCCCTGCATGATTGCGGCGATGCGCTCGAGGCCCATGCCGGTATCGATGTTCTTCGTCTGCAGAGGGGCAAGCGTGCCGTCCTCCTGGCCGTCAAACTGCGTGAACACGCAGTTCCAGTACTCAAGATAACGATCGCAGTCGCAGCCTGGCTTGCAATCAGGGCTACCGCAGCCAACCTCGGGGCCCTGGTCGAAATAAATCTCCGAGCAGGGACCGCACGGGCCGGTCGGGCCCGCACGCCAGAAGTTATCCTCCTCGCCCAGACGCGAGATATGATCCTCAGGCACACCTAGCGCCTTCCAGATCTCAATAGTCTCGTCATCGTCCTCGTACACCGTGAAGTAGAGTTTTTCGGCAGGAAGCCCCAGCACCTCGGTTGAGAACTCATATGCCCAGGCGCACATTTCGTTTTTGAAATATTTACCGAAGCTGAAGTTGCCCAGCATCTCGAAGAAAGAGAGATGACGCGCATCTCCGATATTGTCGATATCATTGGTTCGCACGCATTTCTGCGCGGTGGTGGTGCCGACATATGCCGGGTCGAATTCCTTTTGATGCAGGAAGTACGGCTTGAACTGAACCATACCCGCACTCGTCAGCAAAAGCGACGGATCATCCGGGATAAGAGAGGAAGAAGGCATGCGCTTGCAGCCCTTCCCCTCGAAGAAACTCAAGTACTTTTCACGGATCTCCGCGCTGGTCATGAACTTCATGTGCCTATCTTCCTAACGATACTCGTCTATACCGCAACGCTATAACGTCACGGCCTTTTACCTCGTTGCGAGAGGAACTCCTTGATGAAGGTTTTACCCTCGGGCTTGTCCGATGCCGCCGCGGCATCGGGATGCGGCGATACGGCATCGGCTATCGGGTCGACGGTACCGCCGGGCAAGGACGCTCCCTTGAAGAACACTCCGTCGGCATCAACGAGCCTTCGGCCGGTTTTCTTCTCGAAATAATACACGAAAACGGACTTTGCGACGGCGACGGCGGGGATGGAGGCAAGCATGCCCACAAGCGCGCCGGTAAGACCGCTCATCGCCGTACCGATGGCGCTACCGGCCATCAATGCTATCAGGTTAAGCGCAGGATGAATATCAACCGAGGTGGCCATGATGCGCGGCGAAACGAACGTGTACACAACCTGCTGGATGACGACAGTGCCGATAAGGGCAACGATCGCGATCCAGGGACTCACGAACACGCCGACACCTGCCGCAAGCGCTCCGCCAAGCCAAGGGCCGACGATGGGGATGATATTCAAAACGCCGGTGATGCCACCAAGTGCCGCGTAGTTTGGAATGCCCAGCGCAGCGAACAGTATCCCACACCCCACACCGATGATGGCGCATTGAAGCAACGTGCCTTTGATATAGCCACCCATCACGCGCGTGAACGTGACATGCAGCATGGTCATGGTTTCGCGATGCTTCGGTCCAGCCAGACGCATGGCCTCACGACCAAGGGCCGGTAGATCGATCAAAATCCAGAAGGCGATAACCAAGGCGAAGCCGATCGCCACGGCAGTGTTGACAACTCCGGTGCCGAACGCGACGACGCCCGAAGCGCTCTGCCGGGCCACATCGGTCGCCGCCTGCCCCAACGCCGAGAGGGCATCGTTGGCGTACCCACGAACCGTTTCATTCTGCAGAACGTCGGAATAGCGCGCATAGAAATCATTAGCCCAGTTCATGAACTCGTTAATGTAAGTCGGAGCGCTCTGAACCAAATTGCTGAACTGTTCCCCGAAGCCCAACGCCGGAGAGAACATGAAAAGCACCACCAGCCCAAGTACGACGATCATCAAAACGTAGGCGATAGCGGTTCCGATGGTGCGAGACACGCCCTTCGACTCCAGTTTATTAACCGTCCCACGCAAGCAGAAAACGATGATCACCGTCCATAGGAGGATTGCGACAGGAACGCTAAGAATATTGATGAGATACACCAAGGCGCATGTAAGCAAACCGGCGCCTACGATAGCCCAGATAACCAAGAAGGCATGCTTGCTCTTTTCGAGAGAGATCTTTCTCTGCTGCTCTTCTTCAGTCATCGATTCTCGATTCTTCGAACGTTACGCCTGCCCAGGCTTATCGCCGTCGTTCTGCGAATAGGTGAAATACTCGGAAGCTTCTTCGGTTTCCTGGGATGCCGCCTCCGCCGCCGACGATTCAGCAGAGGACGCCGAGCAGCCGGAAGGCTGATCGGCTGAAGCGGAAGCGTCGGTCAGCTTGCTGGCCTGGGATTTGGCTTCGCCGAGCCTGACAGACTCGTCGGAGGCATTCCTCGCCTTGAACTTGCCGCGCACCTTCGAAGTGACGTTGTTCATGATTTCCATCGGCGCATTAGCCACCTTATCCACGGCGTCCACCGCGCTCGATGCGGAGGTGGTGATCTCGCCCACGTCTTCGAGGATGGTGTCAAGACGCATGATCTCAAGATTGGCTGCGTCGACAGTCAATTGAACGCGATCCACCAGTGGGTCAAGCTTGTCAACCGTCGGCTCAAGGGACTTGGTCATGTGCTGCACGCTATCGAGCGTCGGATCGATCTTCTTTTTAACGTCGTCAATCGCCTGAGACGTTTTACGCACCGTCAAAATCAGTTCAACAAGGAACCATATCAACGCGATGCCCACGACGATGAACACGATAGGCAGAGCGATGCTCACAATCTCGTCGAAACTCACCACGTGCCTCCTTAGGCCTCCAAAAAGTAACGTCGACAACTATACCATGCGAAAACAGGCCTTACGCCACACGCGTGGAGGTTCCCACCGTTCGTTCATAGCGCACCGGCCAGGTCGTTCGCACCGAAAGGACCATACACCACCGAGCAAGACGGGGCAGCATCCCCGAAATCCTCCCTATTTCGCTGGCCCCTCTTGGTTTCGGCGATCTCGCGCCGCTGCATCGATGCGATATGCCTCCCAACCCCTTTCGGAGGGATGATAGAAGCAGCCGCGCTCAAGCCCCTCCGGCAAATAGCGTTGGTCAACCCAACCGGAAGGGTAATCATGCGGATACTTGTATTCCCCATAACCATCGGAACCCGGTCGATGCCGATCGCGCAGATAATCGGGAACGTCGCGCTTTGGACCATTGCGAACCTCGGCAAGCGCCGCATCGATGCCGGCTTCCGACGCATTGCTTTTCGGAGCTAGCGCGATGTAGATAGCGGCCTGCGCTAAATTGATGCGGCACTCTGGATAACCTATGACCTCTGCCGCTTTGAATGCGGCTTCCGCGATAAGCAATGCCTGCGGGTCGGCATTCCCGACATCTTCAGAAGCATGGATGAACATCCTGCGCGCGATGTACTTCGGATCTTCCCCGCCGTCGATCATCCGAGCCAGCCAGTAAAGCGCTGCATCAGGATCCGATCCGCGCATGGACTTGATAAACGCGGAAATGATGTCATAGTGCATGTCCTTGTTCTTATCGTATGGCAGCGTGCGATGAGGCGTAGCGCTTTCCACCTGCGACTTCGTGATTATGGTAGGGTTTTCCCTCGTGCCAGGCTTGCTCATACCGGCTGCCAGCTCAAGCGTCGTGAGCGATGCCCTTCCGTCCCCTCCGGCAAGCAGCACCACCGCCGCGCGTGCGTCAGCCTCAAGCTTATACCTGCCCGCAAGACCCCGCTCGTCGGACACCGCTCGATCAACGAGCGTCGCCACATCGCCATCCGTGAGACCATGCAGCTCAACCACCCTCGATCGCGAAAGCAAGGCCGAATTGACCTCGAAAAACGGGTTTTCGGTCGTAGCGCCAACTAGAACCAAGATACGATCTTCCACCGCATGGAGCAATGCATCCTGCTGAGAACGGTTGAACCGATGAATCTCGTCGACGAACAGTATCGTTCGAGCACCCGATAGCATCAAACGTTTTTCAGCAGCATCGATCTCACGACGAAGATCGGACACGGTTCCGCCAATTGCGGACACCTCCACGAAAGTCGCCTTCGTCGTTTCGGCAATCACGTGAGCAATGGACGTTTTTCCGGTTCCAGCAGGTCCGTACAGAATAACCGAGCTGACGTTGTCCTGCTCGATGGCGCTGCGAAGCCAGCTGCCGGGGCCAACCGCCTCCTGCTGACCGACGACCTCCTCAAGCGTACGCGGCCGCATGCGTGCTGCCAGGGGAGCCACCTGCTGCTTTCGGTCGTTTTCCATTGCTGTGAACAAGGTATCCATGCTTCATGCCCTTTACTTCCGTTTCGGTCTAGAAGCTTAACACACGAACGTATGTTTGCATAGAGGCGATCAGGGGCAGCCGCAAAATCCTGTCGCGCACCGAGTCAATGCGCGCCGCAAGGGCGCATGCCCCCCGCAACCGCTCGGAGCCGCGCAATCTCGAGCAAGGCAGCTTCACCGGATACTCTTTTCTGTCAAGACTTTACTTTGTCCTAACCGCTTTTATACTCAGAAACAGGTTCCGCCCTTGAACCGTACTTTTGCGATGGACCGATGCAATTTCCTAGGGAGCTCTAGAGGCCTGTGAAACGGAGATTCGCGCCCGTTGGCACGAAAGCCGGGAAGCACGCTGCGAGCACCCACCTTACTGAGGTGGGTTCATCCTTCCGGCCAGGGGCGGAACTTTTTTGTTGCCCGAAGCTTAATCGCCCGCCACGGGCGCGCCTGCCAGACGCGCCCGTGCCCGCCGCTCGAACGCCAACCTGCTTTATGCGCCCGGCAGCGTCAGCACGAACGTCGTGCCGCTCCCAAGCTCGCTCTCCACGGCGATCACCCCATGATGATATTGCACCGCATGCTTGACGATGGCCAAGCCAAGCCCCGTGCCGCCCGTTTCCTTGCTGCGGCTCTTATCTATACGGAAAAATCGCTCGAATATCTTCTCTTGCATATCTTTCGCGATGCCCGGCCCGGTGTCGCTCACCCAAACGATGGCCGCCTGCTCAACCGAGGCCGAATCGTCCAGGCCAGCATTCGAAAACGATTCACGATCGACATCGGTTGCCGGCACCAGGGAAATATCCACCGAAACCGAGCCGCCTTCATGGTTGTAACGAACGCCGTTCTCGATAAGGTTGTACAGCATCTCCTCCGCCAGCGCCTCCGATCCCCGGATGCACGCGGAATCACCGGTAACCCGCAAGCTCACCCCTTGATCTGCCGCGAACTTCGTCAACCGCGACGCCATCCTGCTCGCGACCGCGTGCACATCGATCGGGACCTGCTCGCGCGCAAACGCGCTCTCGTCAAGCTTTGAAAGCGTTAAGACATCGTTGATGAGCCCGCGCATCGCCTGAGCTTCGTCGTAAATCAAACCGGCGAACTTCAAGCGATCGCCCGGGAGAACCAGGTCGTTTTTCATCAGCTCGGCATACCCGGAAATCACTTGCAACGGGGTCTTCATCTCGTGGCTCACGTTGCTCGAGAAATCCCGGCGCATGGTCTCAGCTTCGGCAAGCTCCTTGTTCTGCTTTTTGAGCTGCGCCTGCTGCTCATCGATCCGAACGAGCAGCGGAATCATTTCCTGGTAAATCTCATTCTCAAGCGGCTCGGCCATATCCAGAGCATTGATGGGCTTCATGATGCGGCGCGTCAAAACGCGCGAAAGCAAAAACACCAAGCCGGCAGCGATAATTAAAGCCACCAAAACCGGCGTGAACATTTCCCCCAGAAAAGCAAGCAGGGAATGACGCGTTTCCGACAAGCGGATGATGCGCCCATCGGCAAGTCTTTTCGCCGCGTAAACCGTGTCGGTGCCTATGGTGTCCGAATAACGCATGCACACGGACTCGCCATCAACGGCAGCCTGCTGAACCTCCGGCCTGGTGGCGTGATTGTCCATGAGGCTCGCATCAGCCTCGCTATCGTAAAGGACAAGCCCCGCGGAGCTGATAAGCGTGTATCTCGTGATCCCGTTGAACTGCTGCGACAGCACGGTGGTGACATCGGAAGAGGGTTGCTCGTCAAGAGTTGCCGCCGCACGTTCGACGGCGTCCGCCAGATTGCGCTCAGCATCATGCTCGTACGAAAAGTAGAAGATGCTGATCAGGCATACGGCGAATACCAAAACGATTCCCAGCGTGAACGCTAGTACGCTAGTGAAAATCCGCCCCGATAGGCTTTTCGCCCCCTCGCTTGCCGCCGACATCAAAACCCCTTACACCTCATGATTGATGCTGTAGCCCACACCGCGCACCGTTTTGATGTAGCCGTCGGCACCCGCCAGAGCGGCCGCAAGCTTTTGGCGCAACGTCTGCACATGTACGTCAACCGTACGCGTTTCACCGACGTATGTCATACCCCACACGTTCTCCAACAGCTGACCGCGCGACAACACGCGACCAGGCTCCTTCATAAGCTCATGAAGCAGGTCGAATTCCTTCAACGTCAGCTGCACCGACACGCCGCCCACCTTTACCGTATGCGACGACACACGCAACGAGATAGGACCGCAAGCAAGCTCATCGCCGGAAACGGATGCCGGGGCCGAGGCGCGTCGCAAAAGCGCATTCACGCGACTGACCAGCTCCATCATGCCAAACGGTTTCGCCATGTAATCGTCGGCGCCCGCATCAAGGCCCGTCACCTTGTCGAATTCGGTGCCCTTTGCGGTCAGCATCATCACCGGCAGATTGCGCGTAGCGGGCTCGGCACGTAAGCGACGCAGCACTTCAAGCCCATCGATCTCGGGCAGCATGATATCAAGCAGCACCAACTCGGGCACCTTCACTCTCATGGCGGCGAAAAACGAACTCGCCGACGAAAACCCCTGAGCGCTCAGCCCCGCCTGCTTCAACGCGTAAATCGCCAGATCGCGGATATTCGCATCATCTTCCAGATAGTAAATCATTCGTGCCTCTGCATTCGCCGTCCAAACAGCAAGCCGAAGCCTCCGGCTTGCAAGCCACCCCATCGCCCAAGCTTTGACCGAAGGAGGCTTCCCACGCTTTCGCGCGATGCCCTCGCAAGCGAAAGCCTTTTCCGCGATTTTGAATCCTACACCGAAAACACCAGCTCATCGGAGTCGCGAATTCATCCACGACGCAAACAAGACGAGTGCTTTACACGTCCTTTACACGCATTCGCCGATCCTCTTCGCCGAATATAAGCCGATCGGCAGCGGTTGCGCTATACTCGATGACCGCCGTATGGTGCGTCAAGAGGGCATCATTGTGCATCTAGCGATTCGGAGGGCGCTCGAGCAATGAAATTATCCGCGCAAAATGTTTTACAGGGCACCATCATGTCCTTGCATCCGGGTTCGGTAAACGCCGTCGTGTTGCTGGAGCTTCCCGATGGGCAACTGATCTCCTCCTCCATCTCCATGGACGCCCTCAAGGACCTCGATTTGAAAATCGGCCAAAAAGCCTATGCCGTGGTGAAGGCATCGAACGTCATGATCGCCGTCGACGACTGAATCGCCGAGCCTTCCCCAAGACACCGCAAGCACCCTGCAACGCTATGAGCGCGTAAAAGGCGCCACCGCTCGCAAGGCGACGTCTTTCGCCTTCGATGCGCACGAGCCATCTTCGATATGGAAGATCAGCGATCCGGAAAACCCGGCATCGATCGATCGGTCGAACCAGAGATGGGGCGGTTGCACAACAGGGCTCACCTTCTCAACGGCCTCGGCCGCGGCGGCCTCGATCTTGCTTGCGCGCTCGTCGATATCCTCCCCCGTTCCTTCCACCACAAGAGGGATCACGATCTTGCTGGTAGGCGGCAAATGCACGAGCGACGTCTTGTTGATGGTTGAGTTCGGAACCACGGCCGTTTCCCCCGATGAGTTAACGATGGTGGTGTGACGCCAGGTCACGTCCTTTACCAGGCCCGTTGACCCACCAACCGTGATGTTGTCTCCCGGTTGCACGATGCGCAGCAAACTCACCTGCAACCCGCCGATTAGGTTGGAGATGGTGTCCTGGAAGCCCAGCGAGATGGCGATACCTCCGATGCCAAGCGCCGTGATGGCCGCTGAGACATCAATCCCGAAACAGGTGGAAAGAAGCACCGACCCGCCGATTATCCAAGCGACGGCGCGTCCCATGTTCACGAAGATCGACGACGAGGGCAGATCATCAGCGTAGTTAAGCACGCGCCTCAAGAATTTCGTCAAGAGATGTGCGGCTACGGCCGTGATCGCAACGATAACGATCGCGGTAATGATGGTTGCGACCCATTCGTTGCCGGTAAGCATGGTCATCGCGTTCTCGAATTTCTGCATGCAATCACTTCCCGCGAGCTCAGGCCCGCTTTCCTACCACCATGCAGCCTCGGCGCGGCTACACTTGCGAACAATCAGCTTGTTATCAAGCGGCAAACTCCCATGCAAGCTCGACAAGCGCATCGTCGCTCCATAACATTCGCTTCGTCTGCCATAGCCTACTCTACCGTGCCGTATACCTGACCCCACGCATGTCCCCCGATAGCGGAATTGAGCTGATCGCACAGGCGCTGCCTGGTATAGGTCCCCGGAGGCAGAAGGCCGATGATCTCGGTCAAATCATCAGGAAGGTCGAACGATTCCGCCGCAACGACCACATCCAGCCGACGAACGTGTTTCGTGTCGGCCGAAGCGAACACCGAATCGACCACGCGCTGCAGCTGGCCGAAATGCTCACTGCGCTTAACATTACTGCCCTGATGGCCCATGGCTACCCCGCCACAACCGGAACGACGTCGCTTCCCTCGACTGCTGCCACCATCGCGCCAGCGTAAGCAGGAGTCGCCTGGCCGCATGCGCGCAAGAATTGCGCACCCGCGCTACGCAGGGAAAGAGCGGCGTCGACGACGACATCCGGGCAGAAATAGGGGTTCTCATCGGTTGCAACCCGCTGACGAGGCTGATGCTCGGCGACGATAAGCTGGGCCAGTACCGGCAAGCCGGCTGATGAAGCCCTGCGCGCCAACTTGCGCGCCTCTTCAAGCGGAGCCCTGGTGGCGAAACCGGCAACGTCCGCCTCAAAATCAACCATGGTCGAAAGCGCTTCGTCGATGCAGGAACGACCCTGTGCGAGCGTCCCATCCGAGGTCACATCGACCGATGCGACTATCGGCTGCGCGCTCACCTGGCGCACACCCATCAGCGCGCATTTCAGATCGGCGACATTCGTGAACCCGTTCAGGAAGAACGCATCGAACGGGGAATCCTTTGCCGCGCGCGCCACACGAGCATATTGATCTCGATTCTCGTTCAGCGAGGCCTTGCTCGACGCATCGAGCGGAAGCCCGCAAGGGCCCACCTCCACAAGAACATGCTGGGGAGACAAGCTGTTCGCAATGATGATAGATGCCTTCACGAGCTGATCGAGGCTGTCGGCCATCCCCCGATGCGCTAAGCGCGCAGGGGACATCGCGGCCGTTTCCGTGACAAGGCACTGCACGCCGGCCGTCAGGTTCAGGCGCAGAGCGTCGCGCACCGCCTCAGGCTCCATAAGGGTGGCATACTCCACGTCTCCCCCGTCCGCAAACCCTTGGCGAGCCAAAACGGGAGCCACCGGAGATGAGAGAACGAGCATATCGCGTCCGAAGCGCAACTGGATATCAGGCATGGTAAGTCCTTTCGTCGACGCCCATTCTAGCAAAGGCCCCCGAGCACGGGCCGCCTGGAAGGCACCGCCTCCCGAACTCCCCTCGCGACTCCATAATCTTATTGCCCCCATTTCCCATAGGTTTTAACTAATTCGTAACGAAACCGAAGTTTCATTCACAAAACTTGCAAGTGCGTCACACATCGGCTTCAATGTCAACCCCTATACTGAAGGCGTAGCAAACGAGGTTCCCCTCCTCAGTTTGCACCTGCTTTCCCTAAGCAGAAAATGCGGCGCAATCCCTTCCCATAAGCGCCGCAGATCCCCTCCCTTCGGACCCGGTGATTCCCTACACCGGGTCCCTTCATTTTCCAGACGCCCTCAAAACAAAGGAAGCGCCGCCAAGCAGCGACGCTTCCGATCGGAAAGCAAGATCCGAAAACCCTAGGCTTTCTTGCCCATCTTGCGCTCGTAAAGGATGTTGTTGGTCTCGAGCCAGCTCTCCACCGTGCCCGTGTCGAATCCATCGGACGGATCGATGACGAGCGCGTACATCTCCTCCTCCTTGAGGACCGCGTCGAGGGCATCGGTCAGCTGGATCTCGCCACCCACGCCAGGCTTCACCTCGGCGAGCAGCTCCATCACGCGTGCGGACAGCAGATAGCGCCCGAACACCGCAAGGTTCGACGGAGCATCCTCGAGCGCGGGCTTCTCAACCAGCGAATCAATCTTCCACACGTTGTCGGAGACCGCCGCGCCGGCGATAACACCGAAGCGATTCACCTGATCATCGGGCACGGGCATAACCGCGATCACGCTTGCGCCACCGTGCTCGTCGGAAACCTTCTGCATCGCGGGAAGCATCTGATTATCGGGAACCAGCACGTCGCCGAGCAGCACGTAGAACGGCTCGCCGGCCGTCTTTTCAGCCGCGCAATGCACCGCATGGCCCAAGCCGAGCGGCTCATCCTGGTAAACGTAGCTAACGTTGAGGTTTCCCGCATGTTCAACGGCATCAGCGTACTTGTCCTTGCCACGCTCGCGCAGCATCGCGACCAGCTCAGGAGCCGGAGAGAAGTGCTCCTCGATGGACTTCTTCTCGCGGCTGTTGACGATAACAACCTCGTCGGCGTCGGAAGCCAAACCCTCCTCGACGATGTACTGGATAACGGGACGATCCACGACGAGCAGCATTTCCTTCGGCTGAGCCTTGGTGGCGGGCAGGAAGCGGGAACCCAAGCCCGCAGCAGGGATGACGGCCTTCATCGGCAACCTTTCTACGTAGTTTGCATAACGAAGGGCGCCGCAAAAGGACGCCCTGTCGAATTCGCTTATGCGATTGTAGCACGCTGGCTATTTGGCCTTCAGCTCCGCCACAGCCTCTTCAAGCACGGCGATCTGCGCCTCGGTCTTCTTCAGACCACGCACGACGACGAAAACGTACACGAGCAAAACCAGCCAGATCAGGGCATATGCCGCGATCAGGTACGGAGCGGACGGGATCACGGTGCTGTAAATTTCTTCGAGAACAGGATTCATAGGGGCTAACTCCTTATACGTCAGCGGATAGTTCGATTCAAAGGCCGGCGGCTATCTTGCCTCTTCAAGCAACTCGACCTCATCTTTCAAGTCCTGCAAGCGCTCCTGCAGACGAACCTGCCTAAAGCGCAGGCGATACAGGCCAAAGCCGACAAGAAGCAAGCCGATCAGGCAAACGCCGACGGTCATACCCATGTCGGCGCTCATGCCGCCTTGGCGCAGGACAACCGGATGCACACTCGAGGGGATCAAGCGCGTGACCATGAAGCAAATCGGGACGTCAATCGTTGCAATGATTCCGATAACCGCCGCATAAACCCCACGACGCTCAGGCTCATCGATAGCGTTTCGCAGCACGAAGTAAGCGATGATGATGAGCATCAGGATCAGGTACGTGGTCAAACGCGGCTCCCATGTCCACCACACGCCCCATTCGAAGCGCGTCCATAGATCGCCCGTGATCATGGTCATGACGACGAACACGAGCGCTATCTGCATTGCGACTTTCGCGCAAGTATCGAACCGCTGGTTTTTCGTTGCCAGGAAACGCACGCAATAATAGCAAGCGAAAACGAGGGCCAGGAACGAAACGATTGCCGAAGGCATATGGAAGTAGAAGATCTTCTGCGACAGCAAAAGCTTGCTCGAAACCATCTGCCCGCCGATCAGCTCAACGCCATCAACCGACGCACCGTTCACGGGCCCCGCATACAGAAACGCCATGAGAAAACCGACGGTGCTCACCAAAGCGCCGATCAACAGCGCCCAGGGAGCCACCTTGTCAGGCCATTGGCCCGCCTCGGGCAGCTTCAGTGATTCGTTCTTGGACATCGCTTTCCTTTCCATCGCCTTCCGTTCAGGCATCCTGCGCACCATCAGGTTGCGGCATACACCCTAAGCGGAGATCACGAAATCGTATAAAACCCAGCTCAACAGCAGCATGATGACGTCATAGCCGCCCGCAAGCGCCAAAGACTGGATGAACACATCCATATAACCTTCCGAACCGACCACAACCGCCGTGGTTGCCGATGCACAGGCGTACAGCAGCGGGAAGATGAGCGGAACGAAAAGTACGGCAAGCATAACATCTTTCCCGCGCGTGTTCACCGTGATGGTGGACAGCAGCGTGCCGATACCCGCAACGCCTATCGTCCCTACCACCAAGGGAACGACCATCAACATGAAATCGGGACCCGGATTCGCCGTCGTCAGGAAGAAGAACCAGAACAGCGGAACGGCGATAACCTCGACAACGAGCAAAAAGAGCAGGTTCGACGTCGCTTTCGCCAGGAATATCACCGATCGATCGAGCGGCACCAGCAGAATTCCCTCCATGCAGCCCTGTTCCTTATCATGGTTGAACGAACGGTTCAATCCCAGAAGCGAGGTGAACACCACAAGCGACCACAGAAGCCCTCCCGATATCTGCAGCACATCGGTCGATTGCGCGGACTGACCTAGAGCCGCCCCGTAAACGATCAGGACCAGCAAGGCATAGATACCCATGGATGTGAGCATCTCCTTGGTGCGAAACTCCTGCTGCAAATCCTTCGCAAGCAAAGTCTTGTATTGGGAGAACGTACTCGGCGTTTGCAGCCTGACTTCCGTGCGCGCCATCGCCTACGCCACCCCCATTCCAACGGTGGATCGATACACTTGCTCGAACTCGCCGAAATCCACATCCTCTTTCGCCGAGAACTCGACAACGCGCCCGCGGGCCAGCACCAACGCATGCGTGCACATGTCGAAGCCCTTTCTCAAGTCATGGCTCACCATGACAAAAGTCCTGCCCTCTCGTTGGCTTTCGATAAGCTCGTCGAATATCTCGACCGCATGCGGATCAAGGCCCGAATACGGTTCATCAAGAAACACGACGTCCGGGTCATGAACCAAAGCGCGCGCGATGGACAGACGCTGCGTCATGCCGCGAGAGAACGTACGAACGACATCAAGCCGACGGTGCTTCAGCTCGACCGCTTCCAAAAGCTCGGCAACACGCTCCTGAGGGCTCTCGAGCCCATAGAGCCTCGCATACAGCAGCAGATTCTGCTCGGCCGTCAAATCGGGGTACAGCATGGAGTTATGCGAGATCAATCCAACGTGCTCGCGCGCCTTGTCAGGCTCTTCCTTCAAGTCAAGACCCATCAAGCGCGCGGTCCCGGACGTCGGACGCGTAAGGGTTGATAACATCCGCAGCAATGTTGTCTTGCCTGCCCCGTTCGGTCCGAATATGGAAAGGAAGGCGCCCTGAGGCACGCTGATCGACACGTTATCGACGGCCTTGCGCGTCCCGAACGTCTTCGCAAGCCTTTTCGTCTCAATTGCAACGGGCTTATCCATGTGCCCCCACCTTCGCAAGCGCGTCCTATTTTTCAGACGACGAGTCCACCGAAGCAAGCTTTTCGGCGTCCTTGCCGAAATCCTCTTCGGCAGCTGCTTCCTCTTCCGCATCAGCGGTCGAAGAATCGGCACCTTCGCTGGATTCTTCAACCGAGGCAAGCGCCTTCTTTCCCGAACGGCGGCCGCATGCCGCGACCAGAACACCGATCATCAACAGCCCGAAACCAACCCATACAAACGAGATGAGCGGGTTGATGCGAACATCCATCGAGAAGGCGCCGTCGTCGTTCACCCCACGATACACCACGAACAGATCCTCGGTCGGCAGCGAAATCACGCTTGCCTCCAACTTCTGCTGCTGAGTCTTCTGCGACAGATTAACCGCCGGGCTCACGGTGCCGATGTATTCGCCATCTTTGTACGCATCGAAATTCACGGTGTAGAGGATATTGCTTCCCCCATCGATCTCCGAAATGGAGTTCGATGAGTAGACCAGCGTGTACCCCTTTATCTCAAGCACATCGCTTGCCGTATCGGTTGACTCGTCATAACCAACATACTGGACCTTCTCGGTCACATACATCGATGAACCGATCAAGCCGACGAGGATAATCGCCATCGCCACGTGCGAGAGATATCCGCCGAATCTCGACGGCGCATTGCGCAAGCTGCCCCACACTGCCGCAAGCGCATTGCATTTATGCGCGCGTTTCCACGCCGATACGGTATGTGCCAGCATGAACAGCATATTGAAGAACAGCAAGCTTGCCACCAGGAAGCCGACCAGAGCCAGGCCGTTGTAATAGAAAGCCGGACCCTCGCTCGAAAGACCGTCGGCCGTCGTTCCACCAGCGAGGATAATGTCGTTGTAGGAAGGAACCAGATACGTTCCCCAATAAATCGCGAGCACCACGAAAAGGACCGCCGCGCAAATTGCGGGAACGCGCGCCTGCTTAAAGAACTTGCCACGCATCGTTTTACCCCAGCCCAGCAAAGGGCAGCATGCCATGATCGCGAGATACAGAATACCGAGAGGGCGCGCAATCGCGTTGAACGTGCCCGACGAGACGGTTTGGCCGCCAAAAGGCAGGAAGCTCGGCAAAGCGCTCGAAATGGTCAGGTACGCAAGCAGCGTGGCGAATACGACCATGATCACGTTATTGAAGTAATACGCTCCCTCTTTGGTGGCCATGCTCTGAATCTCATCGGATCCGTCTTCGGCCGGGCCGAAGCTCTTCCAGCGCACGATAAGCCCGATGATGCCCGCCAGGATGCTTGCTGCGATCAAACCTCCGAACAGCACGAACGAAACGGTATCGCCTTCGAACGCATGCACCGATTGCACGATGCCGGAACGGGAGATGAACGTGCCCACGATAACGAAGGCGAAAGTGATGCAGGCGCACATCACGCCCCAGCGCTTGAATGCCCCCCGCTGACGATATACGGTGAAGCTATGGATCAAGGCCACACCGACAAGCCAGGAAAGCAGGCTGGCGTTTTCGACGGCGTCCCATCCCCAATAGCCACCCCAGCCAAGCACCACGTAAGCCCACACGCTTCCCAAACCGATGCCTATGCCGAGGAACAGCCAGGCTACCAGCGCATAACGCTGAGCGCGCACAACCCATTCACGCGAGGAGTCGTTCACGATAAGCGCTGCGATGGCATATGCGAACGGAATGGTTAGGCCCGAGTAGCCGACGAACAGCGTCGGCGGATGAACCGCCATGGCCCAATGCTGCAGCAGCGAGTTCATCCCGAGCATTCCCGCCGCGCTCGTCAGCGTTCCATTCGAGTTGTAGTACTTGTCCGGCGTCACCGTGAACGGCATGTTGTCTTCCGAGAAAAGCAGCACGCCGACAAACGCCGCAAGAACCAACTGCGACACCAGCAGCGCCATCGAGTCCAGCTTGCGCGGCGCCTTCAAGTCACGAACCGCAACGATTGAATTGAAAACGCTGATGAGCCAAGCCCAGAACAGCAGCGAGCCCTCACGACCCGCCCACAAGCCGGACAGCTTGTAAAGCCAGGCAAGGTGACCCTCGGCACTTGAATGCTGCTTGAGAACGTACTCGATGCTGTAATCACCGGCGAAGAAGCAATAGACCAGAACCCCGCAGCACGCCGTCAAGGCGATGCATGTCAGCAGAACAGCCACATGACCGCCCCATATGAGCGTCTCCGATGCCGACGTTTCGCGCTTGCGGCCCATGATAGCGCCCGCAAGCAAGCAGAGCACCGATACGCTTACACCCGCAAAGGCGATCAGCAAACCCATCAAACCAATTGTCGACACCGCAAACTACCTTTCATTCGCAACAGGGTGAATGGCGAATTCACCACAGCCCTTCTCGCCCGAATGCGCTTTCACGCTTAAGATTTCGCTAACCCTCAAGGGCAACATCGGTTGCCTTGAACGACCCTTCCGACGAATAGCTCCCCGTCACCACGAGCTTGCTGCCGTCGGTGATCTCATCAGAAAGGGCGCCATCGTAGACAACGGGCACAACCTGACCAGATTCAGCATCCTCGAGAACGAAGCGCTCACCGCTTCCTGCCGAGGCAAGTGAGCCCGCCTTAACCTGAGCCGCGACCTTCACGGGCTTTTCGTACACCTTCTCGCCATATTCGATAAGCTGGGAAACCGAAAGCGCATCAGTTGCGTTTTCATACTTGGACGGGCATTTCGTCACCAGCTCACTCGCTCGCAGGACGCCCTCGTCGTCGATCTTTCCGGTGCAGATTGCCGTGACGTCATTGCCGAACGTGGCAGATACGCCTCCCTCGTAGCGAACCTTCAGCTGCTCGGAAGGATCCCCGTCTTTGTCGTAAATCGAGAACACGAGCACGTTTCCCTCGGTGGAATACGAATTGTCCACGACGTTGCCCGTCACCTGAATTTTCTGATCCGCATAGGTACCCGCAAGCGCTTCGGAAATCGTTGTCGCACGTGCCGCGCCGGCACCACCGACAACAGCCAAAATGACGATCAAAACGATGACTATGATTCCTGTGACAGCCATCATCCGGCGCTTCGTTTTAGTGTTCATGGACAAATCCTCCCCTGCTCCGATTTTTCCAAGCGTAACCATAGCGAAAGACCGAGGGGTATGCATCACCCAATTGGTGTAATTTCAGGGACTATACCAATCTATAAGGTCAAGACCATATTACCGTTGCGTCGTCTGAAGGTAATGTCGAACAAGCGAAATCGCGGGCGTTTCCCCACCCTTTCGCCATGCGAAGTAATGGGGAACCATGATCTGATCATCGACGGAAAACGGCAACGTCGCCGTATGCGGATGCAAGTGCCCCAGTTCGCTGTCGGGGCATACAAGCAACCCGCCCAATCGATTATGCAGGAAGCACGAGTGCGAATCGGCCCTCATCTCAAGCGATTCAAAGACTGGAAACGAACCTACGTTGCAAGCTCGCTCGGAAAACGACTGCAGAGAGCAGGGCGAATCGTATGGGAGCGCAACCAAAAGCTTATCCAAATCCGTAAACGACACCTTTTTGCAACGCGCAAGAGGATGGCGATTCGACACCAGCAACTGCAAAGGTAGGGAGCATAGCTTTGCATATGAGATATCAGGGTTGGAGGGTTTTCCGATAACGATGCCGCAATCGACAAGCCCCATCTGCAACAGCTCAAGACAAGAACTCGAAGGATGGAACGACACGTTCAGCTTGAACTGAGGATACGACTTATAGAACTGATAGAAATCGCGCTGCTTGAAGGCCGAACCCCGTAGCGGGGTCGAACAGACGGCAACCTTCGCACAGCCATGAACCTTGTCCGGCAACGATCCTTCACGAACGATGTTCCTAATCTCATCAAGATTGTCGACGATATCGCTCGCGTAAGACAGGATTGATAAGCCGATGGGCGTGACGACAAGCGTGCGGGCGCCCGGCTCGAAAAGGCTGGTGCCAAGCTCTCGTTCCAAGTCGTGCACAGATTTAGAAACCGTTTGCGGTGTGACGTAAAGCATGTTTGCCGCGGCTTTGAATGACTTCAATCGCGCCGACAGGACAAACCGCTCAAGCTGAAGAAAGCTTGGCATACTGGCATTTCCCCTAAATTATGTTCCCTTTCCCTTCCCAAGAGCATATGCGATCCGTATCGGTCATATATGCTCTGAGCTTAGGCTAACATAACATCTCGAATTGAAGCGAAGAATATCCTCAGATGAGTAGAAATATCGGTGAATTCAGGGTTTAACCAGCGCGAACGTAACCGCTCGGTTACAGCCGATGGACCAAGAAAGGGTGCGACTCGCGATAAGTTGCACCCTTTCAAACAACAGAGCGAATCTTGGGCGTAAATCTATGCTTTCGTCTTTTCCACGAATTCATGACTGTTAAACTTCAGCATGCTCTCAGAGCTGGGTCGCGCGTATGTCCCGTAAACAGCTTTGGTAACATGGGATCCGTACAACTTGTTCACCATTCTCTCGCCCGCTAAGGTCGTAGTGGAATCGCTATTTCCGGAAAGCGAAAAAGTAACTGGATTGCTTTGGCCATTAATCTCCTCCTTAAAGTACTCACTTGCGAATTCATGCGATAGCGAGCCAGATACAGAACCATTGATATCAACAGCGCTATACTCCGTAGAATAGATTTCCTTTTCTGCTGGTGCATATCCAACCGTATAGTCAGCATTCGCGCTATCCCCCCGCACAATCCCCAAATGTAACCACAGCGTTCAGAGGGCCGTTCGCGTCGATAATCAGACCCTCTGTCGCAAACTTCTTTCCATTGAGCTTCCATAACGTATTCGTATCACTCAGCTCGGTTTCACCCTGACGCGGCCAACCTTTACTCTGGTCGAATTTGAAGGTCATTTTGCTAGTTGCCGTGTCATCCGCAAGCCAGTAGGAGCGAAGAACCTTACGCGATGCAGCAGACACATATGTACTATTAGATTCCTCCAATGTTGAGGAAAGGTCGGCAAACGTTGCAGCAGAAGACTTCTCTTCTATATCGTCAACGCCCTTTAAGGGCTTAGTCAAATCGGCCTCGATAGCTCTGTCCAACATCACCCATTTATCACCACTCATCGCATAGTAAAGATAGCCCCTAAAGGATGTCTCGAAATAATCGTTTGCGATCCTTCTACGTTCAACACCGATGTCCACGCACAGCGTAAATCATGATGCGGCAGCGACGTAAGTCGTGGCGCCGCTGCTGCGTAAGCAATACGCGCGACACGACCGTCCGGCCATGTCCGCGCTTCCGCCCGCAAGGAAAAGAGCAAGGCTTCAAGCCTTGATGGGCATTGGCGCGTCAACGAGGGCAAACGACGCTATCCGCAAGCATTTCCGTCATCTCGGTAGGCGCAGGGGCGCCCGTCGGCCATTGACGCGGGCGTGCAGATCGCTTACGCGAGGGTGTCGTTTTGATTTACGCGGAATGGTCACCACGATTCATGCGCTGCGTGCACATCGGTGTTGAACGTACTTTCCCGAAGCATTAACTATGCGAACAGCATCAGATCCGGTTGTGACCTTTGTCGCTATAGACGACAGATCACCTGAAAGTTTTTCGTCTGATTGCCCGGTGATCTTAAGTTCCATGACGCTATAGCCGGAATCATGTACATAGCTGGAGCTAACAGCACCTTTTTTAGCAATCGAGCACTCCGCGCTATCTTTTTTTACACCAAGCTATCAAGAACATTTCCAGAACCCGCGAGAAAAGCGAGTACCGCGATTAGGAGAATGACTCCCACTGCTGCTACAGTCGTCCTCTTCTTATTCTTCTTCACAAAGTCAATCACAGCCGAGATGCCAACAGGCGATGCAGGTGATGCAGCCGAAGCTACGGTATTTACCTGAACAGGTGGTATCGCCTGCGGACTCCCATATATCTGGGGCGCCACTGGCGCTACCGTCTGAGACTCCACTGGTGCAACCCCCGCGGGCTGTATCACCCGATCACACAGGGGTATCGCACACCGGTCAGAACTTCGCTCCCTCAGGTATCGCAATGCCACATCACGAACAATACATGGTGGCCCTTTCCATTGCAGTGGGACCACATAACGCAAGCGGCGTTACTATTTCCCTGAATCAATTTTACGTGACCCGATAACGCCGCTACAGGCGATTCAGGTACTAATAACTCCTGAATTCATAGCAGTAATTATCAGCAACGGAAGGAAAAGAGCGTGCAGCAGAAATGGATGAACTCGAGACATTATGCATATCGGCAAAATAAAGCTGGAAGAGCCAAAAGAACAGCGAGATTGTAGATCACAGCCGCAGAAAGCAAGCCCAAGACAAATCACTGAACAAGTCGGACGAGCATGATTAGCAAAGGATTGTCCAAATGCTCTCCGCAACTCCAGTACTTCCCAACACAAGCAAGTTCTCAGCATATCCTGCGATTATCAACCATGAGGAGATAGGATCCGCACATCAAAATCGACGATGAAGCGTCATGTCAAAATAATGAAAAGCAGCTCAAACAAGAAACGCCCGCAGGGGACGATCCCCCCGCAGGCGCTTCCTCCTCGGCGCTCCTCCGCGCCTGGGCGCATATCAAATCTGGACCAACAAAGGCCCGATCCCGTGGACGCAGAAAGGCCCGCGGGGGGATCCCCCCGCGGGCCTTCTCGCGATTCCCATCGTGCGCATGAAAGCGCCCTCCGCGAGCGCGACTCCCTAGCCTCCCGC
>CAVHXL010000004.1:0-32125 GCA_963639885.1 bacterium | reverse complement strand
TGATGTCGTAGTTCGAGGCCCGGAACCCTGCATCCTCGTGCACGATGTAGGAAATATCGTTCTTATCCGATCCGAAATCGGTGATGGAGCCGATCGCCTTGATGTCGGTCACCTCGCCGTAAACGAACCCGTAGTAGCTCGTCACGATTGCATCGGGGCTCGTCAGCGGGGATCCGTCGTAGATCTTCGTGGCGTTACCGCTCTCGATGGTCACGGGGCGCTTGGTGATGGCGTACGTGCGCTTGACGGTACCGGTGTAGTTCCCCTTGCCGGTGATGGTCACCGTGACGGTGCCGACGTTCGTGGTGTCAGCGGAGAAGGAGACGGTGTAGTCGCGGTCCTCGACGAGCGCGCTGCCGTTCTTGCCGGTCACGCTCGGCTTTAACTGCTGGCTTTTGCCGTTGTACACAACATCGGAGAGCGTGCCGACCTCGACACCGTCGTAGGACGGGTCAGGTTTAACCGGGTCGGTGCCCGGGTCGATGCTCTGCTCGGTGACGACCAAGGTGCCAAGGTCCTCGCTGACTTTGTAGTTGCCCTGCTTGGCAGTGCCGGTCCATGCGAGATCGTAGGTGTTAACGCTATCGCCCTTAGCTGTCTGGGAACCCGTGGTCTTGAAGTCAACGGTTTCGTTGTTGACAAGGCCCGAGATCGAACCCTCAGCCGTCAACGCCGATCCGTCATAGACCTTGGACTTGCTCGGCGTGACGACGGTCAGCGTGGCCGGGTTAACCACTATAGTGCCGTCAACCTTCGTGATGTTGAGTTCGCTAGTCACATCGTCGCCACTGGCGTTAACGATCTTCAACTTGTCAGCCGTAGCGGGAACACCGTCAGCGGGCGTTACATCAGTCGCGGATGCGGAGGATTCAGCCTCGACCAAAGAGTAGCCGGCGGGAAGCTCGCTCACCGTGACGGTCGCCCCATGAGACGTGCCGTCATAGGTCGAGGTGCCGCCCTTGGTGGTCACGACGATTTCATTCTCATAATTCTTGACGCTCAACGTGCCGAATTCGGTGCTGATGTCGTAGTTATCGGCGCTGAAGCCCTTCTTGAAGTTGTATTTAACGACATTCTCGGCGGTCTCACCCACCTTGGTCACGGTAGCGTAGCAACCGAGGCCCTCGACCTGGCTCGCGAATAGCTCATCGGAGTACGCGAACTTGTTCCACGACTGGGCCTGGCCGTTGTAGGTGAAGGTATGCGACTCAGACGTCAGAGCAACAGCGCGCTTGTTAATGGTATAGGTGCGCGTCGCAGTGCCGCTGTAATCGCCCTTGCCCTTGATGGTCACCGTGATGGTGCGAACGTTGGTGAAGTCGTCGGTGCTATAGCTCACCTCGTAGTCGGTACCCTCAGCAAGCTTGTTGCCCTTGGCGTCAGTGACGACCGGGACCCACTTGTGCTCCTTCGCGTCGTACGTGACGTCGCTCGGCGAGTCGATGGAGATACCATTGTATGCAGGATCGGGGTTCTCGGGGTCAGGACCCGGATCGATGGACTGCTTGGTTACGACGAGCTTGCCAAGCGTCTCGGAAACGATCTTGTAGTTGTCGGATTTGGCGGTGTTGCCCTCGGCCTTCCAGTCGATGACATAGGTGTTGTCCTCAGAGCCGACGTTCGTAATGGTGCCGGTCGTCCTGAAGGCGGCGGACTCGCCCTCAACGAAACCGGTCACGCAACCGCTCCAGGTGCCGTCTGCGATCAGAGGGGCGCCGTCGTACACCTTGGTATTACCGGGGGTGGTCACAGCAAGCTCACGCGGGGTGATCTGGTATGTGCGCTTAACGCTGCCGGAGTAGTTGCCGATGCCGCTCACGGTCACAGTCACGGTGCCGGCGTTTGTGGTGTCCTCGGAGAAGGTCACCTGGTAGTCGCGGCCCTCGACGAGCGCGTTGCCCTCCTTATCGGAAACAGTCGGCTTCTGCTGTTGGCTCTGGCCGCTGTACACAACATCGTCCAAGGTGCCGATCTGGACGCCCTTGTATGCCGGATCCGGATTCGAGGGGTCGGTGCCCGGGTCGATCGTCTGCTTATTAATGGTCAGGCCACCGTCGACGATAACGAACCTCACATTGCCGAAGTTCTTGTCGATATTGGAGAAATCACCAGGCACAAGCTCCATCTGATAGAAGCCCTCAGCGGTACCGGAGGCCTTCAGATGGCTGGCGACGCCGGCAAAGACCACGCTCGAAGAGCTGTAGAGACTGTCAGATACGTTACTGATCTTATAGCCGGAAACGCTCTTCTCCGTGCCGTCGTAGACATAGGAGTCGGAGTTCTCGGTGATGGTCACCGTGACCTCATCGCTTTTCGCTACAATCCAAAGCTTGCCCTCATTCTTTGTGACGGAATAGTTGGAAGCAATGAACTTGTCAGTCGTGGTATAGGTGATCGCGTTCACGACTTCACCCTCGGACACGTTGGTCACAGAGCCGGTTGCCGTAATATCGGTAACCTCTCCGGTAACGAAACCGGTTCCGCGGATGTCGTCTTGCTCCCCACCGCTCACAGCGGAAAGGGTATGCGCTTTACCGTCGTAGGTGAACGCCTGCGTTCCAGATGTCAGAACAACCGGACGAGCGGTGATCTGATACGAGGTCTCAGCCTCTCCGGTGTAGTTGCCCTTGCCCGTCACGGTGACGTCAACGGTCCCCGCATTGATCACATCATCGCTGTAGGACAGCTCATAGTCGACGCCCTTGGTGAGCGTGGTCTCGCCGTCCTTGACGATCGGTTCCTGCTTCTGCACGTTGCCGTTGTAGACCACGTCGGTAGGCGCAGTGATGGTCATGCTGGAAGAAACATCCGGGTTGATGGGCTTAGACACGACCTTGAGCTTACCCTCGCTCTTGGTGATGTTGAAGTTGGTCTCCTTGAAGGACTCACCGGACGTGTAGGTAATCCTGTTGGGAACCTCGCCATCGGACACGTTTGTCACCGAACCGGTGGCCTTAAGATCGCTTACCTGGCTGGCGAAGAGATCGTCGCTCGAAGTGACCTCGGGCTTGGAGTGAGGCTTGCCATCATAGGGCCACTCGCCGCCCTCGGAGGTGAGCGCGACGTCACGCTTGTTGATGGTGAGGCTGACATTGGAAGCGGCGGGATCCACGACGAACTTCACGTTGGCAAAGTTGCCGTTCGTGCTCTTGAAGTCGCTGGCGTTGATGGCCTTCGTGTAGGCGACTACGGAACCTTCGGAGTTGACGGCAACGTCCGTGCCGAAAACGGAAAGGTCCACGCCCTCGTTAAGGGCAATGTCATCGGCGGTGAAGTTACCTTTGCCACCTTCGATCTGAACGCTGTAGCCCTGAACCGTGTGCCCAGCGCCGTCGTAGGTAAGGGTCTGGCTGTTACCCTTGATGGTCACAACGACCTCGTTCTCGTCAGCGGTGACGATGAGCTTACCGTAGGTCGAGCTCGTGACTGAATAGTTCCCAGCAAGCGTGCCGTCTTTGAAGGCATAAGTGAAAGTGTTGTCGGAATCGCCGACATTGGTCTGGGTGCCGGTGATGTCGAAGGTAGCACCCTCGCCGGCAACAAAGCCGTCGCCGCCGATGGTCACGTCGGACTGCCGGTTGCGAATCAGCGGCGTGCCGTCATAGACCTTGGTACCGCCAGCAGAGGCGAACGTCAGCGTGCGCTTGTTGATGGTGAGCTTGCCGTCGATCACGTTGATTTTGAACTGAGCTGTAACGTCGTTGCCGCTCGCATCGGTAACCTTAACGTTAGAGACCTTGTTATCCTGCGAGACAACGTCAGTGGACTCCGGGTTTGTGGTGTCAGCAGTGATGGTAAATTTGGCATTCTTATCGTTGGTGTAGGTGCTCGAGGCAGACGTAATGCCAGAGGCTTCGTGCTTCTGTCCGTCATACGTTACGGTAGTGGAGCAGCCTTCAACATTAATCTTATACTTCTCATCATCGCTGCGATCGGTAACCTTTAATGTTCCTTCGCTCTTCGCGATGTTGTAATTTTTTGCCTTGGTGTTGTCATTGAGCGTGTAGCTGAACTCGTTGCCACTATTGCCGACGCTTGTTTGAGAGCCGGTAAATTTATAAGATGCGCCTTCGCCCTCTACCCAACCGCTCTCTTCGGCAAGCGCGGTTTCACCGTTAGTAAGCGCAGTGCCATCGTAGGGCTTATTGAGATCAGCAGACTTAAGCACTACGTTACGTTTAGTGATCTCAAGAGTGCCCAGCTTGTCCTCGCCGCGCTTGTAGTTGGCGCTGTCGGCACCCTCGGCCCAGACGATCTCACCGGTCACGGCATTCTTGGTCTCGGCGATAACATCGGGGCCGATGGTGGTAGCGATCGCGAAGGCAGACTCGCCATCAACGAGACCCTTAACCTCGGCCGTGCCCACGAGCTCCTCGCCATCGTAGACCTTGCTCGCGGTATCGGTCTCGACCCAGTATTCCTTCTGAGCGATCTTGACCGTGGCTTCTGCCGTAAGTGGGGTGGTCTTGTCGCCAACGGTCACGGCCTGGCGAACCTGAACGGTATAGGTACCGGCATTTTTGAAGCTCGGCTTGTCCTTGCTCCAAGTATCGCCGCCATCGGTGGAGTACTCAACGTCACCGGTTTTGATAAGCTCCTTGGCTTGCTCGGCGTACTTCGGGTCAAGGCCGGTGCCCTCGTTGATGCTGACGTCGACCGTCACGGTATGAGACGTGCCGTCATAGGTGACATCTTCGCCTGTGGCCGAGAGGCTCGCCCACAGGGCATCGAGGGTGTACGTCTGGTCATCGTCATAACAATAGGTAACCTTGCTACCGGCCTGATGGATGGCCGCAGCCTGGCTGCCACGCTCCTTATCCATCCAGCCGATGAAGACGTGGTTGTCCGCCGAAGGCTCACTGTCGGTCACAGTAAACTTGTCGCCCTTGGCAAGGCCATAGTTGTAGTACCACTTGGGCTTTGCCGAGTCTTTGGTGGTGTCGCTCGGCGCTTCCCAAGAAGCATTATCGAGCACCAGATAATAACCGGCCTTGCCAGTCTTCTTTTTATAAGTGAGCGTGATGACGTTCTTGGAATCGTCCTCGTCGATCTTCAGATCCTTCGTGGGGTTGGACTTGCTGTACGAGTAACCGGTAATGGAAGGCTTCTCGATGTCGGAGACCTTAACTTTGTCGTCGACCTTCACCCCGGAGAACGTATCGGAGCCGGAATGCTCATTACCGTCTTCGTCTACGTACGAAAGCTCGTTGCCGTCTTCGTCTACGTACTTAACCGTGTACTTGCTGTACTGAGTGAAGGTCCACGTACCGGTGAAGGTAACCGGCTCTCCCTTGCGACCCACTTTGACGGAGTCCTTGTCCCAGCCGGTGAAGGTCCAGTAGCCGTCGTTCTTGCTGTCCTCGTAAACCGTAGCCGTGGGGTTCTTGGCCTTGGCCGTCTTACCTGCATTATAGGACGAGCTGTCCGACGGGAGGTAGGCGTTGATCGCGCCCGGAAGGCTCTTTCCAGAGGTACCGGAAACAAAGGTGTACTTCACTTGGCTCGAGGGGGCGATCTCGCACGTGGCGGTCGCCTCCTTGGTCACCGTGGCGCTCGAAGCGATATCGCCAGAGGTTATGGTGTAAGCGCCCTCGTAGGTCGAGGTCGCCTCTACCGTGAGCACCACGCTACCACGCGCAACATCGGCTTCGGTTGCCGTGTAGTGGACAGTGCCTGTAAAGGTACCGTCGGTATTGCCGGTAATGCCCTCGACCGTAACCTCGGTACCGTTCACGTCGGCGCTGTTCACGTGGACGCCCGCGACGGAATCTTTACCGCTACCGGTAGTCTTAGGAGTAATGGTGACGGTGAACGTCAGCTCGTCGCCAGCCTGCACGCCAGTGGTGCGGTCGCTCACCGCGGCCACGGTCATGTCGGGGGACTTGGCGTTGATGGTAAAATCGGCGGTCAGACTCTGACCAGCGCTACGAGACCAACCGAACGCCGCAACGTATCCGGCAGCCTTTGCAGCAGCCATAACCTGAGCGATGTTCGGATACCCGTTGATGTTGCCCCAGTCGGTGGCGTCAACAGCATAGATGTCGCCATTGCCCGAAGCACCAAGGCCGGTAACGATATGGTTGCTGTTCGGCTTGACGAAGAAGACCACGTAGCCAGGCTCATACCACGTAGTGTAATCGTTGATGGTGACAGTTCCCGTCGCCTTGCCAAATGAGATGCTCGAGGTGTCGCTCGTATCGTGCCATGCGTAGTACGCAACCTCTGCGTTCTCGATAGTAGGAGTGATGGTTGCTTTGTATCCTCTAGCAGAAGACGCCTTGGTAACCGTAATGGTCTTGCTGGCGGTCTCGTCGCCGGCCTCGGCGGTAATCGTCACGGTGCCGGCAGCCACGGCGGTCACAACGCCGTTCTGCTCGACCGTGGCAATAGAGTTATCGGACGTAGTCCAATACGCAGTATCGGAGAAGCCCTCTGCGGCGTAGACAGCGAACTTGCCGACCTCGAGGGCATCGTTGCCGGTAATGCTGCCGTTCAACGCATTGCTGATGGCAGAAGCTACCGAAATAGCGCTCTGGCTATTCGCAGCGGACTGCGCAGCACTGCTCACCGAACTGCCGCCAGCCAAATCGCCATCGGATTCGGTGATATCGACTGCCGCGCTGCTTCCGGCATTGCCCGCGGAAGTTTTATCTACGGAGGTGTTCAGGGTGATGGTCGCGCCCGCTTTAACGGAGGATGCGGGCACGGTGTAAACGTCATCGGAGTCGGCGGTGAGAGTGGTTTTCGCACCGGAAACGGTGAGAGAAACGTTATCCAGCACGTAGCCGGCAATAGCGGCAACGGAGAACTCGAAGTCTTTATTGGCGGGCACAGTCACCCTGGTGGCCGGCGCGCTCAGCGGCTGACCGCCCTCGTACTCGATGAAGGCGTTATTCAACTCGAGCGCGATGTCGGCCTCAGTGGCGGCAGAGCCGGAAGAATCATCCTGCTCGCTTGCGTCCGTGGCTGCGGTTGCGGTTTCGCCGCCTGCAGCGTCCGACGCTATATCGCTCACCTGGCTGGCGTCATCTTGCGCGACAACCTGCGCGGAGACGTCCGACTCCACCGCGTCGGCATCGTTCGCCTTCGCCAACGATGAGGTAGGCCATCCGAAGCCCAGCAACACCACCGATAGCGCCACTGAGACAACCTTATGACCGAACGAATACCGCTCGGTCATGCTGGCCACCGATCCAAACCGTTTACTTTCCGTCGCCATCACTCTCACCTCATCAATCGCTGCGGGCGCCGCCGAGCGCCCCCGATTCATGCCTTTACCTGATGCGCACCAGCCGGAAAACGAGCTGGTGTCACACTTTTTTAATCTGTTTAATGATAGCAAACTTATTTAGCCCCATACAGGAACAAACTCTTAATAATCAACCTATTTCAAATAATAATCTTATGGCCTTGGATCCATTCGTTTACCCTGTTCAAATGCCGTTTTTTATACTACACATTAAACATTACCGAGTAGATCATGGAACAAACGCACCACAAAGAGTCACATCCGCACCCATTCGTTCCGTATGCGTACGGATACCGTGACACCGACATAAAGCCGGGAACCGCCCGTCCATCATTCACGACGCCGCCGCAAAGCCCGCGGTTTTATGACTCGGTCGCGTTATAATCGCCACGATGACAGAGGCACACCGCAAAGAGCACTCCCCCAACCATCGCCCACCGATAGCGGCGGCGGGTCGTTGCGCCCCTGATCTCCCGCGGCGTCTCCAAACCGCCTGCAAAAGCGAGCCGCAACCCGCCCACGCACTCCGCCTCCGACCCGCCTTCCCCCGTCGAAACCGGAACGCTCACGCACCCCGCTACCGTTGCGCGATCGCCCTCCTAATCGCGATCGCCCTGGCCTGCGCAACCCCACTCGCGCTCGTCGGCTGCGCGGGCCCCTCGGATAAGGCGGACGGCGCCTCGTTCACGCCAGCGACATCGATCGCACCCGCCGTCTTCGACGAGGATGCGGCGGAGGGCGACAACGGCGCGCTGGTGGACACCTCGCATGCATTCGATGGCTACATCGCCATTTCCGCAACCGCCACCTCACGACTGAAAGCCCAGGTGACCTTGGGCCAATCAAGTAGCAGCTTTGACATCCCGCAAGACGGCGCCGCCGCTATCTGCCCGCTGGTCCACGGGAGCGGCACCTATACGGTGCGCGTGATGCAGAACACCTCGTCGAACAACTACGTCGAGCTGTACTCGACCACCTTCGAGGCTTCGCTCACATCCGAAACCGCACCGTTTCTGGTCCCGAACATCATTTGCAGCTACGACGACGACAGCGCCTGCGTGAAGAAGGCGCGCGAGCTGGTGGCCGACGCGCAAACCCAAGGAGAGGCCGTCAAGACCATCTGCGAGTGGATCGTCAGCAACATCACCTACGATGACGCCAAGGCATCCCAGCTCAAGGACGCAACCGGCTACATCCCCAACCCCGACGAGACGCTCAGCGCGGGGACGGGAATCTGCTTCGACTACGCGAGCCTCGGAGCCGCCATGCTGCGCAGCCAAGGGATCGCGACCAAGATAGTCACCGGGTACGTATCGCCCGACGGCCTCTACCACGCCTGGATCATGGTGCACGTCGACGGCAGTTGGACCAGCGCGCAATTCAGCGTCACGCGAAACACCTGGTCGCGCGTCGACCTCACCTTCGCCGCCAGCGGCGAGAGCGCCAACGTCGGTGATGGGAAAAGCTACACCGATCGATTCGTGTACTGACAAGCGTGCGTGACATTCCATGCCGCTTTCGTGACACTTTTGCTGATAACGGCTTATGACCTGGTAAGTTTTCGTCGGGTTATTCGCCTAAAAAATAGACTGAGGCCCCACACGGGGTCCTCAATGTGCGAGAATGCAGTATCTGCGTTTAACGGAAACGGGAGAGATAGATGGCAGACAAGTATTTGGAAAGCAGCGCGATCAGCGCGTTTTGCAACAGCGTGGCAACCATGTTGTCCGCAGGCGTGCAAACCGACGAAGCGGTGCAGATGCTTGCCGAGAACCGAGAGCAATCGCAGTTCAAAAGCGTTTGCGACAAGGTGTACGGCAAGCTCATCGAGGGTTTGGGGCTGGCGGACGCCATGGACGCGTCCGGAGCATTTCCCTCATACGCGGTTGAGATGGTCCGCGTCGGCGAGCAAGCAGGCCGCACCGAGCGCGTGCTGCGGTCGCTGGGACACTATTACGAGAACGAGGACAGCACCTTCGCGAAGCTGCGCAACGCCGTCGGATACCCGGCCGCGCTGCTGTGCATCATGAGCGTTATCCTCGCGTTCACCGTCGTGGTAATCCTGCCGATCTTCACCAACGCCTACGACAACATGGCCGGGTCCCTGACAAGCGGATCGTTTGGAACGGTGGGTATTTCCATCGGCATCGGCTGGGTGGCGCTGATCGTGGTGCTCGTGGCCACCGTGCTGGCGCTCTACATCACCATTCGCTCGCGCACCGAGACCGGACGCATCGCCGTGATGCGCCTGCTCGAGAAGATCCCGGGCACCAAAGGCGCGCTGTACCAGATGGCGCTTTCGCGCTTCACCTCGGCTCTTGCGGCGTTCACCGCCTCGGGAGTGCAGGAGGACATAGCGATGGAGCAGGCAATGGCAACGGTCGGCCACGACGAGCTGTCCGCGAAACTCAAGGCCGCGCACGCTTCCATGACCAACCTGGACGATCCGCGCAGCATGGCGCAAGCCATCGTGGAGCACGAGGTTTTCGAACCCGTCTACGGTCGCATGCTGCTGGTCGGCATGCGCTCCGGATCGATCGACGATGTGCTCGCGCATCTATCCGACGTGTTCTTCGAGGATGCCACCCTGCAGCTTGATCGCGCCGTGAACAGCGTCGAGCCGGTGCTGGCGGCGTTTCTGACCATCGCCGTGGGCGCCACGCTGATCGCCGTCATGCTACCGCTGATCGGCATCATGGGATCGATCGCGTAGTCGAAACGAGGCGCAATGTTTCGCGAGATAACAGACCGGCAGATACGCAGGCGGCGCAGGGCGGCAGCCATCGTCGCGGCGTGCTGCATCGTAGTGGTGATAGCCGTTTGCGCCATCGTCGGCGCAGCTCAGGAAGGCGCCAAGACGCAAGGCGCCGTCGCGCTGCGCGACGCGGTGCTGCAGTCGGCCAAGCAATGCTGCGCCATCGAGGGCAGCTACCCGACAACGCTCGATCACCTCGAGCAGAACTACGGGTTGACCATCAACCATGACTCCTACATCGTTTCCTACGAGTACTTCGCCGACAACGTGATGCCCTCCGTGGTGGTGACGCCGAAATGAGCATGAGAACGACAACGGGAGTAGACGCCAGCAACGAGAAAATGGACGCCCTGTCCCAAGTCTCGCGCGTGGAATTGCATGACGAGCCGAAGTCGAACGGCCGGGCGTTCCCGACGCTGCTTTTGGCCGTGTTCTTCGTGGCGCTTTTGCTTTCGCTGATAGCAGGCGTGACGGTGTACAAGCACATCTCCGACCTGCAAAACGAGAGCAACGCGCAACGCGAGGGCTTAGGGCTTATCATCAACACGGTTCGCGCGAACGACGCGACGGCGGCCATCGCGCAGGGCGAGGGACCCGAGGGCAAGTCGCTCGTCATCGTCGAGCACGCGACGTCGGGCACCTACGAGACGCGCTTCTATCGCCACGATGGGAAGATCCTGCAGGAATACAGCCTTGCCGGCAGCGCGTACACGCCGGAGAAAGCCAGCAAAGTGGCCGAATCCGCAACCTTTGACTTCTCGTACACCGATGGCCTTTTGAGCATTTCCACGGACCAGGGCACGGCCGAGGTCGCGCTGCGCTACACGCAGGGGGGGAACTAAATGGCCGAAAACGCAAAAAAGCAAGGTTTATTCAGCGGGCACGCGAACAGCGCCGCCTTCGTGGTCGAGTCGCTTCTGCTGCTTGCCGCCCTCATTGCGGCGATGGCCGTTTTCACGCAGCTGTTCGCCGGCTCGCTCACGCAGGCCAACGAATCGAAACGCGAGGTCAACGCCATAGCGGTGGCACAAAACACCGCCGAGCGGTTCTGCGCCCACCCCGAAAGCGCGGGGGCGAACGACGGCGACGCGGGCACAGGCTCGATCAGCTACGCAGCCGAGGGCTCGGGCAGCGCAGGAACGATGAGCATGACAAGCTCCGTAACCCAGGACGGCGAGGAGTTCACCGTGACCTGCGACGTTTCGACCAGCGTACGAGAGGCCGGCATCATGTACCAAGCGCATATCACCGTTTCAGACGACGCGGGCGTTGCCTACGAGCTTGATTCAACGCGCTATGCGAGCGAGGTGGGATAGATGGCCAAAACACTTCGCACCGGCGTGCGCATCGGCCCGATCAGCCTGCTCACCCTGATATCGGTGCTGCTGCTGTCGGTACTCGCGGTGCTGTGCGTCACGACGACCAACGCAGGAGAGGCCATGGCGCAACGCCAGGCCGAGAGCACCGCGGAAACCTATGCGATCGATTCGTACGCGCAAGAAGTCCTCGCCTGCATCGACGAGCAGCTGCAGACGCAGAAGGGCGCGACCGGATCGTTCGCCGCCAGCACCATCATGGCGCGCTGGAGCACCATCGCGCAGAAAGCGAGCAACACCGAAGCGGCCGACGGGCTTCAGCTTTCGGCATCGAGCGATGGGAGCGTGATCTCGTTCAGCGTTTCGGCAGCTTCCGGCAAAACGCTGAACGCCGCGATTCGCATCACTGATAACGCATCCTATTCGGTCGAGCAATGGAAAACGACGACAACTCAGGAAACGCCCGAGGAAACCTTGTGGAGCAGCGGCGCGATCGCGAGCGGCAACAGCTCCAGCGCATCCACGAGCAGCTCATCCCGGTAAGGAAAAAGGAGAACCCACCATGTCCTTGAAACCGCTTTTGAAGCAGATGATCGATCTAAAGGCCTCCGACGTCTTCATCATCGCCGGGCTTCCCCTGTCCTACCAGGCAAGCGGCATCCATGTACGCTCTGATTCGCCTGCGCTGACCCCCGCCGATACCGAGGGCTACGTGCGTTCCATATACGAGCTTGCCGGGCGCGACATCAGCGTATTCGTCAACAACATGAACCACGACGAGGATTTCAGCTTCGCCGTGCCGGAATGCGGGCGCTTCCGCGTGAACGTCTTCCGCCAGCGCGGCAGCTTCGGCGCCGTCATCCGCGTGATCCCGTTCGGCCTGCCCAACCCCGACGAGATGCACATCCCCGATTCCGTCATGCGCCTTGCCGATATGACGAAGGGGTTGGTGCTGGTCACAGGACCGGCCGGTGCCGGCAAGTCGACCACGCTCGCATGTATCCTCGACCGCATGAACCATAACCGTTCGGGCCACATCATCACGATGGAGGACCCGATCGAGTACATCCATCGCCACGGCACGTGCATCATCACGCAACGAGAGATTCCCACCGACGTCGAAACCTATTCCGAAGCGTTGCGTTCGGCCATGCGCGAGGCACCCAACGTCATCCTGCTCGGCGAGATGCGCGACCCCGACACCATCGGCACCGCGGTCACCGCAGCCGAAATGGCTCAGCTGGTGCTTTCGACGCTGCACACCACCAGCGCGGCCGACACCATCGACCGCATCCTGGACGCCTTCCCCGCCAACCAGCAGCGCCAGATGCGCATCCAACTTTCGATGGTGCTGCAAGCAACGGTCAGCCAGCAGCTGGTGCCGACCATCGACGGCGGCGCGGTGCCGGTGTTCGAGATCATGACCGTGAACACCGCTATCCGCAACCTCATTCGCGAGGAGAAGGCCTACCAGATCGACTCGGTGATCGCATCCGGTGGACGTGAGGGCATGCAGACCATGGACCAGGGGCTGTTCAACGTCGTGAAGCAAGGCATCGTGGCCAAGGAAGTGGCACTGACGTACTCCAACCACCAGGAGGCGCTTGAGCGCCGTTTCAAGGCCGAAGGGCTGTAAGGGTCTCGATCGAGGAAGATGCGCCCTCCTATGCCCCATGCACGGGCGCACAGGAGGGCGTTTGCATATAGGGGCATGCGAGGGCGCGTGGGGCGCGACGTGGCGCGTGGCAGACGTGGCCGCAGCCGCGAGCGCCGGCCAGCGTCGCCCTTATGCGCCCGCACCGGGACGAACGAGGCCGCTTTCGTAGGCTTTCACCACCAGCTGCGCACGATCATGGGCGTCAAGCTTCGCCATCACACGCGCCAAGTGGGTTTTCACCGTTGCAGGACTGATGAACAGGCGCTCGCCGATCTGGTCGTTGCTCATCCCTCGCGCCACGAATGTCAGGATCTCGCGCTCGCGATCAGTCAAACTGCTCAGGTCGGACGCACCCGCGCCCGCCGGCGGACGCGAGGCCACGAACGTCTCGATCAGTCGACGCGTGATGGACGGCTGAATAAGCGCATCGCCCGCAGCGACCACATGAATGGCGGAGACGATCTCATCGGGTTCCGCATCCTTCAGCAAAAAGCCGCTCGCCCCTGCCGAAAGCGCGTCGTAGACGTACTCGTCCAAGTCGAACGTGGTCAGGATGAGCACCTGCACGTTGCCAAGCGCCGGGTTCGATCGAATCGCGCGCGTCGCCTCGATACCGTTCGCGCGCGGCATGCGGATATCCATGAGCACGACATCGGGGCGTAAGCGATGCGCGAGCGAAGCAGCCTGGTCGCCGTCACGTGCTTCGCCAATCACCTCGATGCCGTCATAGGATGACAGGATAAGGCGAAACCCGCTTCGCACAAGGTCCTGATCATCCGCGATGAGCACGCGAATAGACCTGTCGTCCGCATCCGCGCCGCCTGCTCGCCCGCTTCGCTCCCCGGATGCATTCAGCCCAGCCGTTGCACCTTGCGCGCAGAGCATGCCCGCAGCTGCGGAGCTTCCGGGTGCGCCCACGGCGTCAAGTGCCCCGGCAGCGCCCGACGCCGCCTTTTCCGCTCCCGAAAAATCACCCTGCACGTTCGTCATTTCGTCCATGTTATGCCTCCGTCGCATGAAGCGGGATAGCCGCCCTCACCGTGAAACCGCCCGCGGGAGCATCGCCGGCAGCGAACGTTCCACCGAGCACATGCACGCGCTCAGCCATGCCCGCAACCCCGTGCCCAGCACCGTCGGCTGCGGCAGGCAACGATGAAACCGCCTGGTCGTACCCGACCGGCGCCATTGCACAACCGCATCCTGCGCCATCATCCGCAACCGTCAGTTCCGCCCAGCCGTTCAGCGTCGACAACCGAATATCGATCCGGCTTGCACGAGAATGCCGAACCGCATTCGTGCACGCCTCGCGCGCCACCGTGTACAGCGCCAAATCGATATGCGCGGGAACAAGCGAGCGGTCGAACGCCGACGCATCCATATTGGCTTCAAGGCCCGCATCGCGCAGATAGCGCAACAAGTCGGGAAACTGATCAGTGCCGGCAGTCGGCATGGTTTCGGCCACGTCATCGCCATGGCGCAGCACGCCGATCATCGACCGGATATCATCGAGCGCGCTTTTCGCCGTTCCGCGCGCAGTCGCGATGGCTTCCTTCGCCACAACCGGGTCGCGATCAACCAGGCGCTCCGCCGCTGCAAGCTGGATGCTCACGGCAGACAAGCTGTGAGCCGTGATGTCATGCACTTCTCGGGCTATGCGCACCCGCTCGGCCTCGACGCGGCGCGCGGCCTCCTCCTCGCGCGTTCGCTCGGCCTCGGCGGCACGACGCTCGACCTCGGCGACGTATGCGCGGTGCGTTCGGTATGCATAACCGGCAAGCACGGCAGCAACCATAAGCGCTATGTTCTGGAAGCGCGTGAAGAACACCAAGCTGGAAGATTGCATCGGCGCATCGCCCACCAGAAGCGACAGCGCCGAAAGAACACCGCAGACAACCCCTGGAGCGGTCCCGCATTCATCCGTCACCGTGTACAGCGCGACAAGCGGCCCCACAACGGGCATGGTGATCCCGGAATAGCGCACCTGCAGCATCAGGAACACCAGCAGGCAGAAGACGAAAACCGGCAGAGGGAACGTTCGTCGCAGGATAAGCGGCATGGTCATCACGAACAAGGCAACGAACACCTGGATATCGGGCACGACGCTCACTTCGCCAAGATATTGGCGAAGTGCAAGGTCGGGAATGATGATGGACGAAGCCGTCAGCATAAGCTGCAGGCAGCCGACGGCGAAGGCCGCAAGGGCCACCGCGACATCAATGCACCATTCGCGCGTCGTCAGTTCATGTTTGCTGATCAAAAGGTTTTCCATACCCCGTATGGTACGACGGCTCACGCGAAGGCGCTATACGCTCGCAAGCGTATTCGACGGTTCCTTGGTCATGCTACTCGTAGAATTTCGCTTCGGGGAAAGCAGGCTCCTGAGCCCGCTTGAACGCCATGCGGTCGGCCGTCGCTAGGATGCGCTCGACCTGCGCGCGCTCAAAGCCGGCTTCCACCAACTCATCAGCCGTCTTACCCTGCTCGTAATGGCCGATCAGCAGCTTGTCGAGCGTCGGATAGTCGATGCCCATCGACTTCTCGTCCTCCTGCCCCGGGGACAACTCGGCGCTCGGCGGCTTCACCAGAACATGCGCCGGAATCGGCGGCACGACCCCTTCAGCCTCGGCCTTCTCGTTGCGCCATCGGGCAATCGCGTAGACGTCGGTTTTGTACAGGCCCCCGATCGGGGCGAACGCACCCGCCGTGTCGCCGTACAGCGTCGAGTAGCCCATCATGGCCTCGCTGCGGTTGCCCGTGTTCACGAGCATCCAATTGTTAGCGTTGGAGAGCGCCATGAGGATGACCGTGCGGCAGCGAGCCTGCGTGTTCTCCGCGGGCGTGCCCTCAAGCTTACCGCAGCCAGAACGCGAGAAAACGGCCTCGAATGCCTCATAGGGCTCGCAAATGGATACGAGATTCGTTTGGATCCCCAGATTGGAGGCCAGCTCGCGCGCATCGTCGAGCGAATGGTCGGTGGAGTAAGGCCCGGGGAGCATAACGCCATGCACATGATCGGCTCCGAAAACGTCAACGCAGATCGTGGCGATGACGCTCGAATCGATACCGCCGGAAAGACCCACCACCATATCGGTGAACCCGGCGTTTTGGGCGAAATCGCGCAGCGCATCGGCGCAAATTCGATACATTTCACTCGCTTGCATAGGCACCCTTTCCGTTGCAAACAGGATGTTTTGCTCCCGAGTATGGTAGCTCACTGTTTCAGGGCGATTGCGGGATTTCAACGGTTCGGCATCCTTGGCGAAAATGGCAGCGAGGACGCTTACCGGCGAAGGCGCGCGACATCATGAAACAGGCTCTGACCGACCGGGGCGATGCAGGCAGAGCGCGGCACGGGCACCCTGCCTGCGCCACCTCTACTGTACGGCGCGAATCTGATCAGCGAGCCAGTTGGCCCATTCTTCGACACCCTCGTTTTTGGTCGCCGCGATGGGGAAAATGGGGGCGTTCGGGTTCAGCTGATGCACCGAGGACTCGAACGCCTCGCGATCGAAGTTGAACACGGGCATGGTGTCCACCTTGTTCAGGATGATCACCTTCGACGCCTGGAACACCCCGGGGTATTTGAGCGGCTTATCATCCCCCTCGGGGACCGAAAGGATCATAACCTTCGCATTCTCCCCCAAATCGAAATCAGTCGGGCATACCAGATTGCCCACGTTCTCGACGATAATCAGGTCAAGACGCTCCAAATCAAGCACATCGACCGCACGGGAGATCATGCTTGCCTCCAAGTGGCAGGCGCCGCCCGTGTTGATCTGCACCGCTGCGATGCCCTGCGCCTTGATCTTCTCGGCGTCGACGTTGCTGGCAATATCGCCTTCGATAACCGCGATGTTGAACTCGTCGCGCAGCGCTTCGATGGTCGCCAGAATCGTAGACGTTTTGCCTGATCCAGGGCTTGCAAGCAGATCGAGCACGAACACATGGTTTTCCGCGAAACGGCCGCGCAGCTGTGCAGCAAGCTGATCGTTCTTATCAAGGATGGGTTGCTTGATATCGATTTGCATGTTTACTCCTTTGCAAACGCTTATCTTGTGAGTAATGGTTACGAAGATGCTATCGAGCAGGCGCGGGCGCGGCGGGGTCACCGGGCGCGTCGGGCGCGGCGGGGTCACCGGGCGCGGTCGGCTCATCGGGCGCGGCGGGGTCACCGGGCGCGTCGGGCGCGGCGGGCGCATCGGGCGCGGTCGGCTCATCGGGCGCGGCGGGGTCACCGGGCGCGGCGGGCACATCTGATTCTTCGGAGACGCCGGATTCGTCAGGATCATCCGGAAGATCAACCTCAATGGAGTCGATCTGCAACTCGCGGCCGGCGATCAGCTCGGTCGCGAAACTTCCGCAAGCGTCGCACGCCATATGGAAACGATCGTGCTCGTAAACGTTTCCGCAATCCAAGCAGCGGCTTTTCGGCTTGACCATGTTGATAACCAGCTCCGCTCCCTCGCTATTGGTGCCCTCGGTGAGCACCTCGAATGCGAAGCGGAGCGAATCTTCGATCGCCTCGGTCATCTCGCCGATGGACAGGGTGACCTTGAGCACCTTGAGAGCGCCCGCCTGCTCGGCGGAACGGTTGACGGCATCCATGACACCGGTCATGATCCCCAATTCGTGCATACCAGCCCCCTTCGGACGCATCGCTTAACTAGCCACCTGGCAACGCTAACGCTCAGGCGGCGTTTTAATGGTATCCCAACCGAAATGCGCCCGCCACAACAAAGCGAAGAAAGCACCTGAGGGGCCAAAACACGCCAACGAAAAACGGCTCCGGGAGCCCGGAGCCGTCATCTTTTCCATCTGCTATTTCTTCGCCAGGGCGTTTTGCTTCTTGATACGGCCTCGCAACACCACACGCGCAATGAGCAGGGACAGCTCATAGAGCACGATCAAGGCAGCGAACATGAGCACCATGGTGACCGGGGATGCGTCGGGCGTCACGATGGCGGACAGCACCAGCAATCCCACATAAATCTCGCGCCACTTGCCACGTAAATTCTTATACGGGATGACGTCGAAGATAACCAGATAGAACACGATCAGCGGCAGCTCGAACGCCAAACCGAAGCCGAGCTCGAACTTGATGATGACATCAACATAGGTGGACATGCGCGGCGTTACGGTACCAAGACCCATCGCCTGATCGGTGAGCCATTGGAACGCCGGCGGCAGGATCACGAAGTAGCAGAAAACCGTGCCGATGACGAACAGCGCGACAGCCGCCGCGAACGTCGGAACGAACCACTTGCGCTCGGAAGGCTTAAGCGCGGGCAGGAAAAACGCGAGCAACTGCCACAGGATAACCGGCGAGCACGCGACGATTGCCGCCCAAATCGAGATCTTGAAGCGAGTGGCGAACGCCTCGAACGGGTCGAGCGCCACGAACTGGACCAAATCCCCCTCGCCCTTCGGCAAGAAGTCGGAGATGGGAAGCATAAGGAACTGGCCCATGGTGGGCGTGGCGAAATAGAACACGCACACGCCGATAAGCAGGCACACCACGATGCGCACCAAGCGCATGCGCAGTTCGCCCAAGTGATCGAAAAGGGGCATACGCGCCGGTCCGATAGGCATGTTATTCCCCCTTCGTTTCGTTGGCGGCAACGTCGGATTCGGCAGCCGGTTTGGCGGCCGGCGCCGGTTTGGCGGCAACCTCACCCGTCGGGGCGGCCTTCACCTCGCTTTGCGGCTTCGCCGCAGCAGCAGAGGATGCATCGGCAGCGGCAAGCGCGGCCTTCTTGGCGGCTTCGGCCTTCTCGGCATCGGCTGCCTGCTTGGCAGCGCGCTCTCGATCGTAGCGAGCCTTGCGCTCGGTGAAGCTCTCCTGCTTGGCAACCGTGCGCGGCTGCTGGGAAGCGGCCTTCGACGGCGAGGAGTGCGACGCTTTCGATGCCGCTTTGTCCACCTTATCGGCTGCCTTCTTTCCAGCAGCCGCGGCCTTCTCCATCGCGTCGAGAGGGTTCTTGAACGGCTCGTCGGAATCGGGGTCGTAAACCTCGTTCTTGATCACCTTGTTCATTTCCTCTTGCGCGCTGCGGAACTTGTTAATGGCCTTGCCCAGCGTTTTCGCCATAGCGGGCAATTTATCAGGGCCGAACACCAAGAATCCAAACAGCAATATGAGGAAGAGCTCGAATCCACCGATACCGAACACGTTATCCCCTTACGTTCGTCGAATCGTCAATCTTGTGCGCCAGGGCGCAACAGCCACTCATGGTAGCACAAACGCGGCATGCCCCCTTGCATGCAGTTTCTCTACAGAAAAAGATTCCGTGCGGAATTATCCACGCCGCAGATCAATGTCTCTGCTAGCCGGCGGACAGAACCGACAGCGCGATGGTCGGCAAACCGAGCGCGAGGACCAAGATGACGCAAACCACCACGGTGAAGATCTTCTTGGTGTGCGCCGCCGCCTCGCGACGCGCCGCCTCGCGCGCCTGGCGCTCTTGCGCCGCCTTGATGCGCTCGGATTTCTGCTTCGCGGTCAGCTTTTGATTCGTTCCCATGTTAAGCCCTTAACTTCCCTCGGATTTCGATAACGCGCGCAACGTTGCGGGCAACCTCGACCCCCACATGCCAGCGATTCTTGTCGTATAGCGTCTTGCCTGCCACCATCGTCATGAGGACGTCCGTTCCATTGCAGGCGTTCACGATGTCGGAAACAGGCTCCGACGTAGGCGTTTGGTGCGATCCAGACATATCGATGGCAATGATGTCGGCCTGCTTGCCCACCTCGAGGCTGCCAATCTTATCGTCCATCTTCAGCGCACGCGCGCCGCCGATGGTGGCAAGCTCGAGCATGGTTTTCGAATCAATGAAGCCGTTGCGGCTCACGGCGCGCTGCAGAAGCATGCCGATGCGCATCTCGATGAGCATGTCGGTGGAATCGGTCGCGGCAGGGCTGTCGGTGCCCAAGCCGACGCGCAAGCCGGCTCGGTTGAATTCCTCAAGCGGCGCGACGCCCATGCCAAGCTGCGCGTTGATGCGCGGGCAGCTGGCGACCGACACGTCATATTCGACCATCTTGCGAATGTCACGATCGTCGGCATAAACACCGTGCACGATCATGACGTTGTCGCTTTCGAACGCGCCCCAGTTCAGAGCGTAGTTGATGGGCGTGGTGCCCGTCGGAAGCCACGGCGGGATCTCCACGAAGCCGCGCTTGCTGTCCATCTGATGCACCGAGAACGGGGAGGAGCCGTAACGCACGAAGTCGCATTCCTCGCGATCGCCGGCCAGGCGCAGGGCGACCGGCACGTTCTCGCGGACCGCGTACTCGGAAATCTTGCGGAAAATCTCGGGGTGGCAGGTGTAAACCGCCGAGGGGGACACGCCGATGGTCACGCGCGACGAATCGACTTCCTCGCGCCAGTGGGCAACGTCGTTTTCGGCGGAACGCATGGCGAAGTCGACGCGACGACGGTCCATCGCACCCACTTCGCGATAGATGACGCTGCGCAGCCCGAGCTTTTGCGTGGCGGTGCAGCTTGCCCCGGTGGAAGTGACGTCTGCCACGGTGGTGATGCCGCCCGCGATGGCCTCGAGGCCGCCCAGGATGGCCGAGTCGTACCAGTCGGACGCATCCAGCTTCCCGGAAAGCTCGCGCATGGCCATGATCCACGTCGCGTAAGGAACATCATGGACAAGCCCGCGCAGCACCGCGTTCTCAAGATGCGTATGAAGGTCGATGAATCCAGGCAGAAGCGCGGCCGAGCCGTAATCGTTCACGGGCTCGTCGGGGTAGCGCAGCTTGAGCATGGCAGCGTCGCCGATATCGCGGATAACGCCGTCACGAACCAGCACGGCGCCGTTCTGGATGGGCTCTGCGGTTATGGGAAGCACGTACTGCGCACATAAAAGCATGGTTGGCCTCGCTCGCGTGTAGGTTTTTGCTGGCCTTTCATGATAGCACCGACGCGCATTCGCCCGACGCGCGGGCTCGGGCATCCACGAAAGCAGCGTGACGAGAACGGCGGGCGGCGGCAGGCAGCCCCCAGGTGGCAGCAAGCGGCCGGGCGGCGGGCGGCGGCTCACGGCGAGGGCGAGTGGCCCGCGGGGCAAGCGGCACGGGCGCCAGCGCTCGACGACCTGCAGCGCAATCGAGCAGGCGCCCGGCACCTACTTGATGGGAAGGGTTGCGGAGAACACGGTTCCCTCGGATTCCGTGCTGGTCACTTCCAGCGATCCGCCATGTTCCTCCGCGATGGAATGGGCGATCGCAAGCCCCAGCCCATGGCCGCCCTTCCCCGAAGTACGCGCTTTGTCGGCGCGATAAAAACGGTCGAATACATGCGGCAGATCTTCCGGGGAGATGGGCGCTCCGGTGTTGCGGACGCTCAGCTTCACGCGCTTGCCCTGAGCGGAAAGGGAGACATCGATGCTCCCGGATTCGTCAACGTACTTGCACGCATTGTCGATCAGGGTCATGACCAGGCGCTGCAGCCGCTTCTCGTTGCCCATGAGCACGATGCCCTCCGCGATGTCCGAGCGCAAGTCGACCCCCCGCTCGAATGCAACCGATTCAAACTGCAGCAGCTCGCCCTCCACCAGATCCGAGAAGTCAACCTTCTCATCGGCCTGACGGGGAACGGCCGCGCCCATCGCGCCCGAGGCGGCCTCGGCTGCGGATTCCTCGTCCATCTTCGCCAACGTAAGCAGATCACCCACCAAACCCTGCATCGCCTCGGCCTCATGCTGGGTGTTCTCGAGCCACTGCGCCTGACTTGCCACGCTGCGCTCCGGATGCTCAAGGGCGATGGAGGTGTTCGCGAGGATAACGGTAAGCGGCGTCTTCAAATCGTGCGACGCATCGGCTACGAACCGGCGCTGCTGAGCCCAAGCGTTCGCCACCGGACGCAACGCCCAACGGCTGAAGAAAACGCTGATGACGAGGAACACCAGCAAGGTCAACACGCCGACGACGCCGAGCGTCAACGCCAGCGTCTGCCATCCATTGGCGTTGCTCGTGTCGGCGAAAGCCAGGTACATCGTTCCGCCCATGTTCCGCTTCATGTAGATAAGCCCCAGATCGGCGAGGGTTCCGGAGCCCTCGCCGGCATTTGAGAGCTCGGCGGTTGCCTGGGTAAGCACATCATCGGAGATAGAGGCCGTGTTCGTGCTGACCGAACTCACCCGGCCATCAGCGTCGACGGTGAACACGGCCATCGGAACCGACTGACTGCTGCCATGCGCATGCCCGCCGATCACCGGGGGCGTTCCGTAATTCGAACCCGAGTTGCCGGAGGATTCGTCCGCCGAATCCGCGCTGGCGGCATCGGCAGCATCGGCCGCGCTGGCGGCTTCGGCGGCGCCGGCGGCTTCGGCGGCGTCGGCGGCCGAATCGTCGCTCGAAGCGGCAACGGCGGCAACCTCCTCGACACCTGCCGCTTCGTCAGCCAAGGCCCCTGGGTCATCGACGCCGGTCGGCGCCGCATTCATGGAGCCCGATTTCCCAGCGTCCCCCGCATCCCCGCCCGAGGATGCCGAAGATCCCGACGCAGGTGCGGCAGCCTTCGGTTCGCCGGCGCCCACCTCCCCTGGATTGGAGGAGCCCTCGGACGCAGCGCCGCTCGCCGGCTTCACCTGCTTATCGGCTGCACGGGAAATGGCCCCATCGAGCGAATCCGTCACCGATGAGATGGCCTGCTGGTAATTGAGGAGGACGACGGACGTGAACACGGCGACAAGGACAACCGCCACGGTCGCCATATTCAGAATGATGAACTTGATTCGCAGCTTTTTCAGCATGGGTTTCCTCGAACTTTCAACCGGGAGCGACGACGCCGAACAGCGGCGGTCCCCCGAGGATCGCGCGCTACCGCGATATCATGCGCGCAAACAGAGCTTATGCGGCCTTGGCACCGTCAATGGCCAGGCGATAACCGGCCTTGCGAATCGTCTCGATACAGGCAGCGGAACCGAGAAAGCGGATCTTCTTGCGTAGAAAGCTGATATACGCCTCGACATTGTTGTCCTCGGCGTTCGACTCAACGCCCCATACGCGATTGATCAGCACTTCCTTTGAAACCACCTGTCCGGGGTTGCTCATCAGCACCTTTGCGAGCGAAAACTCCTTGAACGACAGATGGATGGATTTGCCAGCGCACGAAAGGTCGTAGCTTTCCAGGTTCAGCGTCAAATCACCCGCGGTGATCTTCTCGAACTGCACCTCGCCTTGGCGGCGCGTCAGCGCGCGCAAGTGCGCCAGCAGCTCGGCAGGGCTGAACGGTTTGGTCATATAGTCATCGGCGCCGCTGTCGAGTCCGGTAATCTTATCCGGCACGGCGTCGCGAGCGGTCAGCAGCAGCACCGGCGTGCTGACATTCTTGCGACGCAGCTCGGCAACCACCGTGAACCCATCCATCTTAGGCATCATGACATCGAGAACGATGACGTCGTAAATGCCGCTTTCGCCATAGGAAAGGCCCTCGGCCCCATCGTGGACGACGTCGGTTCCATAACCATTTTCCTCAAGAATATGAGCAAGAGCGCGTGCCAAACGCACGTCATCTTCAACAATGAGTATCTGCATGGGCCCACCTTTCCGGCTGACCGGATATCGCCTAAGCGCGAACGGAGACGCGAACGCGCAAATGTTCATGACTTAATTATACGTTTCTCTCTGAAAGCTGGCTGAAAACCCCACCCGCCGCAAGCGCTATCGGCCCATATGAGACAAAGGCCTGCCCATATCGGGTATCCTGGTTGCATCGCGAAAAACGGGAAGGACGGGCATGCGAGCTTTGATACAGCGCGTCACCAGCGCAAGCGTGACCATTGACGGCCAGGTCGTCGGCGAGTGCGGAAAAGGCTACCTTATCCTGCTCGGCGTTGGCGACGGGGACGGATCAGCGCAGATCGAGCGCTTATGGACGAAGATATTCAAGATGCGCATCTTCGAGGACGAGAACGGCAAGACGAACCTATCCATTGCCGACGTCGGCGGCGAGGTTTTGGTGGTTTCCCAGTTCACGCTGTACGCGAACTGCAAGAAGGGCAACCGCCCCTCGTTCACGCAGGCCGGCGCGCCCCAGGCGGCCGAAGAGCTCTACGAGGCGTTCGTGGCACGCGCGAAAGCCGACGTCGCGCACGTGCAAACCGGCCGATTCGGAGCAATGATGCAGGTCGGACTCGTGAACGACGGGCCGTTCACCATCTGGCTGGACACCGACGAACTGTAACGAGACGAGTGCCGCACAGCGATCGCTTCGTGACCGGGGGCGCATGCGCCGCACCCGATAGCGTGCGGAAGCCCGCGGGCGAGGCCGGCGTGCGGAAGCCCGCGGCAGCGCGCGAAAAAGACCGAACGCCCCACCGCCAATTAGAAGCGGGGCGTTCGGCCTTCCAAGCATAACGGGCAAACGGGCGGGGCGCCATCCAAACCCCGCCGGGCGCCAAGCCCTACACGTTCTCGGGCAGCATGATCGGTGCGAAGTACGGGTAGTCGATGCCGCGCTTCTGCAGCGCCTCCACGCCGTCGACCGCCTTGATGAAGTCCTCGACGGTCAGCGTGATGCGCACGTCGCCGGCCGACAGATTGCCGAGCGCGCGGTCGCCGCGGCAGCCCAGCGACAGGCCGGGCTTGCCGGTCTTGATGGTGTACATCCAAGTGTCGACGCACTGCGATTCGCCGGAGAACGGGAACCACACCTTCTGCCACTCGGACTCGACCAAGCCTGCCATCAGGTAGAACGCGCCTGATGCGACAATCTGCACGGAAATGCAGTCCGGCTCGAGCACGTTGTTGTCGTCCAGGCAGCTGCACACCATGCCCGCATAGGGCTTCTCAGGCAGCGTCTCCAGATACGACTGCATGTGAGCCTTCGACGCCTCGAGGTTACCTTGCCACGGATAGGGCGGGTTGGCCAGCAGCACGCCCTCGTGCCAATCCTTGTCGCGCTCGCAGCAGCCGCAGTTCGCGCCGCAGTATGTGGTCATGAACTTGTCAGGCGTGATGCCGATGGTCATATGGAAATGCGTCGCGATGCCGATCAACTGGCAGCCGGTGGATACATTCTTCACCATCTGCAGGTTCTCGAACTGGTCGAACTCCTTCTCGTCATGCAGCAGCTTGACGGCGACGGGCGTGGTCAGCGGGCGAAGCGCCATGACCAGGCGGTCGTTGAGGCTCTTCCACTCTTCCTTCGTCAGTTTCATTGCTACCCCCTTCTTGCGGGCGGGCCGAGCGACCCGCCCGCGCTTAAACCTATTCCCAGAAACCGAAAGCCTTACGCCTCGGCCGGATGCTCCTTCTCCCACTCCTCGAAGATGCCGAGCAGATCGGCGCCCTTGCCAGTGGCATAGCCGTCATCAACCGACACGACGATGCCGTTCACGCCGGAGGATTCCTCGCCAGCCAGCCAAAACGCCGCATTGGCAACCTCTTCGGGAGTAATCCAGCGATGACGGTTGTGGTTCACGGCCACGGCCTCGCGCGCCGGCGGGCAATCGTAGACGCTCGCGGCCATCGGGGTGATGGTGGCTCCGGGGGACACGGCATTCACGCGAATGCCCTGGGCGCCCAGATGGAACGCGGCGCCCTGCGTGATGGCCTTCATGGCACCCTTCGAGCCGATGTAGCCGATCGGATCCCACGTGCCGACCTCTGCGTTGATGGAGGTGGTGTTCACGATGGAGCCCTGGATACCCAGCTTGTCCATGGCGCGGGCGACGATCTGGATCAGGTTCAGCGCGCCGAACACGTTGACATCGAAGGCCTCCTTGACCTTGTTGTGATCGAAGCCCAGGATGCCGTCGCGGTCGCCCAGGATGCCGGCGTTGTTGTACAGCGCGTCGACGCGGCCCTGCGTGGCCACCACGTCGTCGACGACCTTCTGACATGCGTCGTAGTCGCACACGTTCAGCACGTAGGGAACCACGTCGTAGCCCTTGGCCTTCATCTCGTCGACCGTTTCGGTCAGCACGGCCTCGTTGACGTCGCATGCGGCCACCGTGTACCCGCCGCGGCAGAAACGCTCGACACCCGCCTTGCCGATGCCCATTGCAGCGCCCGTGATGATCGCAACCTTCTTTTCCATGACAAACCCCTTTCGTTGCCCGCCCGGGCCTTTTTCCCAGGCGGATTCCTATTGCATGCCCCAACCCCCTCGGTCGGGGCGAATGCCTTTACTGATGGATCACGCGACCGGCGACGAAGCTCGCGGCACCCACGACGATGCAGATACCCAGGCAGATGAACGCGGTACCCGTGGCGTCAAGGATCGACGCGAAGATGGGCGCGGCGAGGATGCCGCCGAAGTTCGCCAGCATCGACAGCTCGCCGCAGCAGGCGCCGGAGATCTCGGGCGTGGTGATCTCGTTCGGGATGGACCAGAACGGGCCGAGCACCATGGATACCGAGCCGTACGCCAGGGCCAACAGAACGGCGACGACCACGACCGACGCGCTTCCCACAAACGGGATGAGCAGCAGGCTCACGGCGGTGATGCCGGTGGCGATCATGAGCGTCTGGTAGCGCGAGCCCTTGAACACGTTGTCGGAGACGATGCCGCCGAGCGGCGCCGCGACGATGGTGATGACGAACGTCGAGCTGATGACCGTGGTGATCAAATCACCCGTGATGCCCAGATCGTTGGTGAGCAAGCTGGACAGGAACGTGCCGAAGCCGTACACCAAAAACCCGTTGCCGAAACCGAACAGCGCGCAGCACCAGTACTTCGGGCTCTTGCGGACCTCGGCCATGGTGGAGGGCAGCTTCTCGGAGGAACCCGCCTTCGACATGCCCGCTTCCTCAGGCAGAAGCTCCGCGATGGAAACGGCGCCGGGATAGACGGACGACACGTTCTTCGTGGTCAGCAAGTACAGCACGAAGATGACGGCACCGGAGGCGGCGACGAGCGTGCCCAGGCCCTGGTACCAAGTGAACCCAGCCCCGAGCAGGGCGGATGCACCGAGCGTGGCAAATGTGAAGCCGATGCCGAGCACGCCGAGCAGGATGCCGTTGGCAAGCGCGCGCTGGCGAACCGGGAACCACATGACCGTGGAGTTCACGGCTGCCGCGGCCAAGAATCCGCCCGCGATGCCCTGGCAGAAGCGCAGGATCAGCCCCGGAGCATAGATCGACCCCAAGAAGACGAACAGCACCGACGCCACCACGTTGATGGCCAGCGCCGCCAGCACCGTGTTCTTCAACCCCACCTTCACGATGAGCTTGCCGCCCACGCTTCCGAAGAACGCGAAGCTGATCATGATCGCCGTCGTGTAGAACGACAGCATCGTCGCGTTGAGCCCCAGCGACTCCTGGATGGCGGAACCGAACGCGGCGGAACATTGCACGGTCATGAAGAAGTGCCCGTAGGCCAGCATGTTCATGATCAGCATCCACCATCGGAACGACGGCGCCTTTGAAAGCTTCGTAGCTTCCATACCTACCCCTTTCTGAATCCTCCTTGCGAGTTCGCGCCCGGCCCCTCCGAGCATTCGAACCCCTGTATGCAGCCCACGGCGCAAAACCCCTTTCGGCGTCGCGGGCCTAAGCGGGAGGCGCTCCGGACAACGCCGGCGCAGCCTCCCGGCTTTCCCCTAGGGCGCCTCTACAGGCGCACGCCCACTTCGCGGCCCTGGCTGAGCGCGTCGACCATGAGCGATGTTTCCTCGCCGTTGCACGCGCCGATGGAATAGACCTCGGGCGCCATGCCCTTGAGCTGCTCGTACACCGACAGGTCGGCGCCGGGCGACTGGAACACCATGATGGTGTCGGCGCTCTGGAACTTCTCCTGGCCGTCCTGGATATAGGCGAGGCCCTTCTTGGTGATCTCCTTGAAGGTCACGCCCGTCGTGATGGGCACCCCGGCTTCAGCCAGGTAATGCAGCGAGCGGTCGGCATAGCGCGGGGGCATGCGATCGGCAACCTTGTCCACCTCGTCGAACACGACGACGTTCTTGCCGCGTTTCTGCAGGAAGATGGCGCCCTGAATGCCCTCGATCTGCGCACCGAGCACGATGCAGTTCTTGCCGATGCCGGGAAGGGCCACCTGGGAGAGCTTGTTGAGCGCGTTCGCGCCGAAGAGCTTCAACGGCGTGGCAGCCATCTTGGTGAGCTGGGGAACAGTCGAGACGATCTTGGAGTCGATGCCCGCGACGTCGGGCACGCCGTACTCGCCGCCCGTGGCAACCACGATGGCGTCGGGCTTGAATTTCTTCACGAACGCGGGCGTGACCTCGCATTTCGTCTTGATAGTCAGGTTGGGTTGCTTCGCCGCCTGGCTTTCCAGGAACTCGATGAGCGCCGGAACGTCCTCGGACACGCTGCCCTTGACCATGGTGGCCAGCTTCAGCTCGAGCGTGAGCATCGACTCCTTCTCGCACAGGGTGACGTCGTGGCCGCGCTCGGCCGCGACGCGGGCGCACTCCAGGCCGGCGGCGCCACCGCCCACCACGAGCACCTTCTTGCGCACCTCGGCGGGCCCGTAGTTGCCCAGCTCGGCCTCGCGCCCGAACGCCGGGTTCACGCGGCAACGCTTGTGGATGCCGGGACCTTCCGCGTCGCAGGTAGCGCAATGGTTGCAGCGGCGCACGTCCTCGGGATGACCCGCGGCCAGCTTGTTGGCCATGTCGGGATCGGCCCACAGCCCGCGCGCGAACAGCGCCAGGTCCATCTCCCCCGCCTCGATGGCGGCTTCGGCCGTGTCGGGAGTCAGGCTGCCGATGCCGAACACGGGCACTTTCACGCCGGCGCGCTTGACGTTCTCCGCCAGCGGGACCAACAACCCCTTGTCCTCAAGGCGCGGCAGGTATTGCTTCATGTCGGCGTCGGCCTTCGGGTACTGCCAGTAGTCGGCCGCGTACTGGAACGGGCAGTCGCCATAGCCGTAGCCGGTCACGCTGATGTAGTCGGCGCCAGCGGCTTCATAGAGCTTGGCGAACGCCGCCGACTCCTCCATGGTGGTGCCGTCAGGATGGCCGAACTCCTGGCCGTTCATACGCACGCCGACGATGAAGTCCTTACCGCAGCGCTCCTTGATGCCGCTGATCAGCTCGCAAGCAAGGCGTGTGCGATTCACGAAGGACTGCGGGCCGTACTCGTCGGTGCGCTTGTTCCAAATGCGGCTCGTGAAGCTCATGACGAAGTAGCCGTTGGCCGCGTGAACCTCCACGCCGTCCAGGCCCGCCTTCATGCAGCGCTCAGCCGCGTCGATGTAACGCTCCTTGAACGACTGGATTTCCTCACAGGAGACGCCGCGAACCGGGAAGCAATACGGCACCGGGCTGGGAAGGTCGGCCTCGGCGACGTCGGAGGGCCCCCATGACCCGCCTTCGGTCTTCAGCGCCGATCCGTTCTGGAAGATCTGCATGATGATCTCGGCGCCGTGGCCATGGATGGCGTCGGCGAGCTTCGCCAACCCTGGGATGAACTTGTCGTCGTACAGCCCCGGGAACGGGTAATCCTCCACGGTGAAGCCCGAGGAGCCATCCTTGCAGATAAGCATCGCCGGGTCGTCGGATATGCCGGCGCCGATGGTGACGGCCGCGGCCCCGCCTTTCGCGATGGCCTCGAACGTGTTGATGACGGTGTCGTTGCAGAACTGGTCGGGACCCCAGAACAGCGTGGAGGACGGCCCCTTGGCAATCCTGTTCTTCCACGTGTGGGTGCCGATTTGAATTGGCTCAAGCAGCTTTTCGTAAGTGCTCATACGTGCCCCCTCTACCCCTTGATGCGCCTAACAACGCAGGTCAGGCGCGAATCTAACCTTTCATACCGAAAGTTAAACCTTGTCTTATACCCTTATTTGAACTCGGTTCAATCTTCGGTACGAGCGCAGAATACGCCCCTGAATTCGGGGTTGTCAACACCTTTTTGCAAAGTTGTTTGAACTTTGGTATAGTTTTTGGCAAAACAAAGAGGGTGACCTGCTTTTTCGCAGGGAAGGCAAGGGAGGTTAGAGCATGGCGATCCAGGCTCCTCGACGGGTCAAGTCCCAGCAAACTCGCAAGAAAATCTTCGACGCGGCGGCGAAACTGCTCCGCGAGCACGGCGAGGATTATCTGACCATAGCGAACATCTGCGAGACGGCCGGCGTTTCGAAGGGCACGTTCTTCTATCATTTCAACTCGAAGGACGACCTGATGCTGTATTACCTCGAGGAGGGGCTCGATACCTTCATCGAGGAGCACGACGCATCCATCGTCGAGGAGGCCGGCGACGACGCATGCCTGCTCATCTGGCGCATGTACCACCTGTATTTGGAGTACTGCAAACAGACCGGCATCGAGTTCATCTCGAATTACTACCAGACCAGCAACAAGGCGCTCGATGCGCGCAGCGTCATGGGCACACCGGACACCATGAACAACATGCTGCGCACCTGCACCGAAGGCCTGCGACGCGCGCAAGCGAACGGTTACGTGCGCAAAGACTGGAGCGCCGAGGATATGTCGTTCGACTGCTGCTCGGTGGTGAAGGGATGCGTGTTCGAGTGGTGCCTTTCAAACGGCGCCATCAACCTGCTCGCCCACGCGCAGCATATCCTGTACTGCTACTTCGCGAACATCGTCACCGAGACGCATCGCGAGCGCTTCGGCCTTGAAGAGCCGCCAATGGCGTAGGTGGCGAAGAGCAAACGGGCGGGGCGCCATCCAAACCCCGCCGGGCGCTCCTAATTCGTCACGTCGCCTGATTGGTCGAGGCTGACGGGGTCACCCACATACGTCGAAGGCACGCGCAGAAGCGCCTTGAAGAAGTCCTTCGTGCGGGCAGGAATCTCCCGGATGTCGTATTGGGTTTGCTTCTGATAGGTGCGGTAGTCGCTCGGCACGCCCTGGGCCTGCATGCCCAGGCACTGCGCCGACCACAGCGCACGGTACAGATGATACGTCTGCGTCGCAACGACGATACGCTCGCAGCCGAATACGTACTTCGCGCGATACATGCTTTCGTACGTGGAGAAGCCGGCATGGTCGCAGAAGATATCCTCGGAGGGCACGCCCTGCGCGATAGCGTAGGACTTCATGGCCTTGACCTCGTTATACGACGCGGTCCCATTGTCACCGCTCATGATGATCTTCGGGGCCACGCCCGCGAAATACAGCTGGATTCCGTCATCGAGGCGATCCTGCAGAATGGTCGAGGGGGTTCCATCGGCAAGCACGCTCGCGCCAAGCACCACGATGGCGTCGGCCTGCTGTGTTTGGCTTTGCGCCGCCGAAGCCGTCACTATCGAGTCCTTCGACCCCGCTACGGTAATCACGTTGGTGAGGGCGAACACCGCCGCCACGGCAACAACGCACGCCAGCATCATATCCAGCATCCGCCTCAAACATCCCTTATGTCGCTTCGCACTGCTCATCGGACACCCGATAATAGCAAACGGAAAACAATCCCCCGCAAGACCCGCTGAATCGCCGCAACTCCGTCTCAGCAAAGCCATCTAATCCCAACGCAGACAACAAAAAAGAAGCGGTAGGCGCGCCTACCGCTTTCCAATCCTCATGCGTCGCCCGCCCAGGTCTCAAACCCTACGGGCGTCGCCACTGATTTCGCTTACGCACGCCAAGGCGTTACTTCGCAACGATGTTCACCAGACGGCCCGGCACCACGATGACCTTCTTGAGGTCCTTGCCCTCGACGGCGGCCTTCACCGCTTCGAGCGCCACGGCCTTCACATCGTCGTCGGCCGCGTCGGCGGCAACCGTGATGCGCGCCTTCACCTTGCCGTTGACCTGCACCGCAAGCTCAACCTCGTCAGCCTTGGCCTGCTTCGGGTCGAACTCGGGCCACGGCTGCACGTACACGCTGCCCTCGCAACCGAGCGCGTCATGCCACAGCTCCTCGCACATGTGCGGGCACATGGGAGCCAGCAGCTTCACCAGCACCTCGGCGATCTCCAACGCGAACGCCTGCTCGTCGGCCAAGGCAGCACGCTGCTCGGGACCGCACTTGCGCAGGTAGTCGCCCGTGGCATTGGCCAGCTCCATGATGGCGGCGATGGCCGTGTTGAAGTTGTTGCGATCGAAGTCGTCGACCACCTTGCCGGCCACGCGATGACGCTCGCGCAGCAGCACCTTGCGGGCCTCGGCGACCTCGGCCTCGCTCGCGCCGACCTGGAACAGCGTGTCCTCACCGGCCTTGCCCGCCAGGTCGTAGACCATGCGCCACGCGCGGTTGAGGAACTTGT
>CAVHXL010000003.1:0-34266 GCA_963639885.1 bacterium | reverse complement strand
ATGATATACACCACGACGGTCCCGATCATTTCCATGTTTGGTTCCTTCCCATACCGAAAGCACCTGGTTGCAGGCGCGATTTCCCGTCGAATGTCGCCTTGCGGCGGCGCGCACCCGGCCATTTGCCGCCGCCTCGCGCGGACATCGCATGCAAATACTCCACGAGGTCGCCTATCGCGGATGGCCTCCGCATCAAAATGCTACGCCACACCCTCGGCGCACGCCGGCGCCGCCTCGTACAAAGCCAATGCACGTTGCGAATAGGCAGCCGCATAACCGTGCCATAGCTCGAGCCACTCTCCCACCGGGTCGCCCGTCGCCTCCTTGTACAGCGCCCACACCAGCCAGTAGTAGGCGGCGAGCGCAACGTAGGCCAGACAGTGGCGCACCTGGGCGGGCGTGGCCGCACCCTCGAAATACGTATCGATGACGCCGAGCGCCTCGTCAAGGGAATACTCCGAGCAACAAATGAAGGTGCCCAGATCAGAAGCATAATCGGACATGGCCGAGTACTCCCAGTCGATCAGATGCATCTCGTCGCCGCACACGAGGAAGTTCGGCGCATAAAAGTCATTGTGGCACAGGCACAGCGGCACGCCGTCGGCGGCAACATGCGCGTTAAGGGCTTCCATACGTCCGGAAAGCTCATCGAAATCGGGAAGCTTCGCACAGCCTTCCGGTCCAAGCATGTCCACGATGGCGTGCGCCTTCTCCATCACGTCGAACGTCCAGCGCGACACGACGCCGCACGTATGAACGCGACGGATCAGTTCCATCGCGCGGGCGACGTGGGCGGGATTGTCGTAGTCGAGCTGCTCGCAGCCCTCGATGAAGCGCGAGATTTTCCAGCCGAGTTCAGAGTCCTGGTAGACGAAGGTGCCGTCAACGCCGAGGCTCTGCGCCACGGAAAGCGAGAACGCCTCGCTTTCGCGGTTGATGATCTGGTCGGAACCGGGACCGGGATGACGGTAGACGTAGGGACGCCCGGCAACCTCGAACTTGAACGAGAGGTTCGTCAAGCCGTCCTTGATGGGCTCGACACCCAAAACATCCGAGCGATCGCAGCCAAGCGCTGCGCAAATATTGTCGAGGACGGCGCACTCGACGTTCGCAAGCGCATCATGGCCGAGCGGAAGGCTGTCCTCATGCAGGCCATGCCCCTGGTCGGCGGCGGTGGACTCGGACACCTTGCCAGCACCCGATCCATCATTCAGTGATTTGGTGCCGCCCCACCCGCCGGCGTCATCCCGCTCCAGCGATAGCATCAGCGCCACCTCGCGTTTTGATAATCCCATAACGTTCCCTTTGCCCTTATTTGACAAGGAAAGTATACCGAAACCGTTCAATCTGGGATGACCATACGCAAAATCGTAACACGAGCGATACGACCCGCCCGGCGGCGCACCCCGCGCTCTCCTAATACATGCCGAAGGCTTCCCAGAGCAGGGCGTTCGCCACCACCATGACCACCAGCGAGGCAAACAGGAAATACAGCGCGATACGGTAGACCGAAACGGTGTCGGCCGCAGCATGCGATCCGGCCGCATGCGACCCGTAGCCGGCCGCGGCACCAGCGCCGCCGATGGCGCCGAACTTCGTCGTCCACCCCTTCGACAGCGGCTGATCCGACTTCACCTGCAGAAGCTCAAGGAACACCAGCGCGGCGGCCAAGGCGAAGTAGATGCCGAAATCGGAAATGTAGCGCATGAGAATGCCCGCGCCCTGCAGATCGAAGACGCACAGCGCGAAAGCCAGCACCAAGCAGCATGCCCACAGCGGCATGAGCCCCTTCGCGGACAGCGCGCGGCGAGCGCGCGGGATGGCCAGCAGCACGAGCGTCATCGGATACAGGAAGAAGTAACCGCCGAACATGGGCTCGAAAATGGTGACGCCCTGGTAGGACGTGTCCATGTAGGTCTGCTTCATGAACGGGAACTGACTGCCGAGCGCCGGCGGTTGGAACAGGTAGGCGTACAAGCCGAACGGGATGCGATCGAGATGGAAACCGCGATGCGTCATATCGTTGGTGGTCAGGTTGTAGTTCGCACCGAAGTCGAGAGGGCCGGAGAAACGGGCGGCGTTGTAGAACATCACGAGCGCCGCCACCACGGCGAATGGCACGAGAGCCGCACCGAAGGCCGAGAAGCACTCCCGTCGGGCCTGCGGGTTGCCTTGCGCGTCTCGCACGAACGGCCAGAACAAAAGCAAGCCGAACACCGCGGCAAGCACCATCTGCGGGCGCGATGCCAAGGTAAGCGCGATGAGCAGCGACCCGAGAATCACCTTCCCCCGCTCGATGTAGCCACGCGACGTGCCGCTGACCCAAAGCCCCAAGCCCCACGTGATAAGCGTCAGGCCAAGCGCCTCGGGAAGGAAGTACATGGACGGCGTGCGCGCCAAGATAAGCCCTCCGCCGGCAACGAACAGCATGATGTCGAGGATGAGGAAGGTCCCCACCGACGTATTCGGAAACCACCGGCGAACGACGCGCGAAAGCAGGTACGCGCAGCCGGCGGCGAACGTGCAGTCGCAAATGGCGACGCCAAGCCAGGTGGAGAAGTCGGTTCCCGTCAGCAAAAGCCACGGCACATAGAAGATCAGGCACGGCAGGATGCCGAAATACACGTAGTATTTTCCCTGATAGTACGCATGATCCCATAGATAAGGAATATCGGCGGACTCACGCGCGCTCGTGTCGTAGGGGTTCGACATGGCCTGCAGGTCGGCCGAGGGGACATCGTCGAGGTAGAAATGACCCTCCAACAGCGCATGCGCGAGCTTTTGGTACTGATAATAGTTCTCGGTATGCGTCGTCTGGGTGAGGCCCAGATAATGCGTATTGGACATGACAAGCAGGAAGATGGCGATGCATTGCACGGCGAACAGCGCGATAACAAGCCATCCGAACCTGGTGATGCGGCCATCGAACACGGTACTGAACAGGAACGATCCAGGGCGCAAGCAGAACAGGACCAGCAACACCGCGAGAACGAACGCGAAACGTTGCGGATCGATGTCAAGCGGAACCTGGTCGTTTAAGGAAATGCCGGTAACGGTGATGGAGCCGACCGTGGACAGGTTCGTGAACTTAACGTAAATCGAATGGCACTTGCCCGCCGGATCAAGACTGATATAAGTGCTCGCAAGGTCGTTAGGGTCGACGGAAACCGACGGCAGCTGGTAGTACTCGGAATTGCCCTCATCGATCAGGTACATGACGACCGAGATCTTGGCGTCGGTGAGCTTCGCGACCGTGGCGGGCTCGTCGTAGGTCGGGGTGAAGTGGATGGAGTTCACCGTCGCGTTCAGGCCGGTGATCTCGAAATGGTCGTCGTCGGCCGTGAAGGTGAGCGCGCCTTCCGTGCCTCCGGTTTCGCCATCGACGAGGTAAGATCCGGCACTCGAGTAGGTCATGGAGCTGAAGAACTGGAAGTTGAAGCCGAACACCTCGATGAGCACCGCGAGCACCACGCAGAGAAGCAGGCCGATGATGCTCTTGATAGGGCTTGAGGAAACGCCGCCGGACGGGTGTCCGAAGCCGCCGAAGCCTCCACCGAAAGCAGGTTGCTGCATGGCGCGCTGCCCGCCACCACGACGGGCGCTCGGGCGCTTACGAGTTGGCTGCGGGCGCGTGGCCTGCTGATATGCCTGCTGGCGCGGCATCTGGTTGCGAGTGCCTCGCGAACGCGAGGCACCCTTTCCACCCGTCGAGTAACTCTCGCGGGCGTACTGCTCGAATTCGGGGGTGGAATGCCCCGGCTCGAACGGGTCATAGGTATGTTGCGTGTGCTTGGCCATGCAGCGGATTATACGGCATCGCCCTAACGCCGCCCGATGACCCCCGGCGATACCGGCAAACGAACAAGAATCTAAATCCGGTAGGCTTCGTCCACTTCCTGCAGCTCGGCGAAGGTGTCGATTTCCCGCACATCGTCGAAGGTGCACTCGCGCACGCGCACGTCGAAGTCGTCGGTATACCGGTTCAGGGCCACGTCATCCCAGAAGATCTGCTTGCCGTCCTCGCGCGCGAAGACCTTCGCCATCCTGTCGGCAAGGCGCACGCCGTCGGCATCCGTCCAGTACGAGATGCCGAACATATGGTAGCAGTCGTCTCCGCCCTTGGCGAAGTGCACCGCGCGTCCGTCGCGCACGGTGAGGCACCAGTCATCGGTATGCTCCACCGGCACGCCCACGTAGTTGGAGCGGTATTGATAACGCTGGATGAGCTGCGGGTTCTCCAACAGCAGGTCGGATTCGAACACGTACGCGTCGCGCATGTGCTCAGAGGCGGCCACGGCCGACGAGATGTTGTTGGTGGTGTTGTACAGCGAGTTGTCGATGAAGACGAGGTGCACGTCGGGGTTTTCGCGCGCAAGCGACTCGAACTCGGCGGCAAGGTAACCGCGCACGAGATAGATCTCGTCGATACCCACGGCCTTCACCGCGTCGATAAGGCGCTGGATGATGCGCACGCCGTGGACACGCACGAGCGGCTTGGGCGTGTTGACGGTGATGGGAAGCAGGCGCGAGCCGAAACCGGCCGCGATAAACACCGCGCGCTTGGCGCGATACGGCTCAAGCGCCTCGATGCCGGCGGGCGTGATCTTCCCCCCTTGCGCATAGCCGGCCTGCTCCAAGCCGGCCAGCACGTCAGCGTCGGGCGCGACCTCGACCGCTGCATCGGGCGCGACGTGAGCCGGCGCACCACCAACCGGCGCACCCGTGCCAGCCGGCGCCGCGCCGCCAGCGGCGGTAACCTTGCCAGCAGCCTCCCCCGCGCGCGCCTTCTCATCGAGCGCCACCAATACCTCGAATTCGCGTTCGCTTAGCATGAACGTCCCTTTCTTTCCCAAACTTGTCGGATTGCAACAGCGCGCCATGCAGGCGCGCCGGCCCGGTAGAGCGGCTCCGCCGCAGCCGCAGCCGCCGAGGCGAGCCCAGGCGGCACCGGCGGCAAAGCCCGAAAACGCCGAAGGCTCCCATTGTTTTCACAGCTCGATCAGGACTCGAAGTCGGCCCGCCCATCGCCGAAGTCGAGTTCACGCGGGGCATGGTTGCGTCTGTCGGACTCGGGCGGCAGCTCGCTCCAGTCCTCCCCGTACAAAAGCTCCAAATACGCATCGAGGTTTGCGGGGGCGGGGAACTCATGGCCCTCGAAATACACCGGCGCGGGCGGCAGCAACACCTCAACAGGATAGGAGCCGCTGTTCACGTAATTCATGCACGCAAGCTCCCTCGCCTGCGCATCGTCGCGTGCGGCCGTCGCGGCCCTCGTGAAACGCTCGCGGATCTTCTTCGGACTCAACGCCCCGTGCGCCACAACGTGCACCGCGCGGCAACCTATCTTCTCGACGGCGCCCAAAGCCCCCTTATGCGGCACGTTGATGGCCTTCGAGTGATGCAGATACGAGACGCTTTGCCACAGCAAGCAGCTGCTCAGCTGCCGTTTCGCCTGCTTAGGGTCGCTCGACACGCGATCATAGGGAAAGACATCGACGAAAATCCCCTGGTCGATGCCCGCCTCGATGGTCTCGTCGGTGAAGAATTTCGTGCCGCGCTTCCACACCTTCGCGAATAAGCCGGCCATGCGATCATCGCCCTCAGGGTTCGCCACGACATATGCATCGCCAAGAGCTTCCTGGGCGATGCCCAAAAAACGCTCGTAATCATCGCGCGGCATGGCTATATCGATGTCGTCATCCCACGGGATGAACCCCGCATGGCGGCGCGCGCCAAGCGCGGTGCCCGAATCGATGAAATAGGTGATGCCGTGCTCGCGGCAAACGGCGTCTATGGCAACCAGGATATCAAGCTCGGCGAGCTGCAAACGACGTAGCGTTTCGTCATCGTATTGCATGGAAATCCCCTTCCCTCTTCTCGGTTCCGTCGGTCAAGCCCGCGCCGCACGAAAGCGAACGGCAGAATAGAGCGACAAGCAAAAACGGCGCGATCACATGAAGCGCGAACAAATAGCGAAATTCGTTTGAGATGGGAGCGGCGAGAAGCATGGTCGCCCACAGAAGCACCCCCGGCGCCGCAAGCGCGAAAAGGCCCGGTCGTCGCCGTGCGCTAGCCACGACGGCCCCAATCAGGAAAAACCATCCCAAGCACGCGCAGTTGCATAGCGGGTAGGCGATGCGCGCGAAAAGATCGGTGGGATGCATGCCGGCGAAAAAGCCTTCCTCATACAGGCCGGGCAGCAGCGATGCCGACACGTTCACGTCGGCATCCGCGATGTCGTAACCCGGCTCAACCACCAGCCAGCTATCCTGGCGCGCATCCCAATAACCGCGCGTCTCATCGGCCCATGCATGCGTATACGAGCCGATGTTCGCCGGAAGCGCCCCCAGCCATGCGATGACGAACTCCACCTTATGCGAATCAAGATACTCATCGTTGAAATCGGGCGCGAATTTGAGCGGATTAGGCGTTACGGGATTGAACAGCTCCTCGATACGCTGCCGCGAAAGCAGGCTGTACAGCATCTCCTCCTGCGCCTCGGATAGATTGCCGCCGTCGACGGATGTGCGCGCGAGCTGCTGCAAGGGCAGCGAGACCGTTTCGGAAAAATGAGCACCCTCGACATGCGCCGCCTTCGCGCCCGCCCCCTGGACCAGCATCACCACGAGCACGGCACCGGCGACGCGCAGGGCGATCCGCGCGCGAGCAGGCTTGCAAACGACGATGAGAACCGCGATGGCCGCGAACACCACGATGGCTCCGTTGCTGCGCAGAAGGGTCACCGAGCACGCCGTCGCGACCATCGCGGCCCAACGACCGCGCGAGGAGAGCCATCCACCGCGCGTGCGCGCAACGTCGCAGCATAAAAGGCTGAAAAGCAGCAGCGCGCAGGCGAACGGAACATCTTTCCATAAAGTAACGGCATAACGACCCACCAGCGGGTTCAGCGCGAAGAATACGGCGACGAGGATGACCGCCCCCTTTGGAGCGCCGCGCCGCGCAAGCCACGTAACGGCGAGGGCCAGGCTCGCCGCCACCATGATCATCTGCACGAACGAGAAGGCGCCCACGCCGGCAGTGACGCTTCCGGTGAGGGCATGCACGACCACGACCACCGCCGCGACGAGACCCGTGTACGCAAGCGGATGATGCGAGCTTATGCCCTCGTAGCGGAAATGGTTGGACGTCGCGTCGATGCCGAGCGCCATCTTCAAGATGTCGTTGGAGTCGGTCGAAGCGCAACCGGGGAAATACAGCGCCCACCAAAAGGCCCCGCACAAAGCGAAGAGGACGAATGCGCAGGCGAGCAAGCGCCGTGAATCCCAGCATGCTGCCGACTTGCGCGCGGCCGACCAGATGCCGCGAACGCGCGTTGCGCAGCACCCATCAAGCACGGCCGACCTCCCCCGCCGCGGCACGCTCGTAGAATGCCGCGATGCGAGCCGCGCCCTCGACGATATCGAACCCGTGCGAGCGAACCTGCCCGCATGCGTCGCTGCGGGGCTCGCTGGCCACGCGGTCGAGGTCATCGAGGACGAACTGCGCCCAGGCATCGGGGCCCTCCTCGAGCGAGATGCGCCGAGCGCGATCGCTCACCAGGGCGAAGTCGGGAACACCGGTCGAAATGGTGGTGGCAAGACCTGCGGCCTGAGCCTCGACGACGGCCAAGGGCAAGCCCTCCTTCACGGAGGGGAACACGAAAACATCCGCCGCGCGCAAAAGGCCGGGAACATCGTCGACCACGCCCAAAAAGCGCACGGAGTCGGCAAGGCCAAGCTCATAAGAGCGCGCCTTCAGCTCGCCTTCGAGCTCGCCGCGCCCAGCGCACACGAGCACCGCATCGGGGATGCGCTCATGCACGCGCGCGAACATATCAAGCAAAAACGCATGGTTCTTCACGGGGATCAAGCGGCCGGTATGGCATACCACCGGGCGCCCGGTAAGGCCCCATGCGGCCTTCGCGGCCTCGTGAGAAGCCTCGTCGCACGCGAAACGCTGCACGTCGATCCCGTTCGGCACGATGGAGAACCTGTCGCCGGCCACGATCGCGGCGCCGAATCGGTCGAGCCCGGCCTCGCGCGAGCAGGCCATGAAATAGTCGGCGACGCCGCGCACCGGGCGCGCCACCACCTTGAACGCCAGGCCGGCAAGCCCACCTTCGTAGCTTTGCGCATGGCTATGCGCGATGGTGTAGGCGCCGGCGCGCTTCGCCTCGGACAGGTAGATGGGCGCGCAGCTGCCGATATGCCCGTGCACCACGCGATACTCGGAATGCTCGGCGAAAAAAGCGCGGACCTGCTTGCGGTACGCGACGGCATTCGCCCCGTTGAAGCGCGGGAGACGGAAAAAGAGCCCCCCAAGCGCGCGGATCTCGGCATCGTAGTCGCCCTCGCGCTGTTCATGCACCAGGAAATCGAACTGGATCTTGCTGCGATCGATGGCGCGGTACAGGTTCATGACCATCGTCTCGGCACCGCCGCGGTCCATCACGCCGATGACCTGCAGGACGCGAATCATCTGGCACAACCCCCCTCAGACGTCGAGGGGTGAGCAGCTGGGGAGCCCTCGTCGACGGCGGGGTCTTCCAGACCGCCGAAGCCCTGCTCCCCGGCAGTCTCTTCCCCATCCCCGCCGCGCATCGCAAGCGGGTCGGGTCCGATGCGCAGCTCGCGCGCGAGGGCGACAAGCAGCAACGCGACGCCGATCAAGCACGCCCCGGCACCGGCGAAGCTCACGCCGTTCATATCCCATGTGTTCACGCACCAAAACGTCAAAGGCACGACCGCCGCGAACGCGGCGACGTTGCCCACGAAATTCGCCCAGAAGTTACGCAGCGTGATCAGCAGGTCCCCGAAGAACCACAGAAACGCGGTGGCCGCCGTCGAGATGATGATGGGCTGGAGCAGATACACGTACGGTGCGATGGACTCGCCGAACAGAAGCTCGAGTGCCCACGCCCCGATGATTTGAAGCACGATGGCGCACGCCACGGTCACCCCCAAGATGCCGAGGACCGTCTTCCCGAGCAACGCGAGAAAACCGCGGCGATCGCCCTTGAAGTACAGGGACGGGAAAATGTCGAGCAAGGGCCCGTAAAGATACTGCGCGCCCATCTGGATAACGAGCGCCGGCGCAGCGACCGATGCGTACACGCCCAGCGACGCATCGCCGAACGTCATCGCCAAATACTGCTTCGGAATGGTGAAGATGGCGCTCGCCGCAACCGAAGCGATAACGGCCGGCAAGGATACGCGCAGGAAGAAGAGGGCCTTCTTGCGGGATAAGCTCACGGTCACGCGTTCGAAACGCCGGCAATGCGGCAGGTCGAAGAAGACGAGAACGGCTGCAGCCGCCACCATCATGCCGACGATGGCGACATCGAGGCTGCCCGTCACCCAGTACAGCGCGATGAATGCCGCCAAGGTTGACAGCCCCTGCAGCATGAACGACTTGCCGATGTAGTCCATGCGTCGATTCACCTGGTCAACGCCGTGCAGGATATCGATAACAAGGCCCACGGCCTTAAACGCGTAGAACAGCGCGATGGTGATGAGCGCATAAGGCGCGCAGGTCAAGGCCGCGTAAACCATGCAGGCGACGAACGCGCCCGCAAGCGTCAGGCAACGAAAGCCCAGATATTCGCCAACGGTGTTCTCGTGGTTGATATCGGAGATCTGATACGTCCCCATCTTGTAATTGGCGAAAGTGCTGAAAATGCCAACCACCGACATGGCCAGCGAAAGCACGCCGGCGTCGTCGAATGCGCCCGATGCCAAGCGCACCACCACGATGGTGACGAGCCATTGACAGGCCAGATACGTCATCGACCCGACGGAGTTCCACAGCATGTTCGCCTTGACGGAGAGCTTTTCGGGAACGGCCGCGACCCCGTCGCCGGATTTCGGGGATGGGGCGTGCGGAGTTTTTTGATCGCGAGCGTTTCTCATAGGCGATATGCTTCCATGGTATGTATCGGTCGATTGTTCTCGGCCGGCGGCGTGCGCCAGTCCCCGTACTCGACGGAAAGATATTCCTCATAGCCGGCCGGCGCCCAATACCGCCTATCCTCGAAAGCCATGCGGACAGGCTCGAAAAGGCATTTGCGCTGAGCCTTCGCCTCGCTCGCCCAGCCGAGCATGTCGATCACGCGATCGCTGTCCGAACCATCGCTTGCCGGCGTTGCTGCGCCGCTTGCGGCGGCCGCAGCGTTGCCCGCGCCGGCCGCGGCCTCGGGCGCGCCCGAGGCCGCGCTCGCCAAGGCAGGCGCGCCCGAAGCGCCGCCGTTCATCTCAAGCGCGATATCATCGAGCCGTTTAGCCAGCTCATAGGGATTCTTATGCGCAACGAAGGGGCATACGATGCGCTTGACCAGCTTCACGAACGCGTTCGATCCCGACGCCGGGTCGGTGACGACGAAGCTGCGCAGCAAGCCGACGCGGTCACGCGTCTTGATCAAGGAGCTTTTCGTCGGATCGAAGTTCTCAAGCGGGAAGATGTCGACCCACACCCCGGTGGCCGCCTTCTTCCCCACGAAGTTCTCGTACATGACCGTCGTCGTGTCGACGACCTTGGCGATCTGATAGATGGAGGACTCGTCGCGATAACTGACCAGCTTGAAGCGCTCGCTTTTGCGCCACTCGTTGAAATGGGCCATGAGCTGCTCGTAGTCGGCACGCATCATCAAGATGTCGATGTCGTCGTCCCAGGGGATGAATCCACCATGGCGAACAGCCCCGAGCAGGCTGCCGTAGCCTAAAAAGTACTGCAGGCCGCGCTCGGCGCAAACCCGATCGATCTCATCCATGATCTCAAGCTCGATCGCCTTGATGTCGTCGATGGTCAACTGCTCCATTGAAGGTGGTTCTCCTCGGTTTCATGCGGATACGGGCTGCGAGCGCGCAAAGCGTGCGCTGGGTCTTGCGGCAGGCCCTGCGCCGGAAGCGGGGGCGATGGGCAAGACGGCCCGCAAAAATGCGGGCCTGGCGGGCAAGCGATTAGCCGGCAGTGCCAAGATTCGCGCAGCCAACGTCCGCGAAGCATTCGAACAGGCGCGCGATGGCAAGCGAATCTTCAGGGGAAACGCCGGAAAGATTCGTCCCTTTCTCAATGGCGCGAGCAAAGGAGACAAGCTGATAGCGAATGCCCTCGCCGTCAAGCTGGTAGAAGTAGCGCTTGTTGTCGGCGGCGTTCTCGCGGCGGATCTCGAAGTAGTCGGTTTTCCACCACGGCGCGGGCACGTAGATGTAGCCCTCGGTCCCGGCGATAACCAGATCGCCCTCGGCCTTGACCGCCGAACCGACCGTGAACGAGGCCACCGCCTCGGGATAGGTGAAGACCGCGCGGGCGAACGTGTCGCGTTTGGGATCCTCGGCTGCATAGCATGCCGAGAAGCTGACGGCATCCCACGCCGGCCCGAGCAGCTGGACGATGGGCAAGACGGCCGTAGGGGCCCAGGTGCTCATCGCGCTCCAGTTGTTCGAGCTTGCCGCGTTCTCAGCCTCATAGGGCCTCAGGCTCGTGCACGTGGCATCCACCGAGACGACCTTGCCGATGCGACCGCTTTTCGCCAGCAGCAGCATACGCGCATATGCGGTCGCGTACGCGGTTTTAACGGCATCCATGAGTACCAGCCCCGCCTCGCGCGCAAGATGCTGAAGCTCTTCGGCCTCGGCGGCGCTTTTCGCGATGGGCGATTCGCACAGCACATGCACACCGGCATCGAGAGCAGCCCTGATGTGCTGCGCATGCTTATCCGGATGCGTCGAGAGGTACACGGCGTCGCTTTGGCCGAGCAATTCGGCGAACTTGTCATCGAACGCGTCGGGATCGCTGCCCACCGACAGCTGGCCTGCGCACTCCATGCCGTTGACGTAGGCGCTTTCGGCAAGATATTTGTCAAGAACGGGGCCATCGCCGACGAAACTCACCTTCAGCGTCGAGCGCTCAGAGCGGATCTCGGTGCTCGAAACGCCCTGCGTGCGATCAAGGTAGACGACCTCGCAGTATTCGCGCAGGTAATCGAACTTCCCCACCCAGTCGGACCCGACCGTGAAGATGTCGATGCCGTAGCGGCGGATATCGTCGATCTTCTGGCCCTCGTATTCCTCGACGATGATCTCGTCGGCCAACCCCGTCGATCGCACGGCCTCCATGCGCTCGACCAATGACTGCTCGACGTTGATCTTGCCGCGCACCTTGTCGAAATCCTCCGCGGTCACGCCCACGATAAGATAATCACCGAGCGCCTTGGCACGCTCAAGCAAGCGGATGTGCCCATAATGCAGCAGATCGTATGTGCCGTACGTGATGACCTTCTTCATGAAGCCCCCTTACAGCTTGCCTCGCGCAACCAGGTCGTCGAAAGCTTCCACGAGCTTTTCGTTATCGGCGGTCGTAAGCGCCCCGATATGCCCAACGCGAAACACCTTTTCGGCGGACGCGCCGCCATTCGGGCAAACCCAGATGCCGTACTCGTCCTTCAGGATGCTGAAGACATCGTAGGCTGAAACGTTTTCAGGATGAAGCGCCGTGACCGCGTTCGATGGCGCGGGCGAGGTGCATACGAGCGGCAAATGCGCGATGCGGGCGCGGAAATCGGCGGCGAGTGCCGCGATGCGGGCGTTCTCCGCCGCGGCGCCGCCCTGCTCGCGCAGCTGGCGCAGGCGCGCGTTGATCTGCAGCAAGGTTCCCACAGCCGGGGTGAACGGCGTCTGCCCGCGCGTGCCGTTCGAAAGCGCGCTTTTTAGATCGAGGTACATGCAGCCCGAGTCGATGCGCGAGATGCGCTCCAGGGCCGCAGGGGAAAGAGCCAGAAGCGAGATGCCCGGCGGGCACGCGAGCGCTTTCTGCGAGCCGGAGATGAACACGTCCGCGCCCAGCTTTCCCATATCAAGCGGGTCGGCCAGAAAAGCGCTGATGGCGTCCATGATGAAGAACAGGTTGTTGCGACGGCAGAAGTCGGCTATGAGACCCGCGTCGTAAAGCACGCCGGTAGAGGTCTCGTGGATGTTCACCAGAAACGCCGTGAAGCCGCCCTGCTCGTAGCGGGAAAGATCCTCGGCCGCAAGCGTGCACCCCTCGGCTATGACGATGTCGGTATGCGGGATGCCGTGGATGTCGCACAGCTCGGAGAAGCGCTTGCCGAAGCTGCCGCCGACGACGATGAGCGCCCGGTCGGCAGGCGTGAGCGTGTTCGCAACCGCGGCCTCCATGGCCGCCGTGCCCGAGCCGGTCAAAAACACCCCGCGCGCATCGCTCGGCGCGCCCGCAAGCTCAAGGAAAATCTGCTCGTTCTCAAGCATGACCTGCGAGAACTCCGGGGTGCGGAAATACGGGACCTGCTCGGCACCGATAGCGAGGATGCCCTCGTCGGACATGACGGGGCCGACCGTGAGATTAAGCATCTTGATCACCTTTTTCGTTGCAGGCGACGGATTCGCGGACGGGATCAACCGCGGACGCGGAGATCGCCGGCGCGGCAACAGCGGCCGCGGCCCGCGCATCCGCGTCGTCGAGCGCCTCGCGCTGCACGAGCGCGTTGACCTTCGCCTGCAGCTTCGACACCTTCACCGTGGTGTAGAACTCGCGCAGCACCAGCACGGCGATGACGTACACGAACACGAAGTTCGCCGGGCTTTCGATGCCGAACAGGTCGGCAAAAAAGAACGGGATTTGCCGGAAAACGCCCATGAGCACGAGCGACAGCGCGAACAAAAACCAAAACGTCGAGTCGGCGATGGTCACCTCGGCGTGGCGGATCTTGCGCAGGATGAGGTAAAAGGACACCAGCGCGCCGACGAGCAGCGTCGTGGAGAACAAGAAGCTCATTTCTTCCTCCTAAACCACTGCACGAGCAGGATGGAGATGGACATGCGCAGCATGTAGAGAACGGATTTCGTGAAGTTCAGGTAGCTCTCGCCCGCCGTGCGCTCGCGCATTTCGACCTGGGTTTCCTCCACCACGTAGCCCCAGCGCATGAGCAGCGAGATGGTGTCGGGCTCCGGGCCGAAATCGAGCTCGTTGGCGAGCAGCGGGATCATGGTCCTGTCGAACAGGCGCATGCCCGAGGTGGGATCCTGGATGCGCTTGCGCGTGGTCAGCAGGATCATCGCGGTGATGAGCGCGCTTCCCGCCATGCGCGCGCTTACAGGCTTCTTGGTGTTGGCGAAACGGCTCCCGATGACGATGTTCGCGCCCTTGGTTTGCGCCACCTTCACCATCTTGCGGATATAGGCTGCCGAATGCTGGCCATCGGCATCGAACTGGATGGCATAGTCGTATCCATGCTCGAAAGCGTACTTCATGCCGGTCTGGAATGCCCCGGCAAGGCCGAGGTTCACCGGCAGGTTGATGTAGTTGTAGCCGCGCTCCTTGCAGATATCGAGCGTGCGGTCGCGCGATCCATCGTTGACCACCACGTAATCCACCTCGGGCGCGTTCGTGCGCAAATCCTCAATGGTGGACACGATGTTGTCCTGTTCGTTGTAAGCCGGGATAACGGCAAGTATGCTCTGTTCGCTCATGCGATGAATTTCCCATCGGTGTAAACGGACTGTAAGGGGCCGGTAATGCGTCCAAAAGGGTAGTTTAACCTTTAGACTGCGAAAATGCGAACCCCAGGCCATATAATGTCGTAATCGAACACATGCGCGCGCCCGACCGGGCGCGCGCCGCCGACGCCAATCAAGGAGAGCCGCTTGAGCCGCACGCCCCACCCCGCAGCAAGCAAAACCATCTGCCTGTTCAGCGCCCTGTACGCGCCCTCGATGGGCGGGGTTGAGACATACACGGAAAACCTTGCGAGGGCGCTGCTCGAACTTGGATGGCGCCCCATCGTGGTGACGATGGACACGCACGACGTCGGCAACGAGGGCGGGGGCGTCGAGGTCGTGCGCCTGCCCTGCGCCAATGCGCTCGCAGGGCGCTATCCCCTTCCCCGCCGCAACGCCGAATATCGCCGGCAGATGACCTGGCTTGCCGCGCAGGGCCCCGCCTACGTGGTGGTCAACACGCGCTTCTATCCGCTGTCATGCGAGGGCCTGGCCTTCGCGCGCCGCCTGGGAATCGCGCCCGTGCTCATCGAGCATGGCTCGGCGCATCTAACCATGGGAGGCGCCGCGGTGAGCAAGGCGGTCGAGCTCGTGGAGCATGCGATGACCATGCGCGCGAAACGCTATCAGCCGAGCTGTTTCGCCGTGTCGAGAAAGGCAAGCGCATGGCTTGGGCATTTTGGGCTGGAATCGTCGGGCGAGCTGCCCAACGCCATCGATGCCGATGCGTACGCGAAGGGGGCAAGCGAGCGCGATTTCCGCGCCGAGCTCAATATCGACAAGGACGCGCTGCTGGTGGCATCCGCCGGGAGGCTCATTCCCGAAAAGGGTCCCGAGGAGCTGACACGCGCGGCGAGCATGGTCATGGACGCCCGCGGCGCCGATGCGACGGCCATCCACGTGATCATGGCGGGAACGGGACCCCTTGAGCAGCATCTGCGCGAAATCGCGCCGCGAAATGTTCATCTTGTCGGCCGGCTTTCACGACCCGACATGGCCGCCCTTTTCACGCAAGCCGATGCGTTATGCCTGCCGTCGCGCTCCGAGGGCTTCGCCACCACGCTCTTGGAGGCGTCCGCGTGCGGGCTGCCCGCCATCGTCACCGATGTCGGAGGCACCGACGAGCTGATCCCCGATGCGCGGTTCGGCACCATCCTGGCCGACCGCAAGCCCGAGACCATCGCCGCCGCGCTCGGCGAGGCAGCGGAAAGGCGGCAGCAACTGGCCGATCAGGGACGGGCCGTGGCCGATCGCGTGCGGGAACTCTGCTCATGGAAGCATACGGCCAAGCTTGCGATAGCGGCCTGCGAGCAGGCGCAAAACGTCCTATAGGCAGCCCGGCAGGGCAAAGCGGATCTCGAAAGCAGCGCTGCCAACGGCGCCGCTTCGGCCCGCCGAACGAGCCCGCGGACCAGCGCTAATCGGCGGCGGCCCGGCAAGCCGAAGCCAATAGGCGGCGGCCCGGCAAGCCCGCCAAGCTGGCGCTAATCGGCGGCGGTCACCTTGTACAGGCGCATGTCGCCCTCGGCAAGCACCACTTCGAAGCCGGGGGTGTCATCCTCGACGGAAATCAACCCTTGCCAATCGGCGACGCATGAGCGCACAACGCTGTCGGGGCTTTCCCGACTCAACTTGAGCACGTAGCCCACGTTCAACTCCCTCGCCGCTGCGACGACCTCGGGTGAGGAGGCTATCTCACTCATATGCAGGCGGATCTGCTTGCTCGCATCCAGCTCGTCTTCGGATTCGGACTCGTCGTAGTAACGATACAAAACGCTTGCACCGCTCACGGCATAGGCAGATGCGCTTCCATCGCCGGGAATGTTCGCGATCACCTGATCGGTCCCGGTAATCGAGAGGACCTTGGAAACGAAAGCCCGCTCGGAGTGACTGTACCAACCGTTGTATTGGTCGCAAAATGCGTCGCGCATGTAAAAGCCGGCCATATCGAACGCGTTCTGCGGGCTCTTCTGCCCGGTAAGGTAGTAATTCGGCCAGAAATTCCAAGCGCAGAAGACGACCATCACGCAGGCGAGCGGGGCCGCATACCAGCCAAGCGCCGCCGCCGATGCGGAAAAACCCCGCAATCGGGAGGCGATCGCGACAAAAGCCTCGACGATCGCCGAGGCGCCCCAGGCAGCGACGGGCATCGCGAATATCACCACCATGGTTATGATGCGGTTCGGATCGGTATACCAAAAGCCGGTCAGCAAATGGCGAATCGGCCCCTCCATGGAAGCCGCGACCACGTAGAAGCAGGAAGCGATCACGAACGGAACGACGACCCACAGGCGCGAACGGTCGACGATGGCCGCGATGATGCCGATCGAGACAAGCAGGCTCACGGCAAGCTGGTACGGGTGATACAAAAAGCGCATGAGCGCAACGTCAACGACGGCCGTCTTTGACGACACATACGGATCCCACGCAAAGTTGACGACGCCCTGCATGAATGGGGCCTTGTTGCAGGCAACCCAAACGACGACGATCAAAGCCGCAGCAAAAACGCCCGCGACGATTCGCCATGCGGCAACGGCTCGCACGGAAAGGCGCAGCGGGATACGACTCGCCTGAAAAACCAGATAGGGAGCCAAAAACACACCAAGCGAGAAAACGACGTTCGGCTGGGTCAGGACAAGCGCCGCAAGCCCGACGATAAACAGCGCGCCAGAGGCAGCCCGCCTTCCCTTCGACACGCCGGCGTCGAATATGCCGAGAAAGACAGCCGCGATCGCGGGCATGAGCGACAAGGATGCCAAGTTGGGGAACAAAGGCCCGAACGTCATAAGGCGCCAGGGGTAGAACGCGAACGCGACGACGCACACGCAGCCGGCGATGATCGCCACGGGCTTATCGGAGAACAGCTTGGTCAAAAGCAGGTAAACGCCCGCCGGGAACACGAAAACGCAGAAGGCGGCAATGGAGGCGTTCTCCGCAACCTCCACCCCGCACGAGGTCAAGCTCGCCGCGAAGGCGGCAACGCAGTGCCACGCCGAAGGATAGAAGCCGAATCGCGACGAGACCGGTGCCACGCCTGCGGCAACCTGGTCGGGATACGACGTGGTATCAAGGGAAGACCAGTTCCCCGTGATAAGCGAGCTTTGGATGGAGCCGAGATGGTGCATGTTGTCGTAATACTGCACGAACGACGTGGCATCGTCGACATTGAGCACGAACATGTAGCAATACATGAGGGCAGCCACGAGCAGATACAGCAGCACGCACCAAGGGCTCGAAGCGAAACGGGAGAGGGCCGCAAACCCGTCAGAGCCGTCGCGCGAGGAGACCCCCTGCCCGCGGGAGTCACAGCGACAACCAGCCTTCGCGGTTAATCGTCCCCCCAAATACACCGCCAGCGAAAACACGATGCACACCAGGGCAAGAAGCCACCAGGTGCAGAAAAGACCGCATTTATAGAAAACGATCGCGAGCAGCGCGCACAGAAGAACCGAGGGAGCCGGGGCGGCGAGCATGCTTTCAAGGCGCGCGAATCCCATGCCGCGCATAATGAAGAAGCCTGGAACGGCGAGCAGCGCAAGCGATGCGACGAGCGCAAGGCAGAACGAACCCCACATACGTAAAACCTTCCTTATGGTCTTTGCAAGCAAGTTCCCTATTATACGGTATGATTTTGCAAGCTTTTAGGCCCATCTGAGGGCAACGTCGCAATCGAGCGAAGGAACATCATGAACGACTCTTTGGTATCGGTTATCCTGCCCATTTTCAACGCTGAGCCGTATCTGCGGCAATGCCTCGACAGCGTCATCGGGCAGACCCACCGCGACCTTGACATCATCTGCCTCAACGACGGCAGCACCGACGATTCGCTCGAGATCATGAACGAATACGCCGCGCGCGATAACCGCATTCGCGTCATCGATAAGCAGAACCAGGGTTACGGAGCCACGTGCAACCGCGGCCTGGCCGAGGCGCATGGCACCTGGATCGCCATCGTCGAGCCCGACGACTGGATCGAGGAGGGCATGTACGCCGACATGCTGGCCTTCGCCGCGCCCTTCGCCGAGGCCGGGGAGCCGCTCGACATCATCAAGACGCCCTACTGGCGCATCTGGATGCCCGACACCCGCCAACAGCGCAAGCTCAACTGCAGCTACAAGGACCGCATCCACCCGGCCTCGCAGCCTTTCGCCATCACCGAAGCGGCGCACCTTTTGTGCCACCATCCGTCCATCTGGTCGGCCATCTACCGCAAGTCGTTCTTGGACGATCACAGCATCCGTTTCAAGGAGATCCCCGGCGCCGGATGGGCTGACAACCCATTCCTGCTGGAAACCCTGTGCCAAACCGATCGCATCGGCTATCTTGACGCGGCCTACTACTGCTACCGCGAGGAAACCCCGGAGAAATCGAAGAGCTTCGCGCAGAAAAGCACGCTTATCCCCTTCGAACGCTGGAACGACATGATGGACGTGCTCGAGCGCCTGAACGTTACCGACGAGCGCATCCTGCGCGCGCACAACAGCCGCGGGTTCACGTATCTCTCCGGCGTCATCGAGGAGGTCGACCTGACGCACGACAACGTGCGCGCAGCCGCCAAGCACATGTTCGAGCGCATGGACCCGGATCTGGTGTTTTCCGATGACGAGGTATCGCCGGGAATGAAGCGCCTGTTCGCGAACCTGCGCGGCGTGCCCTGCCCGAAGATCAACGCGCTGCCGCATATGGCGGGCCTGGTGAAGGCGGGCCTGTACAACCTGCAGAACACCGGCGTGAGCATGACGCTGTTCTCCACCGTGAACTACTGGCAGAAGCGCAGCCGCCGAGAAGGCAAGTAACCGCCCACGGTCGGCGCGCTCGCCGAGGAGGCAAGTAGCCGGCCGCAGCCGGCGCTCTCGCTGTGAAGACACCAACCGCGATGCTTTTGCTCGACCCCAAAAAGCATCGCGGTTACGAAACATCTCGGTTCAGGTGAATGAGGATGCCCCCATTCACCTGAGGGATCCTATGCCTGGCAGGCCGGATTGCTTGCCGCTTCGTTGATGCCGGCCGCGATGAAGCGCGCCACCCTGTCGGCATCGTAGGCGCCCATATCATAGCTGCTATCGATGAACCCAAGCTCCATGAGCACGCTCGGGAGCTTGCCACCGCATACCGCAAGCTCCGAATCCATCATGCCGCGATCGGTCAAGCCGGTTCCCGCCACAAGCCACGGATGGATAGCCTGCTGCCAAGCAGCGGATCCAGCCGCCGCGTTATAGCTGTGAATATAGGATTCAACGCCCGAACCGCCACCTGCGTTGAAGTGGAACGACAAGAACGTGGAGCACGCAAGCTGCACCGCCTCGGAATGGCGGTAGCGATAAAGGCCCCCGTAGGTGTTCTCAACGACCGCAAGCCCATACTGGTCGCGGCAGATCTGCGCGACCTTGGCAACGACCTCGCGAGTCAGCTCCGCCTCGACAAGGCCCTGGCTGCACGCACCAGGATCGTACTCCCCGACATAGCTCGAATCCCAACCGTGGCCCGCATCGAGGTAAACCTTGAAGGAGTCATGCGTCGAGCACTTACTCAGCGACCATTTCTGCTGCTCGGAGGACTCGTCCGGGGTTTTCACGACGACGTTCGTCGAAGCCTCAATCGATCCGTCGACGGCCAAGGCCAGGCCATTGCATTTGGAGATGAACTTGAACGAGCCGTCGGAGTTGCGCTCGATCTTCCACAGCTGGTTATCGCCGCCGTAGTAACTCCACTGCGTGACGTTGGTCCCGGACGAGGTGCCCGATGCCACGACGTCAAGCGCCTGACCGGAATGAAGCGGCGCGATGCGGTAGTAGCCGTCGCCGGCCGACATGATGCGGAAGCGCTGCCACGTCGGGTTCTCGCGGTGCCACAAAGTGATGTTGGCGCCGTCGGAGGACGATCCGGCGACGACATCGAGAACGTTTGAGGGATCGCTGTAGTTGCCGATGAGGTAAACGCCCTCTTCAAGATTAACCGGCACCGAAACGGCCTTGAAATTCCACTTCTGGCCCATCGAGCCATCAGGGGTCTGCATGCATACGTTCGTGCCATCGGCGACATCGCCCGCGCAGCCCAGCGAAAGCCCCGAGCACTTGGAGACAATGGAGTAGGAGCCGTCGGAGGCGGGCACGATCGCCCATAACTGGTTATCGGTGCCGCAGTAAGGCCACTGCGTGACGTTCGCCCCCGGCCAACCGCTCGAAGCGACGATGTCCAGAGACTGACCCGAGTGCAGCGCCTTGATCGAATAGTAGCCGTTGCCCTCGTAGCTCACCTGGTAGTGCTGGCGCGCGTCTGCGTAGTAGCCCCACAGCGTGACGTTGGCGCCGCTTTCCGTCGATCCGGCGACGACGTCAAGACCCTCGTTCTGGTTGGCGAAATTCCCGATAGCGTAAACGCCATCGGCGATGGTCCGCGAAGCGGAAGGCTCCTCTACAGCGGTGAACCACCACCGCGAGCTGCCGGACCCGACCTGCACGTTGGAGCCGGCGGTGGTATCCGCGCAAGAGAGCTCAAGGCCGTTGCAGCGCGAAACGAGTCGATACGAGCCGTCGGTGTTGGCAACGATATCCCATTGCTGGTTGGCGTTGCCCCACGCGCCCCACTGCGTGACGTTGGTGCCCGGGTTCTTCCCCGACGCAACCACGTCGAGGGCCTGGCCGGAATGCTCGACGACGATCTGGTAGAAACCGTTGTCAAGATAACGCAGCTCGTAGCGCTGCCATTTCACGCATGTCTTGTCCCACAACGTGACGTTGGCACCCTCGCGGGAGGAGCCGGCGCAAACGTCGAGCACCTTGGATCCGTCGGCGGTCGCGCTGATGTAGACGGTGTCGGGCGAAACGGTTTTCGCGGCCTTCAGCGTCCACTTCTGCATGGAGGCATCGCCGGCGGCCGCAACGCAGACATTCGTCTGCTCGTCGGATCCGAACCCGGCCGAAAGCAGCAAGCCGTTTTGGGCGGAGACGATCGAGATGGAGCCATCGCCGTTATCGCGCAGGGACCATTTCTGGTTTTCGCCGCCGTAATAAGGCCACTGCGTGACGTTCGTTCCGGAAACCGTGCCGGAAGCCACGATGTCGATGCTTTGCCCCGATTCGACAACGCAAATGGAATACAGTCCCGATCCGACATTCTTAAGACGGAACTTCTGGGTGCCGGCGGAGGCATAGGTGCTGGTAAGCGCATTGTCTCCACTCGCGGCGGCATTTCCGGCGATGCTCAGAGCCGAAGCGCCGTCAGCGGCCATGAGCTCGTAGACGCCGTCCTCGACGCTTAGGGCCTCGCCCGAGGCGCTCGCAACAACGGCTCCGTCGTCTTCGGCCAAGGCCAAGGCGGCGGCATCGGCAACGGCGAGGTCGCTGGCAGCCGCGCCCGCATCGACGTCGGCGGCATCCGAAGACGAGTCTTCCCCTTCGTCTTGAGATGCTTCGATGGCTTGAGCGTCTTCGGGGTCATCAACAGCCACGGCGACGGCGGATGCAGACGATGCGTCGGCGCCGGATGCTGCCGGGACGGAAGATGCCGCCCGGGAATTCGTCTCGCCAAGCGCGAACGCCGGCGTGCAATACAACGCCAACGCGAGCGCAAGAGCGCAGGAAAGAACCGATCTCATTTTCCTCATAAGAGCAACTCCTTTAGTCGCGGTACTTCGGGACGATAAAGCTCACACCCATGGAAGCGGCAGACGAATAGCCATAGCAGTTCGCCATCAAGGTGGCGATGGACAGCTCCCAGGTGATGCTGGTTGCGTACTGATGCCAACCGCGTGCGCGATCGACTTCGCTGCGGTCGATATCCCATCTCATCTCATAGAGGGTTTCCTGCGGATAAGATGAGGCGTAGATGTAGTTGCTCGCGATCCATTGCGCCCCGCCAAGCAGAGCGGCCTCGGGCGAGTTCCACCCGCAGTCGATAGCTTTCTTGACGCCGCTCCTGAAAGCGCTGTCGTCATAGGCGCCGATACCGAAGAAGTTGTAGTAGGTTCCCGGCGCGTAACCGCTGAATTCGACCCACGTATCACCATCCCAGAATCCGTTTCCGTCGTAGTAGGTGCCCGAGGCGAGCTGAGAGGTTCCCCAGCCGGACTCTAAGATGGCATGCGACAGGAGATATGCCTCGTTGATGTTGCAGCGCTGAGCAGCGTCGACAACGGCCTGCCCGCGGCCGTTCAAAAGGCCGCTTCGCCCGGAAGCCGTGCTCGCGATGAAACTGTTCAGCTCCGAAGCGGTCATGCCGGTCGTGCCACGCAGATCGGCGAAGCGATAGTACTGAGGATCGGACTCGGCGTACGTCGTGGGATCCATCGCGCGCAAGCCCTCTTCATGGGAGAACGTCGCGTATTTGCTGGAATGCTGCCATTCCTCCAGCTCGCTAAGCGTGAACGAATAGCTTTTCACCGTGGTCCTGCGAGCCTTTTGCAGCACGAAGCGCTGACCCGGATCATCGGGGCTTTGCGTGTTGACGCACACGTTCGAGCCGTTTTTGATGGAATCTCCCGCGACATCGATCGCAAGCCCGTTGCATTTCGAGACGAAGCTCATGGTCCCATCATCGTGCGTGATAACCCGCCACAGCTGGTTGTCTCCACCATAGTATCCCCATTGGGTGACGTTGGTGCCCGGGTCCTTGCCGGATGCGACCACGTCAAGCGACTGGCCGGAATGAACTGCGGTGATCTTGTACCAAACGCCGCCGACGTTCTCGAAATCGAAGCACTGCCACGCGCAGCCGTCTTCGGACCACAACGTGACGTTGGCGCCCTCCGCCGTCGAGCCGGCGACGACATCGAGCCGCTGGTCGGTGTTGGACGCGCAGCAGATAGCGTACGTGCCGTCTTCGATGGGGCCTATCTCGGTGAACGACCAGCGCTGATCAGCGCCGCCGGAATACCCGGAAACATACACGTTCGAGCCATCGGACGCGCCAGAGGCGGTAAGCGACAGTCCGTTGCAACGCGAGACGATCCGGTATGTCCCATTGCCGGCGTCCTGGATCACCCATTGCTGATTTTCAGTCGAGCTCCATGACCACTGCGTGACGTTGGTGCCCGGATCCTTGCCCGACGCGACCACGTCGAGCGACTGGCCGGAATGAACGGCGCGAAGGCTGTAGAAGCCGTCTCCCAGGTACGATACGCGCCAACGCTGACGGTTATCGTGATAGCAATTCCACAGCGTGACGTTCGCGCCCGGCGTGGTGGAGCCGGCCACCACATCGAGCACTTCGGAGGAGTTGGCCGCCGAGGATATCTCATAGATGCCGTTCATCAGCGTACGCGATCCATCCGGCACCGCCGGCGTGAACACCCAGCGCTGGCTTGCGGCTCCGGTGTAGGAATCGGTATATACATTCGAGCCATCGGAAGCACCGGCCGCGCTCAGGGAAAGCGCGCTTGTGCGCGAGGCGATCCGATAGGTTCCATCGCCGGCGTCCTGGATCACCCATTGCTGATTATCGGTCGCACACCATGACCACTGCGTGACGTTGGTGCCCTCCTCTTTGCCCGACGCGACCACGTCGAGCGCCTGGCCGGAATGGAACGCACGCAGGCTGTAGCAGCCATTGCCCAAATAGGTTACCTGCCAGCGCTGACGAGCGGCCTGATAGTTGGTCCACAGCGTGACGTTCGCGCCCGGCGCGGTGGATCCGGCAACCACATCGAGCACCTCGGATGAGTTGGCCGCGGAAGCTATCTCGTAGACACCGTCTACGATGGTCGAGGTCCCATTCTCCAAAATGGGCGTGAACACCCAGCGCTGCGAGGCATCGCCGGCATACGAATCGACGCGCACATTCGAGCCATCCGCGCTGCCGGCGGCAGCAAGCGACAGCCCATTGCAGCGAGACGCCACGCGATAGGTGCCATCGCCAGCATCTTGAATAACCCAATGCTGATTTTCGGTGTTGCTCCACGTCCACTGCGTGACATTGGTGCGCGGCTGCTGACCGGATGCTACGACGTCAAGCGATTGCCCGGAATGAATGGCGACGAGGCTATAGAAGCCGTCCCCCAGATAGCTCACGCGCCAACGCTGACGGGCGGCCTGATTGGAGTTCCACAGCGTGACGTTCGCGCCAGGCGCGCAGGATCCGGCCACCACGTCGAGCACCTCGGAGGGATCTGCCGCGGAAGCAATCTCGTAAACGCCATCGACAAGCGTACGTGTGCCCTGAGGAAGGGTCTCGGAAGCTATCTCAGCATCCCCGACCGCATCAACCTCGGCATCTTCGGGCGATTCAGCACGCACGGACGCAGCGAGCGCGAAGGCGTCCTGGGCGCTTAGGGAATCGACCCCATCGCCGGCATCACCTGCAGATGACGAGCCGGCGGCAACGTCCGCATCCGAAACCCCGTCATCAACGACGGCAGGCAGCGCGTCGGAGAAGCCGTAAGCGTCCTTAATGCCGGTATCGGACGATGCACCCGAAACTTCCGCGGAGGAGGCCTGCGCGGCATCAGCGGACGCAAACGGTTGCGCAACAGCTACCCCTTGAACGGGAAAGGCCGTGGCGGACGCGACCACCACAGCCAAAAGAAAGGTTCCTACTGATGAAAAACGATTCTTACCCACGAAAGCGTCTCCTTAGTTCGCAAGTCTCCTCACGACATCTTTCACGAAACGGTACTGGTGAGATCCATGCGGGAACAGATCCTTGGCGAACGCACGACGCTGCGAACCCTTCGGAAGCGCCTTGTCGAGCTTGTAGCGCAAAGGCCCTTCCCCACCGCGGCCGGCATCATGCATGCACACCATGTACTCGAGGAACGCCTCGTACATGACCGATTGACGCGCGAGCGCCCAGTATTCCAACTCGAAATCGTCGCCGGACATCCACCACGGATCCTGGCCGTCGTACTGCAGGATGCACGGATCGCCAAGCGCGGCCTTGTGCTCCTTGCCCAGATCGAAAGGCGTGTCATTGATGGCCTTCTTGAAATCCTCGTCGGAGGAACGACGGGCATTGTACTTCTGGCCAAGGTAGGTGATCTCGTGCTGGAAGATGGCGTTGACGAGCTCTACGGTCGGCAGCGGCTCGCCGAACGCGAAAACGCCGCGAACAACCTGCTCGAACGTGAAAGCGGCGCGCAGATGCTCGAAATCGATGACCGCAACACCCAAGTCGACCACGCCATAAGGGTTCTCGATCTTGAGGAAGTCGCGAACGTAGACCAGCTGCTCATCGAGCAGATTGTTGATCTCGCCCTGCCAGGCGACATCCATGGCGCAGGCCAGGCCCTTGCCGCCAAGGTCAAGATCGGCAAGCTCCGACCAATCCTTCTCGAACAGGAGCTTCCAATCGAAAACGACCGCGCGCTTATAGTCGCGCAGGACCCACGGCAGATACAGCAACGGATGGTCGATATACGCGTCGAACTCCTCTTCGATGATCTTCGCACGCGAGCCATCGTTGTAGTGCAGGGCGATGTCGGACATGGCGCCGACGACACGACCCCAATCAAGGAAGGTCAAGCTCACGTTTTCATGCGCGGAGAACAGCTTCTTGTACTGCTTCTGATAGAAACCGGTCAATTCATCGTGCAGCACGAGCACATCGTAAGTTTTCGAAGCATCAAGCGACTCGAGGAACGAGCGCGCCGTGACGTCGAACAAAAACGACGGCATCTTCGTGGCGTTGAACACGACCGGCACCGCGCCGGGCTTGGGCACATAGGATTCCTTCGGGTCGGAATCGATGAAGAACAGCATCTGCCCGTCGTAGACGTTCGCGCCGGCGCTCTTCTTCTTGTGGTAGACGAAGCTGCTGTAGAGGATTTCGGCCATGAAGCCGTAAATACGCGTGCGCGTCAGATCGTACGTGGAGAAGTCAACCGTTTTCTCCAGCTCGGCCAAAACGTCGAATTCGTACGAGCACAACTCGTTGAACAGGTCCTTCTTCATGACGAAGCAATTGTAGCCGCGGAAGTTGGGCGCAGCGAGATACTCTTTCATGTCGGCAGCGTACTGCGGGTACTTCCGCTCGACGATGCCGATCATCGTGTCAAGATCGTGAATGTTGATAAGATCGCGGTCGTGCGCGGCGAAGTGCTTGTAGACGCTGTTCTGGTTGCCGCGCGGCGTGAACACATGCGAGAGATCCTGCTCCTCGGTGGCGACGATGTCATGCGATTCGATGATCTCGCGCATGGCCTCTTCGTTGCTCAAGTAGTACTCGTCCATCGTGCGCTCGTTGAGCGACTGGATGATGACCTGCTTGCGGTTGTCCTTGCTCAGGTTCGTGAACTTGGTGGGCGCAAACGATATGAAACGACGGTAGTGGCACAGGCCGTAATAGTCAGCGTCGACGTTCTTCCAGAGCCAGTACTGCGCGGTAAGCTCGCAGTACATGGGATTTTTCTCGGAGATGTTGTCGCCGGTGTTGTCGGGCTGGGTGCCGGGAACAGGCTTTGCCGCATTGGCGGCGCCGACGTGAATGGGCAGGTACAGGTCGTTGTCCGGAAGCTCGGAGGGCTTGTGGCAGGCAACGCCGATGACGATCTTGCTCATATGATTACCCCTTTACAGCTGGTTGATAAACGAAACGTAGCGCTCGCAGACTTCCTCGGTGTCGCCTTCAGCCTGCACGACGCCATGGTCGAGCCAGACGGCTCGCTCGCACAGCTCGAGAACCTGCTCGGTGTTGTGGGACACGAACAGAAGCGTCGAGCCCCCGTCGAGCATCTGGCGCATGCGGTCCTTGCATTTTTCCTGGAAGCGGATGTCGCCCACGGCAAGCACCTCGTCGACGATGAGGATATCGGCGCTGACGGCGGTCGCGATCGAGAAGCCCAAACGCGAGATCATGCCGGAGGAGTAGTTCTTCACGGGAACATCGAGGAATTCGCCGATCTCGGCGAAGTCGACGATGGACGTGAAGTGCTCATCCATGTAATCGCGATCATGGCCGAGCACGGCGCCGTTGAGGTAGATGTTCTCGCGCGCGGTCAAGTCCATGTCGAACCCGGCGCCAAGCTCGATGAGCGGGGCGAGCGATCCGCGAACCTCGACCGAGCCCTTGTACGGGTAGTAGATACCCGCAATGGTTTTGAGCAGCGTGGACTTGCCGCAGCCGTTCTGTCCGACAAGCGCCACCGATTCGCCAGGCTTGACCTCGAGGGAAACGCCCTTGAGGGCGAAAAACTCGTCGAACATCAGCTGGCGCTTGGCCGCCTTGATGATGTACTCCTTGAGCGTGTCGGTCTTCTCGCTCTCAAGGTTGAAGCGAACCGTGACATCATCGACCGATACAATGGAGTCGGGCTGTCCGACGGTTGCCTTCTTGCTGTTGGGTTTCAACGCCATGATGCGTGCAGCCTCTCGTTAGATATGAAGGACGAAATTGCGCTGAAGCTTGCGGAACACGACGACGCCAAGCGCCAAGGCGAACAATGCCCAGGCGAAAACGGTCACGAAGGACATAACCGGCGGCACCGTGCCGCTTATAAGCAGGCTACGGAAAAATTCGATGAAATGGTACATCGGGTTGATCTGGATAAGCCACTGGAAATCGGCCGGAACCGTGTTGGACGGCCAGAAGATGGGCGTGAGGTACATCCAGCCTGTGGTGATAACGCCCCACAGATGCTGCATGTCACGGAAGTACACCGTCGTCGACGAGAGCAGCAAGCCGAAGCCCAGCGAGAACAGGAAGATGCACAGAAGCGGGATGGGGATCAAAAGCAGCGTCCAGTGGAACGTCGCATGCGTGAAAAGCATGACGATGAAGATGGCCACGCAGCTGAACAGCATGGTCACGAAGCTCGATACCACCGACGAGAGGGGGAAGATATACTTCGGCACGTACACTTTCTTCAACAGGGCACCGTTGAAGAGGATGGAGTTCATCGACGCACCGCATGCCTCATTGAAGAACCCGAAGATGGTGGAACCGGAAATGACGTAAAGCGGGTAATTCTCCACATTGAAGCGCAGGATGAGCGAGAACACCGTCGTCATGATGATCATCATGAGCAAGGGGTTCAAAAGGCTCCATAGATAGCCGAGGACCGATCTGCGATAGCGAAGCTTGATATCGCGCGAGACCAGCTCGTTGAGAAGCGGCTGGTAAACCAGCCATTGCTTCGGTAGAACTTTAGAAAGCACGGTGCTTGACATCGCCTGCTCTTTCTCCACGAAACGATAGTTCACAAAATACGTCCCTATACCATAGCAAAAGCAAGCCCCGACGCAAAACAAAGCGGCGCGAATCGACAGCATATCCCCGTTTTCGGGATCGCGCCGATTCGCGCCGCGCCCTGCGTCGTGCCCGATAAGCACTCCACAGGCCAAAAAGGCAAGCTGCTAGATGATGTCGGTATGAACCATATCGAGAGCGTTGATCAAGTCGGACATCAGCCAGCTGTCATTCGGGCTTGCGGAGCTCATGATGACCGCAAGATAGGGATGATCGCCATCCATCACGATATATCCCTCATCGTGATAGTTCGTGATCCATCCGGACTTCGCGTACACCGTGCAGCCCTTCCAGTCGAGCGTCGGACGCGAGGTGATCCAGTTGTTGCTGCTGAAGATGGAGCGGCACCACCAGGCATTCTCGCGATCGCTCAGGAAGTAATCAGCCATGCCGACCCACAGCTTGCCGAGCGTCTTGGCGCTATAGTCGGTGAAATAGGCATCCCAATCGAAATCGTAGGCATGCGTGCGGCCGGCAAGTTGATAGAGGGGCGAGCTGCCGTAGTAATCCCTTAAATTCATATACTGGGGGTTCGGCGAATTCAGGATGATCTCCCACATATCGTCCTCCCAGTAGTTGAGGGTCCAAGGCGAATACATGTTGAGCGCCGCGACGTAGGGGCCTTTGATGGTGCTGCAAGACCAGAACCTCTCGTCGCTGTTGTAGGAGATGGAGGCCCCGGTGCCCAAGTCAACCATGATGAAGCCGACCGAGGCGCCACAATCCCAGTATTGATACAGGGCATTCCAGAGGGCGTTGCTCGAGGTGGCGCTCATCTGGTTGAGCGCATTGGAGGTCTGAAGGCCCCAGCCGCCCAAACCTTCCAGCGAACTGACAAGGGAGTCGATGCCCTTGAACTCGAAGCCGGCCTTCTCGAGGCGCCATTGCTGGCCGAGCCCGGAGTTGTTGTCGGTGCGCTCCCAGGTCTGGACGTTGACGCCCGCGCCGGCATGACCGCCCTCGACGTCGAGGTAGTTGTCGGTGGCGATGGAGCGGAAGGTGACCGACCCGTCGTCGAGCACGTCGATGAGCCATGACTGGTTGTCGGTGCCGTACTGCGACCACTGGGTGACGTTGGTGCCGTTATCACGGCAGCCCGCCACCACGTCGAGCGCGCGCCAGCTGCGCGTGCAGGACACCTTGTAGACGCGCCCGTACAGGCGGTGGATCTCGAAGCGCTGGTTGGAGGCGCCGGTGCGGTCCCACAGCGTCACGTTGGCGCCATCCTCGCGCGAGCCGGCCACGACGTCGAGCACCTTCGAGGGGTCGTCGGCGGAACCCACGAAGTACACGCCGTCGTCGACCATGCGCCCGAAGCGGAACTTCTGCCCCGCCCCGGAGTTGTTGTCGGTGCGCTCCCAGGTGCGCACGTTGACCGAGTTGCCGGCATGCCCGCCCTCGACGTCGAGGTAGAGCCCCGAGCAGCCCGCGCGCAGGCGGTACCAGCCGTCTCCGGCGTCCTCGACGGCCCACAGCTGATTACCGGCCCAGGTGGTGGGCCACTGCGTGACGTTGGTCCCGGGCTCGGAGCCGGCCGCCACGACGTCGAGGCACTGCCCGGAGTGCTCAACCACCAGACGGTACCAGCCGTCCCCGGCGGGCTCGAGGCGGAACTTCTGGTTGGAGGAGTTGCGGTTCTCGTAGAGCGCGACGTTGGCGCCGGCGTCGAACGAGGAACCCATCACGTCAAGGACCTGGACGGAATCGTCGAGGGACTCCACGACGTAGGTGCCCTCGGAAACGAGGCTCTCGGGGGCCGCCTCGAGGGTGAACGCCTGCCCGCGCCCGGAGTTGTTGTCGGTGCGCTCCCAGGTGCGCACGTTGACCGAGTCGCCGGCATGCCCGCCCTCGACGTCGAGGCACAGCCCCGTGGCCTTCGAGTAGATGCGCACGCGGCCGTCGCCGGCGTCCTCGAGCACCCACTTCTGGGCGTCGGAGCCGTCGGGGGCCGCCTGGTAGACGTTGCCCGGCTCGCCCGGCTCACCGGCGGCGGTCAGGAGCTTGCCGGAGTTCGCGCAGGCGATGGTGTAGCAGCCCGAGCCGTCCCACGTCAGCGTGAAGCGCTGCCAGCGCACGCCGGAGAGGCGGTACAGGGCGAGATTGGCCCCGTCATCCGTCGAGCCCCCCATCACGTCAAGGACGCGGTAGGGGTCGTCGACGGTGCGCACGGTGTAGTCGCCGTCGACGACGATCCGCGCGCCGGCCGGGGCGGCGTCTGCTGCTGCGGCGGCAACGGCGGCGGATCCGGCCGCCTCGTCGGAGACGACGGAGTCGCCGGAGACCGCAGGGGCGGCCGCGTCGATGGCGGCAGAGTCATCGGAGTCGGGATCGGCGGCAGCGGCGGCGATGTCGAGCACGATCTCAAGGGTGAAATCCTCGACCTTGCCCGCTTCGTCCTTCACATGAAAGGTCAGCCGATACGAACCCGCATCCCGCATGGTGAACTCGTAATCGCAGTTCGCGCATGGATCCGTGTACTGAGACCACTCATCCGCTTCGGTGTCCGCAGCAGCTTCCCATACATCATCGGTTGACGCGCGATACTCGGGGGCCTGCATGAGGAAATTGTAAGAGCCGGAGCCTCCCTGGGCGCTCAAGTGGAACTGGGCAGCCTCGCCGAGTATCGGGGCGTTCCACTCGACGCTGAAGACGACCTCGCCCGATGTGACGGTCTTCACCTGGTCGTAGGTTTTCTCCTCGGCGTCCGTCGCGGCGCCATCCGTCCCGAGCGAAGAGGCGTCCTGCGCTGCCACGTTAGCCGCAGCCGCAGGTGCGGATGCGCCCTCCGAGACGGCGCTTTCGGCCTGTTGCGCGATTTGCGCGGCCGGCTCCTGCACGCGCACGCCGTCGCGTGCGATAAGCCCATCCGCCCAAGCGAGCGTTGACGTCGGCATGGCGATAACGACTGCCATGCAGGTGGCGACGACGGGCCTTAAACGGCTGCGCATACGATGATCATCGTTCACGATCCAAATCCTTCCCTTTCCCGGAATCCAACAAACGTATGAGGTGAGCATCACCCGGTACGACACGGCTTCGGGCGCGAAATAGCCGCAGTCGCCGGAAGGCGCCCACGAAAAGCGAGCGGGCGGCTGCGTATCCGAAGCGCTGTTTCAAAAGTGATGCCCCGCCAGAGAAACGCACTTTACGTTAATCGAACCAATTCACTTATGCAAGGATTTCTCAACCGCTTCAAGGGCAACCATCGGCCAGCGGCGCCAATTGATTGCCGCCAGCCCGGCAAACCAGTAAATCATCCGACGATGCCCGCTTACCCGGCATAAGCCACCGAGCTTCGTCAGGCGAGCAGTGGAAAACGCGGGCGAGTGCGGGCGGGCGCGGACGCAGGCGGCTCGCACGGCGTGGCCGGCCAAGGCGGCACGGGCGACTCGCGCGGCGCGGGCGCGCGAAGAGGGAAAGAAGCTAGGCCAGGAACTCCACTTTTCCCGTATCAGTGTGATACAGCGCCCCGACGACCCGCAGCCCGCCGGCGACCTCGTCGGCTCGCACCTTGCGGCTCCCCTCGATGCGCGCGACGCTATGCGCGACATTCGCCAAGCATGCGGCCGCCTCGTCGCGCTCCTCGCCGATGGCATCGGAGATCTCGTCGGTAATGAACCTCACGGTACCGTAGGGCTCATGGTGCATGGCCGCATCAACCGCCCCGCAACCGGTGTGCCCCAGAACAAGGACCAGGTTGCAGCCCAGATGATCCTCGGCATATTCGATGCTGCCGAGCTGATGATTGTCCACAACGTTGCCCGCCACGCGGATAACGAACAGATCGCCGATGCCCGCCGAGAAAATGGCCTCCGGTATCACGCGCGAATCAGAGCAGGCGAGAACGACGGCGTAAGGGTGCTGACCTTCCTCAAACGTCGTTTTCCGCAGCGAAGGAGAGACATCGCCTTGAGCCTGAAGAGCCTCCAGGTAGCGCTCGTTGCCCCGCTTCAGGCGCGCGATGGCCTCGGATGCGGGCAAACCGCCCGTTTCGTTCGTCATGGTTTCCCTCTATTCTGGCGCGAACAAGCGCGATCGAAAATCCCAATCGGCGCAAAACGATAGCACAGTCAGCACCGGCCGGGGCAAACGCTGCCGCAAGGACCATCGTGCCCGCACGATACCCGCATGATGTCCGTGCGGCGTCCGCTCGACCAAGAAAAGAGCGCCTCCACTTCCGCAAGCGATATACTGGCTAAATGGCCGCAGACCATGGCGGATCGCAGCCTGCGATGCCGAGCGGCCGTTAGCCATCTCGGATCGCCGGCAGGCATGCACGAGCCGAGCGCGAAGGAGGACGCTATGCAGGGAAACGTTGCCCGCACCATCGACAAAGCCCTGCGCAACCCCCATTCGCTCACACCGCTTATCCTGGTGATGGGCTTTATCGGCGCCTCGCTGCGCTACCTTTTGGAAATGGCGCTGCCCGCCGACGGCGGCTTCCCCGCGGCGACGCTCATCGTCAACATCTTCGGCTGCTTCACGCTTGAAATCATCAATCAGCATGTCGCGCGGCGCACCAAGCTGCCCAGCCCGCTCGTGAAATCGATGGGTATCGGGCTGATCGGGGCGTTCACCACCATCGCCGCACTTTCGACCGAGAACCTCACGTTTTTGCTTAATGGTGAATACGGCCTGTTCGCGCTTTACGCGACCATCACCATCGCGTCGACGTTTCTCGCGGCTTATGGCGGGAAACTCGTCGCGGATAGGCTGGAGGGCACGGTGAGCGCGACCAAAGAGAAGGCGGCCGCGAGGAAGGTTCCCACCGGCAAGCAGGCCGCCACGGAAACAGCGAAGGCCGATAGGCGAAGCGAGGCGGCCGCGGAAAAGACACCCGCCAACAATAACGCGGAAGCGAAAGCAGCCGCGATCGCCGATGCGCAAGACGAGACAACCGTTACAAAGGAAACCCGCACGCAGGAAGCCATGGGCGACAGGAACAGCGACGACGGCAAGGGGGTGCGGCGATGAGTCTTTCATCCCTCGTGCTCGTCGGGCTTGGCGGAGCAGCCGGAGCACTGTGCCGACATAAGGCGTCCACGTTCCTAAAGCCGAAATGCCAAGGCCCCTTCCCCTGGCCGACGCTGGCCATCAACCTCACGTCGTGCACCATCGCCGGTTGCGCGCTTGCCGGGGCGAACGCGCTGGGCAGCCTTGCGTTCACCGTGCTGACCATGGGGTTTCTCGGTGGCTTCTCGACGCTGTCCACCATGAACTGCGAAGCGGTCGACCGTTTCGCGCAAGGCGATGCGGGAATCGGCGTCGCCTACCTAATCGCCACCTACGCCGGCACCCTCGCAGCCGCGGCGGCAGGATTCGCGATCACGTCAGCGCTACTCGGATAAGCCGCTGAATCCGGAACGGCTAGCAATAGAACTTCCTCCAATGAAAAATAGGCTAGGCAACTTTTATTCCTCCGCTTGAGGCGTAGCGGTACAGCAAATGCGCAGGTACATCATTTGGACCACCGCCTTCCGATATGAGGCTAGTTTGACAGCATGAGGAAGACGTCGCTTACCACTTGGCAAGACAAAACGATTAGCGGAAATACGGCACGAGGCGTCCGACGTTGTCG
>CAVHXL010000002.1:2036-34981 GCA_963639885.1 bacterium | reverse complement strand
CCATTTACGCGTACAGCACCGAGGGCGACGGCTTCGACTCCAACGGCACGCTGACGTTCACCGGCGGCACCACCGAGGTATGGACGGCGAACACGGCGGACAATCAGCCGCTTGACTCCGACGGCGTGCTGACCATCGACGGCGGCACCGTGTTCGCGGCAGGTGGAAGCTCCGGCATGGGCGAGACGATTTCCGGGACGCAGAGCTACGTGATGTTCGGCGGAACGGGCCAGGGCTCCCAGCCCGGCCAGGGAGGCCAAGGCGGCGAAGGCGGCCAGCAGCCCGGCAATCAGGGTAGCGGACAAAATGGGCAGTCCGGGGAGCAATCGGGTGGACAGGGCGGCTCTGCTGGCCAGGACAGCTCGCAAACCTCGTCCGATCAACCGAGTGGGCAGCTTGGCAACCAGCCTGGCGGCCAGGGCGGTGCGTCCCTTATCTCCGCAGGTGAAACGGTTGCGGTGACGGATGACTCCAGCAACGCGCTGTATTCAGCAACGGCACCTTGCGCTGCGAGCTACGTTTTCTTCTCTTCGGATGGCGTATCCGAGGGCTCCTCATATGGGCTTACCGCTTCGGGTGAGCAGGTCGCAACGGGCACAGCTGGCGAAAATGGCGGCGGCGCGGGTGGTAACCAACCGGGGCAGCCGGGGCAGCCGGGCGATGGCGGCCAACCGGGCGGCGGGTCCAACCCCGGCCAGCCAGGCGATGGCGGCCAACCGGGCCAGCCGGGCGATGGCGATCAATCGGGCCAACCGGGGCAGCCGGGAGGATCGCAGGGCTTCACCGATGTTGACCCTATCGCCTGGTACGCCCAAGCGGCTCAGTTCTGCGCTCAAAAGGGACTGATGAGAGGCTATTCGAACACCACGCTGTTCGGCCCAACGGATTCCCTGACGCGCGCGCAGCTGGTCACCATCCTGTGGCGTGCGGCATGTCCGGATGAGAGTGCCACCTACACCGGCAGCGCTGAAAACGCCACGGATTGGGCCGACGTTTCCGCCAATGATTTCTATACGGCTGCCGCGAATTGGGCTTATGAGAACAAGATAGTGAACGGGTACGACAACGATGATGGAAGCACCTCGTTCGGCCCGGATGATTCGGCAACGTTCGAGCAGATGATCACCATTCTAGCGAGATATGCTGCGGCTATGAATGGTGCGGATATCCAGTCGACCGGCACGGACGTATTGGACGGTTTCACCGACGCGGACTCGGTTTCCACCTGGGCTCAGCGTGCGATGGCATGGGCGGTTGAGAGCAAGCTGGTTGGTGGCTACGAGAACGAAGACGGCTCGCATAGCCTTGTGCCGGGCGAGGATGTTATCCGTGGACGCGCCGCGAAGGTGTTCATGAACGCTTACGGCTGCGGCATACTCGCATAGCGGCAAGCTTGCCTAGGTGCGGCTGCTTTCCGGGCGATGTCGTTTCGCGAATAACATGATGCGCTTCGCGCTAGGAATCGCGGGCCTGGGCTTTTACTTGACCCCTGACCCCGAAGCAGCCTGAAGATAGTGACGCCGGGTGGCATCCGGCAATTTGAAAAGCGCGGGCCGGGCAAAAGCTCGGCCCGCGATTGGGTAACGCTGAAGGTGCGACGCCTTTTCCCTAATCAGCCGGCGGGAGCAATCGGCGCCTCAGGCAATCCGACCGCAACAGAGGCTTATGCCCTCAGGAACGCCTCGTAGCCGCGTTCGGCCTCGTAGATATCGGCCTTGCTCGTGACTTCCCAGGGGCTATGCATCGAAAGCACCGCCACGCCGGAGTCGATGACGTCCATGCCGTACTTTGCGGGAATGTAGGCGATGGTTCCGCCGCCGCCCGCATCGACTTTGCCCAGTTCGCAGGTTTGGAATTGAACGCCGGCATCGTCCATGACCTTGCGGACATAGGCCATGTATTCGGCGCGCGCATCGTTGCTGCCCGACTTGCCGCGCGCACCCGTGTACTTGTTGAACACCAGGCCGCGGCCAAGATAGGCGCTGTTCTTCGGCTCGAACACGCTTGCATAGGCGGGGTCGAGGCCGGCGGAGACATCCGAGGAGAGCATGGCGGAGGCGGCCAGCGCCCGACGCAGCGGCAACGGCCCGCCTTCGCCCGCGAGCTCCATCACCTCGGCGATGGTGTTCTCGAAGAATTGCGAGGCCATGCCGGTGGCGCCCACGCTTCCGATCTCCTCCTTATCGACGAGCACGCACACGCCTGCACGGTCGAGCTCTTCGCCTGCCACGGCCAGTTGAGCCACCATCGACGTGTAGGCGCACACGCTGTCATCCTGGCCATAGCCCAGTACCATCGAGCGGTCGAAACCCAGATCACGGGCACGTCCGGCGGGCACAACCTCCAGCTCGGCGGACAGGAAGTCCTCTTCCTCCATGCCGTACTTCTCGTTCAGCAGTTTGAGCGCGAGAGCCTTCACGGAATCCTTCTCGGGCTTTGCCTCCCCGTCGGCGCCTTCGCTTTCGCCGTTTTCATCCGTCTCATCGCTTTCGCGCACCACGAGCGGGCGGTTACCCACTAAGATGTCGAGCGCCTCGCCTTCAACGACTTCGTTGGCCTTCTTGCCCATCTGGGCGTTGGCAAGGTGAATCAGCAGGTCGGACACGCAAAACACCGGATCATCCGCATCTTCTCCGATTCTCACGTCAACAACGCTGCCGTCCTTCTTCGCCACCACGCCGTGCAGCGCCAGCGGGATGGTGACCCATTGGTAATGCTTGATGCCGCCGTAGTAATGCGTGTCCAGGAAGGCGAAATCGTTTGACTCGTATAGCGGGTTCTGCTTGACGTCCAGGCGCGGGCTGTCGATATGCGCGCCCAAGATGTTCATGCCTTCGGCCAACGGGCGGCGGCCAAGTTGCAGCAGGATGATGGCCTTGCCGCGCATCGACGCCCACACCTTGTCTCCGCACGAAAGCTTGCGACCTGCGGCGATGGTTTCCTCAAGGCTTTCGTAGCCGGCAGCTTCGGCGCTGCGGATGGCCGCGGCGGCAAACTCGCGCTCGGTTTTATTCTCTGAGATGAAGTCGATATACCCGCTGGCAAGCTGCTCGAGCTCGGCAAGCTGGTCCTCGTCGTAGCGCTTCCAGGCAGATTCACGTTCCATATGCATCCTTTCGCGATTCTTTATGCTTATAGCGATGGTACGACAAACGAAGCGTCCGGAACCGTATGATTGCTGATTTCGTGCCATTCCCCTGGTTTAGCCATGGTTAACAGCGGTACAATGACCGCGATAAGAAAGGACTGCCATGTACGATAACTTGAAAAGCCCCGGTCGCAACGACGAATGCTGGTGTGGGAGCGGCAGGAAATATAAGAGGTGCCATCTTGGCAACGATGAGCGCCTGCAGGAGCTTTACGAACTTGGGTTCGAGGTCCCGCAACGCAGTTTGCTGAAAACCGCAGCGGATATCGAGGGTATCAAGAAGAGCGCTGAAATCAACATCGGGGTGCTCGATTACGTGGCCGAGCATATTCACGCGGGCGTTTCCACCGAGGAGATCGACCAGTGGATCTACGACTACACGGTTGAGCATGGGGGCATTCCCGCCGATTTGAACTACGAGGGCTATCCGAAAAGCGTCTGCACGTCCATCAACGAGGTTGTTTGCCACGGCATTCCGTCTCCCGACGACGTGCTCGAAGACGGCGATATCGTCAATGTCGACTGCTCCACCATTCTTGACGGCTATTTCTCCGATTCCTCGCGCATGTTCTGCATTGGGGAGGTTTCCGAGGAGAAGCGCCTGTTGGTTGAGGAGACGAAGCGTGCCCTTGAGGCCGGTTTGGCTGCGGTGAAGCCGTGGGGGCTGCTGGGCGATGTGGGCGCGGCCGTTCGCGAGTATGCTCATTCCAAAGGCTATTCCGTGGTGCGTGAATTCGGCGGTCACGGCATCGGCCTGGAGTTTCACGAAGATCCGTTCGTGAGCCATGTCTCCGATCCGGGGACGGGCATGGTTTTGGCGCCTGGTTGCTGCTTTACCATCGAGCCGATGATCAACCTTGGCGCTCATGATATCGACATGGCCGATCCGAACGGGTGGACGGTGCGCACGGCCGACCGTAAGCCCTCGGCGCAATGGGAAGTGCAGCTGGTGGTGACCGAGACCGGTTACGAGCTGCTCAGCTGGTAATTCAAATCCTGGGGCGGATGGTTTTTCCGGCGTCGGACCTTGGCGTTGGCCGGAAAGCCCGCTTGAAAAGCGACGGCGGCGAAGAGCAGCCTTCCATTTCCTGGATGTGGGAAATGGAAGGCTGCTTGGGGTTTGAGCCGCCCCTTGCCTTTTGCCCCCTGCCTTTGCCCCTTGCCTTACAGGTTGCGTATCTCGCTGGCCTTCACTTCCTCAAGAAGGTCTAGCAGCTCCTGTTTCTTGTGAATGCCCAGTTTCGCATATAGCCTGCGCATATGCGTTCGAATCGTGTTCTCGGACACGACCAGCTCCTCGGCCACCTTCGCCACCGTGTTGCCCCGGGCCACCAACTCGGCCACCTCGGTCTCGCGTGCGCTCAGCTGGTATCGGTTGCGAATAACCTGCATGCGTTTCGACAGCAGATCCCTGAAATCCCCTTCAACATAGTTGCGGCATTTTTGGCTGCTCCCTTGCATAAGGGGATCGGGGTTGAGGGCGACGAGCTCGATGGTGGATGCCGGAACGCGGTTCTCGGAAGCGGCTTGCCTGAGTCCTCCGTGTCCGGCGAAGTGCATCATCGCCAGCAGATAGATGGCTACGATGGTGGTCACTGCGATCGGGTCGATGCCGAGCACGCTGATGTTGCCCGCCAGCGATCCCGCCATGAACCCGACGTTGTGCAGGGAATACACCAATCCTGCGAAGAAGCCGTATATGAAGATGGGATTGATGCCGCGGTCGCGCGAGGCTTGCGCGCATTGCACCATCATCAGCAGGATGACGACGTTGTACACAGCGTACAACACTGCCGCCAGGGCATGCTCGTAGCTCTCTGGGAAAAATGGCATGCCCACGAAAGCCGTGATGACGAAGGGGAAGGCTATGCGATAGCCGCCCACGACGTTCAATCGGATGCTTTTCGAGTTCCAGGCGATCAACAGCGAGAGCGCGGCGATGAGGGATGCGCCCATGGAGAAGGCGTTCAGCATGGTTCCCGTCGCCGGCTCGGACATGGCGAGTGAGCGAACGATTCCGGCGCAAAAACCCAGGGCGCCAACGCAAAGCGCGCTTTGAAGGTAGTCGCGAAGGGCGGCGCGATACACCTTGGCGTTTTCGCGCGGGATGTCTTCGAACATGGCCTGGCTCTGGTCGATTTCCCGTGTTTTCAGCACCGCGGCAAGGGCGAACAGCGGTAGGAACACGGCGGGAATCAGGTAGGCTGTGACAGCTCGCGGAATCGCGTAGAGGAAAAAGTATAGCAACGAGGCAAGACCCGTGCCCACGATCAAATCGTGGGTGCCGGCTTCGGCGCTCGTTCCCGCGAAATAGCGCTGCCATTGCACGAAGAAGCCGGCCGACCCGATGCCGAGCAAGACGCCTGCGGCGATAGCTAAAGCGAGCGCCTCGCCATGTATATAGATGGCCCCGACCAAGCACGCCCAGCCCAAGAAGTATGGCACGGCGGAGAAAGGCAGGAAAAAATGCCTGGTCAGCTCGGGGCGAAAATACACGCTCACCGCCGCCAGGATAAAGCTCGCGGTCAGCGCAAGGGATTGGGCCATGAAAAAGCCCGAGGTTATTTCCTGCGTTTGAAAGCTTAAGGGGAGAAACGGGAACACGCCGCCCCAGGTGCCGGTGGCGTTCACGGCCAAAAAGAGCGCGAACCCCAAAGACGCGACGGTTGGTCTGAGCAGGTTGAGTGTTTCCCTGAATTTCATGGGTGCCATTATAATGGCCGAAGCATTTGAGCGGCAGCAGGCGTTACGGCTCTTTGCGGAAACCCCTGCGCGGAAACCGCATGCGAGGCTCTCTTCGCTTCGCCACCGCCCGCGCCGGGTCCCGATGAGCGTGAAGCGGGGTATTGACCTTGGTGCGCGACGGTGGCATATAGGGAAACTGCATTGGAAAACGCAAGGGCTTTGCTTGACGATAGGATTGCGATGGGCCTCGAAAACGCATTGTCTGAGATAACGTTGGTGCTGTTCACGTCATTGGCACCATCGGGCGCCGTCTCCATTGCCCTTATGGCGGGGGTGCTCTTGTCGGGCGCCTTGGCAGGGGAGCGCGCGTGCGCGATCAACAAATATATATGCATACCCTTGGTGGTTACGATGGTGGGGCTTGTGGCTTCGGCAACCCATCTGGGAAATCCCGCCAACGCGCTGTACGTTTTCTGCGGAGTGGGACGAAGCCCTCTGTCGAACGAGGTTTTCAGCGCTTCGGTATTTTTGGGCCTGACGGGAGTGTACTGGCTGTACTCGTTTTCGCTGAAGCCGGTGCGGGCGCTGCAGAAAGCGTGGCTTGCGGCCACGATCGTGGCGGCGCTCGCGTTTACGGCATTTGTCGGATTAGCGTATTCGGCCGACACCGTCATCAGTTGGAACGCTCCGTACGGGCCGGCGGGCATCGCGCTCAATGCGCTTATCGCGGGGCCCCTGCTCGCTCAATTCAGCTTGCATGTTGCCGGCTGGACCCCTGCGGATCATCGTTTCGGGTGCGTGATGCTGGCGCTATCGATTCTGGCTCTCGCTGGCGCGATCGCGTGCTATGCGGCGCAGGGCTTGGCGCTTGATGGGTGGGGGAACCATGTCGTGAGCGCTGCGGAGCTGGTGCCCGCTTACGTCCCTATGGTGGCGGCTTTCTCCATCCTGTGCGCTGGGGGCATCGCGGTGTTCGCGGCGATGCTTCTTGGTTTCGCTCCCTATCGAAGGAGCTTTGCCGTGTTGGGTCTGGTGGGTGCCTTCGCGGGCATTTTCGTGATGCGTTTCGCCTTCTATATGATGCATCTGACGGTGGGCCTAGGTGTTTAGTCGATATATCAAGGGGTGGCCCATCAAGGGTTTTTGTCACATGAGCTGTATCAAAACGCCTGTTCAGAACAGTGTGACAACGAATTCACATATTTCATGCGACAAGACGGGGTCTCGCTGAGGATACATTTCGTCGCGTTGGACGTGATATCCGAGGTAACGAAGGGGGAAACATGTCGCAAGAGCATGGAGGCGTCGCGACCTCGCCGCGCCGAGCGGTAAGTCGAAGGACGTTCGCGAAAGCGGCGGGGGCATTAGCTGCCACGGCCGCCGTTGCGGGCACCGCTGCGGGCGCGTCGATAGCGAATGCGGGCGGCGCGACGGAGGCCTATGCCGAGGCCGCCGACGGGGCGGATGGCGAGGGGGGCTTCACATGGTCCGCGTGTCATGTGAACTGCGAGGGTCGCTGCGCCCTGCGCTTGTTCGCGAAAGACGGGGCGGTCTATCGCGTGGAGACGGACAACACCGGCGACGACGAGTACGGAGACCATCAGGTGCGGGCATGCCAGCGTGGGCGATCCATTCGCCGCTGGCTTAACGATGAGAATCGTTTGAAATACCCATTGAAGCGCGTTGGAAAGCGGGGCTCGGGCGAGTTCGAGCAAATCAGTTGGGACGAGGCGGCTGGCATTATCGCTGATAACTACAGGCGCATTCTTGATCAATATGGTCCGGAATCCGTCTACGTTTCTTACGCGACGGGCGTGAACGCCAAGAACATAAGCGGATTTTTGAAGCGCCTGCTGTGTTTGAACGGGGGCTATCTCAATCGCTATAATTCCTACAGTTCGGCTCAGATATCGCGCGCGATCCCGTTTTTGTACGGCAAAAAGGACGGCAACGCCAATTCCGACATCAAGAATGCGAAGCTCGTCGTGCAGTTCGGCGAAAACGCCGTCGAGAACAAGATGAGCGGCGGCGGCGCGGGGTATCACCTCACCCAGGGCCTTGAGCGGGGCAGCGCGAAGCTCGTCGTCATCGACCCGCGCTATAGCGATCAGGCGGCAACGAGGGCTGACCAGTGGATTCCCATCCGTCCAGGTACCGATGCGGCGCTGGTTGACGCCATGGCTTATGTGATGATCAAGGAAGACCTCGTAGACCATGATTTCCTGAACGCGTACTGCATCGGCTACGACGAGGAGACCTTACCGGCCTCCGCGCGCGGCCAGAACAAGTCCTACAAGGATTATATTCTGGGCAATGGTGCTGATAAGGTGGCGAAAACGCCCGAATGGGCGAGCGAGATCACCCGCGTGCCGGTGAGCACCATCGAGGACCTGGCTCGCCAGATTGCCACCGTGAAGCCGTGCGCGATCTACCAGGGAAAAGGCATGCAGCGCCACGCTAACGGCGAGCAGGCTGCCCGTGCGGTGTGCATGCTGAGCATCCTTACCGGCAATGTGGGCATCGCTGGCGGCAACACGGGTAGCGAATTCGCTGATTTCGAGGCGGACGCGATAAGCGTCCCGATGGCGGACAATGGGGTGAAGGCTTCCATTTCGGCGTTTAGCTGGCTTTCCGCGGTTGATCACGGTAGCGAGATGACGGCCCTCAACGCGGGCGTTCAAAAGGTGGATAAGCTGAATGTCCCCATCAAGATGATCTGGAACTATGCGGGAAACTGCCTCACGAACCAGCATGGTGAGATCGCCCGCGCCCATGAGATCTTGTCGGATGAGTCGAAGTGCGAGTTCATCGTGACATGGGATGTCCTCATGACCGATTCCGCGAAGTATTCCGATCTGGTTCTTCCCGACGCCATGCCGCAGGAACAGCCCACGTTCTTCGTGAACGAATATGGTGGGAACATGGGGTACGCCATCATCGGCCAGGCGGCTACCGAGCCGAAATACGAGCGAAAGACGCTGTATCAGGCGCTTGCCATGGTCGCGGACAAGCTGGGATGCAAGGATGAATTCACCGAAGGCCGCGATGAGCAGCAATGGCTCGAGTATATGTATGAGAAGCTACGGCAGAAACACGATTACTATCCCCCGTTCGACCAGGCGCTCAAGCAGGGCGTCGTGCGCCACAAGGATCCGGATTTCGAGGATGGGCACATTGCGTTCAAGAGCTTCCGCGACGACCCGGTGGCCAATCCGTTGAAGACGCCTTCGGGCAAAATCGAGATCTACTCCGAGCAATTGGCGAACATCGCCGACACCTGGGATCTTGACGAGGGAGACATCGTTAATCCGTTGCCGGTGTACGCCCCTGAGAGGGGTGGCTACCTTGATGCTGGCGAAAAGACCCCCCTGCAAATGATCGGTTATCACTTCAAAGGTCATGTGCACTCGTCATATACGCAGGTTGAGGTTTTGAAGCAGGCGAATCGTCAGCGACAGTTGTGGATCAATCCCGCTGATGCCGACAAGCGCGGGCTGAAAGACGGCGACGATGTTTTGGTTTCCAACGGCCAGGGAACCTTGAAGGTTCAAGCTCGTCTGACGCAACGCATCATCCCTGGTTGTGTCGCCCTTGATCAGGGAGCTTGGTATTCGGAGGACGAAAAGGGCATTGACGTGGGAGGTTGCATCAACACGCTCACGAGCGGGCATCCGTCGCCATTGGCGAAGGCGAATCCATCGCACACCATTTTGGTCGAAGTGAGCAAGGCCTAGGGGGAATCTGATGACGCAATACGCTTTCTACCTTGACGGCAAGCGCTGCACGGGATGCAAAACCTGCGAGATGGCTTGCAAGGACTACTACGATCTGTCCGGTTCATTTGCGTATCGAAAGGTTTACGAATACGCGGGCGGCAGCTGGAGCGAAGACGAGCATGGCTGTCCGGTTGCCGACGTGTTCGCCTATTACGTATCCCTGTCGTGCAACCATTGCGACAATCCGGCGTGCATGAAGGTTTGCCCGACGGGAGCAATGCACAAAGACCCTGATAGCGGGTTGGTCTCCGTGGATACCGACAAATGCATCGGGTGCGGTTACTGTCACATGGCTTGTCCGTACAACGCGCCGAAGGTCGACCGCGAGGCGGGGCATTCGGTCAAGTGCGACGGTTGCGCGGCGCGGGTTGCGCGCGGGCAGATGCCCATATGCGTCGAGTCCTGCCCCCAGCGCGCACTTGGGTTCGGCCCGGTCGATGAGATCGCAGCGCGGGGCGGGCGCGCGGATGTGGCCCCGCTTCCTGAAAACACGTATACGGATCCGAATTTTTATATCAACCATGCGGCGAACGCTCGTCCCTGCGATGACCGTGATGGTCGTGTGGTGAACGTTGCGGAGGTGATGTAGATCATGGAGACAGCACTCGCTGAGCTGCCTTTGGCGGTTTTCACCACGCTGGCCCCTATCGGGGCTGCGGGGTTCCTTGCTTTCGTGGTGGTTTTCTTCACGGCTGAATTCGCTGTTGAAGAGGGGAAACGAATCGATAAGATGTTGGCGGCCCCCTACGTTGCGGCCTTGATCGGGTTTTCCGCGTCCATGCTGCACCTGGCCAACCCCCTTAAGGCGGCAGGCGCGATCGCCGGTATCGGCAACTCCCCTTTGACGAACGAGATCGTCGTGGGCGGGGCATTCATGGTTGCGGCTCTCGTGTATGCGGGCCTTGGTTTTGCGGGAAAGCTCGAATCGGCGCGAAAGCCCCTTGGTGTCGTCGTCTCCGTGCTCGCCGTTGTTTTCTGCGTGTTCGTGGGGCTTGCGTACATGATCCCTACCATTTCATCGTGGAATACCCCGGCGCTGCCCGTGCAGATCATCGGCTACGCCTTGCTCGGCGGTTGCGCCTTCGGGTCGCTTGCATTGGTTGGGGCGGGCGATAATGCCGTGTCGGCTTCCCGCGCGTTGAAGCTGATTGCCTTGCTCGGCGCGGTTGCCGCTGTTGCGGGTTGCGCCATTCAGCTCGCTTGCGTAGGCGGTGCGCAAACGGCCGTGGCGACGGGCCAGGATATCGTGCTGGAGGCGGCGCCGTTCGCTGTATGCGGTTTCGTCCTGGTAATGCTGGCAGCAGCTGAGTTGGGGACCGGGTTGAGCAGGGGCATTACGCGCGCTGTTGCCGTGCGCTCGCTTATCGAGGTCTTGATCGGGGCCTTTCTGATGCGCATGGTTTTTTATGCGATGTACCTATCAGTGGGTTTGACGTTGCCGTAAGGGTATTTTCCCGGGCAAGCATTTTTCAGGCGCATCTTTGAAATAACACGAACAAATGTACTTATCTGTGCTATACTCTCCCTATTCAAACAGAGCCAGTGCAGATGCCTCCCTCTTGTCGGGTCGCCCATAGTTGGCAACGGTGTTCCTCGTTGCTCGTACCACGTCTGCAAGATCCTCTTCCATCCAGGAACGCTGCAAAGTAGGTGCGCGTATGTATGGAACCACTATGCTCGAATGCTGTGAGGTCCCCGAAGCCTTGCTGGTGATGGCCGCGCTTCCCGTCTGCGATATGCCGCAGACGGCGGAGGGGTCTTTGTCTGGGCCTCCCGTAGATTCTCTTAGGTGCGATGCCGCTTGCGACCTCCAGTGCGTTTTCCCTATGAGATGCGCCGCAATCATGGATTGCGACGAGGCGCTGGATTTGATGGAGGAGGTTGGCGATGTCGTGTTCTGATCTGCTATGGGATGCCCGGCAAATACGAGGCAAGCATATCCCTACCATTCAAGACGCTTTTCTCTGCTGCGACGAGCAAACGCTGCTGCTGACGGTAGAACATCTGCATGCCTCGCACATGCCGGGTTGGGCCGATGGAACGCCGCAGCAACGTCGCGTTGCGCGCAAGCGCATGAGGCGGGCTCTCGAGTCGATGAGGGAATGTCCCGTGAGGAGAAAAGACGGGAAGGGCTTCGGGCTGTTCCCCGAAGAACATTTCACGGTGCACGCACGCATGCACGCGCTGTCCATTGAGCGGTGCGTGCGTGCCCGGCTCGTGGATTTCCATGATATGAGCCTGCTGGATTCTTCGGAAAGCCTAAGCGGTGCAGGGGATGCTTCGCGACAGGATCCTTCTTTGGGGATGTTTGGTTTCTTGCCTTGGTCTATTGCCCTGTCTTATCGGGTTTGGTTGGAGGGCCCCTGGATCTGCCATGAGCGCTATATGGTCCTCGCCGGCATCTTTTGGCAATTAACGCATCAGGGTTTCGGTGATTCGGGGCGTGCGGGGGGCATCGACGAAGGCAGCCCATGCGCGCATCATGCTCCCGGTGCGCCTCATCAGGCGGGAGGGCGCCGCTATGTCGATACGCTATCGGACGAATACCCCGATACTGGAAAACGGTCGGTGGCGTGCATTGCGGGCGATGCCGCTGCGGTCAGCGTTTCTCCCTCGCAAGGCTCTCGTCCTGCGGCCTCGGTGTCGGAGATAAGATGCCAAAATGCTGCCGATATGGGGTTGCTTGCCGCAGATGCTCTCGAGGAGGCCTATCTCGACAAGTTGCTTGTCCGGGTTGGCCAGTTAAACGACGCAGCGGAGAAGAACCTGCTTGGGCGCCTTGAAGAATTTGCGGCCAGGCGTGTGGCGTAAACCCTCAGGACGCTTCAATCAGCTTTGGTATAGATGAATCGGGCCGCCTTCCGAAGCAAGGCGGCCCGATAAGAAGCTCTTTGACAATCAAGGAAATTAATCGGCGACTTCGACCAGGGTGATTTCGAAGGTAAGATCCTTGCCTGCAAGCTCGTGGTTCATGTCGAACGTCACGATGCCGTCTTCGATTGACTTAACGAATACGGGGAAAGGCTGTCCTCCGGGGCCCTGCATGTAAACCGTTTGCCCCACGGGAAGCTGATCCCCATTGGGGATTTGGTCGAGGGGGATGCGCTGCACGAGCTCCTCGTTGCGTTCGCCATAGGCATCTGCGGCTGGGATGCGCACGGTTTTGGTCTCGCCCTGCTCCATGTTTTCAACGGCCGCATCAAAGCCTGGGATCATTTGGCCTGCCATGCAGGTGAACTCGAGCGGCTCGCCACGATCAAGAGACGAATCGAATTTGGAGCCATCGTCAAGCGTTCCGGTGTAGTGGACTTTTACTTTCTTGCCCTTGTTGCTCATTGCATCTCCAATCTTGGGACGTTTGCGTTGATCAGTCTACCTGACCTCCGAACTGTTGGAGGCGGAAAAATGCCGTCGACATCAGGCCGTTATGTTATTCGCCGCTTTCTGCTTTATCGGCAAGCGTGGTGCGAAGGGAAACCAGGTCGACAAGCGGCTGCATGAGGTCTTGGTCTGCGGCGCTCAGCGCGCTCAAGGCGATTTCGATGACCTTATCGCACAGCGAAGCCGCGGTTTCGCCGTACACCGTTGCGTCGTACCCGCTTTCCATCAGGGCGTCTTTCGCCGCCTCGTAGGAGGTCTCGGTTACGTTGGCGAAAATGCCTTCGAGACTCGAAAGGCTTGCCTCGTTGTAGAAGAGTCCTTTGATCAGGGCCGCATAGGCGATAACGTAGGGGATGGGCATGGAGTCGGCCGGTCGGATCTCGATATAGGTTTTGAGGCGGACATCGGGGAATTGCATCGAGACGGCGTGTTCGATCTCTCTTTTCGTCATTGCCTTTCGTGCGTATATCTTACCAAAGGTATCGGTGCTGTATTCCCATCTTTCGCTGGTGGAAGGCATGACGATGGCCGGGCAATCTAGAACGAAGGCCGCGTAGTCGCGCAAAGTGAAATCATCGTCGAATATGCCAGGCACCGCTCCGCACCTATCTTTGTCGACGTGGCGCCAGATGTCGGTTCTGACAAGCTTGTGCTTGCGGGGTGCACCTTCGAAAATGGGCGAGTTGTCGCAAATCAGGCTCAAGAGGGGAACCAGAGCGTACGCTATTTTCATCTTGCGAAGGCAGTCTTCAGCGCTGGTGTAGTCGATGGATACCTGGGTTGATGCGCTGCCCCTCATCATGCAGGGTCCATAGCAGTCGGCCTCGCTGAGGTACTTGTTCATGAATTCGTAGCGCTGCTTCGGAATAAGCTCCAAGTCGCGCGCGGGCGAAGTCGGGTGATAGCCGGTTGCAAGTATTTGCCTGCCAAGCGGGTTCAGAATCTGGTTGACTTCGCTCTGGAAGGCGCTGAAGACCTCTAGGGCGATCGAGAGGTCGTCGAAGGGCCCTGCTGAAAGCTCCAGTTGAGCTGCGGGTTCTATGGTTATGGCCTCGCCTGGTCGCGCGAGGCCCAGAAGGTCCCCCTCGGCATCCGTCGTTTTTTCGGGGTAGGCGTGCGAGAGCTCGCTGAGAAGCCATGCGACGCCATGGTCTTCGCTATAGGAGACAGGGGAGCCATCCTCGTTTACGATGATCTGCTCAAGTTCTATTCCAAGCTTGCCTTGCGATGATTTCGGCTTGATTCCGCTTTCGAAGAAGGCTACCAGGGCATCAAGGTTGTCTTGGCGGGCTGGCTGCGCAGCGTGCATTCGAGATGCGTTTGAACCGAATTGGGCGGCTGTAGTATTCATGAAACAAGCTCCTCGGCCGGTAATATCGCTGCAATCATACGACAGTTTGGCTACAATGAACCTCTGTTCGAGCGCCTTTTGGGGCATTCAGACACAATGAACTGTTTTGCTCGAAAAACGAAGACGAGGCTCAGATTTGAACGTGCATATCACAAAAAGGACAGCGCTCTTGCTGCTGCTCGATATTGTTGCCACGTATGCGTCGTATTGGCTTGCTTCCATTCTCACTAATGTGAAAGGCGAAGTATTCGTCAACAACGAAATCTATTTCGTGCTCGGCATCTTGGCGCTTATTAACATCGTTGCACTGGCGGCGTTCCGCCTTTACAACAACTTATGGGAATATGCCAGCATAGACGAGGTTATCCAGATAGTTCTTGCGATAGCGCTCGGCACTCTGGGCGGAGCGGTGTTTCTCTGGGTAATCGGAACACGCTTGCCCATCAGGGTTTTTGCGGGGTCGTGCCTGCTCAACATATTCTTTATGGGCGGGATTCGCTTCATGTTCCGCGTTATGAGGCAAAAGGGCAGAGCGTTCGCCTCCAAGCAGCGTCTTAGCGATCGGCCTCGTACGCTGGTTGTCGGCGCAGGGGAGACGGGCTCTCTTGCTATCGGACGCATGGCGTCGAAGGACCCGCTCATGCCCGGTTTGCCCATCGTTGCGACAGACGATGACCCTGCCAAGCGCGGGCAACGCATCCATGGCGTTAAGGTTTCAGGAGCCACGGAGGATATCGTCGATCTTGTCGATTGCTTCAATATCGAGCAGATCGTCGTTGCTATTCCCTCGTCGACCCCCGAGGAGCGCAAGCGCATTTATGGCGAATGCACTAAAACCGATTGCCGCTTGCGCACGCTGCCCAACGTGCGCGCGCTTTCGCTCGATGAGATCGGCGACGTGAGCCTTCGCGACGTTGATGTGGCCGACTTGCTCGGACGAGAGGAAATCGTTCTGAACACCCGTGCCGTATCGGGCTATATAGCAGGGGAAACCGTCTTGGTTACCGGTGGCGGTGGCTCCATCGGTAGCGAGTTGTGCCGCCAATTGTGCACTGTTGCCCCCGCCCGCATCGTCATTTTCGATATCTATGAAAACGATGCGTACATGCTGCGCAACGAATTGCTTGCGGAGTACGACGATATAGAGATCATCATCGAGATAGGCAATGTTTGCGACGCGGAGCGCGTGAACGAGGTTTTCGCAAAATACCGTCCTGGAGCAGTGTTTCACGCCGCCGCCCATAAGCATGTGCCGCTGATGGAGCATTGCCCGCGCGAAGCGGTTCACAACAACGTGTTCGGAACATTGAACACGGTGCGCGCCGCAGATGCTTATGGCGCCGCTCGCTTCATATTCATCTCCACCGACAAAGCCGTTAACCCGACAAGCGTGATGGGTGCAACAAAGCGCATGGGCGAAATGGTGGTGCAGTTCTACGCAAGAACCTCGAAGACTATTTTCTCGGCTGTTCGTTTCGGCAACGTGCTTGGATCGAATGGAAGCGTCATCCCGGTGTTTAGGCGCCAGATAGCGGCTGGCGGCCCTATTACGGTGACGCATCCTGATATCGAGCGGTTCTTCATGACCATTCCTGAGGCGTCTCGGCTCGTTATCCAGGCTGGCGGCATGGCGCGCGGCGGAGAGATCTTCATTCTGGACATGGGAGAACCGGTCAAGATCGTCGATCTTGCCAAGGGACTGATCCAGCTGCAAGGGCTTACCCCCGATGTCGATGTCAAAATCGAGTTTACCGGTCTTCGTGAGGGCGAGAAGATGTACGAGGAACTGCTCATGGATGAAGAGAGCACGATTCCGACCGACAACCAGTCCATCATGGTATCGACTGGGCAGGAAATCAGCTACGATCAGGTTGCGGCCAAGCTCGACGAGCTCGAGCATGCGTTGCAATCGACGGATGAAGAGGCGATTCGCCTGTTGGAGCAGGCGGTTCCAACCTACCACTACACATCTAACGGGAGAGGCATACTATGAGCGTAAAGTGCGGAGTTGTAGGTGCGGCGGGTTTTGCCGGCATCGAGCTTGTGCGGGTTTTGCTCCGCCATCCTGAATTCGATCTGGTTGCCGTTACGTCCAACGAGCTAGCCGGCACACCGGTTGCATCCGAGTACCCCTGCTTCGAGGGGGCGACCGATCTCGCCTTCTCGCGCCATGATGATTCGGTGCTTGATTCGTGCGACTTGGTGTTTCTGGCGGTTCCTCATACGGCGGCAATGGAGATGGCTCCGAGGTTCGTTGACAGGGGCGCGGTCGTTGTCGACTTGTCGGCGGATTTCCGCTTGAAAGATCCGGCAATCTATGAGCAATGGTATAAAGTTCCCCATACGCAGGTTGATTTGCTCAAGCGCGCGGCGTTCGGCCTCCCTGAGCTTTTCGGCGAAGAGCTTGCTAAGGTGGCTGAAGAACATAAAAGCGGTGCTGGGGTACTTGTTGGCTGCGCGGGATGCTATCCGACGGCAACGTCGCTCGCTGCCGCTCCTGCGTTCCGCCTCGGTTTTGCGGCCGAAAACGCTCCCGTTGTCGTTGATGCGATATCCGGCGTGACCGGTGCGGGCAAGAAAGCTAATTCGCGTACGCACTTCTGTTTCGCCGACGAAAATCTTGAGGCATACGGTGTGGCAACGCATCGCCACACGCCCGAGATCGAGCAGATTCTCGGAATACCGGGGCGTTTGATCTTCACTCCCCACCTGGCACCTCTCAACAGGGGGCTTTTGTCGACGGTGAATATCCCGCTCGCAGGCGATGCTCCTCGTAACGCGCAAGAAATCGTCCGTTGCTACCGTGACTATTATGAAGGAAGTGTTTTCGTGCATGTTCTCGATGCGGGCAAGATGCCGAAAACTTCCTCCGTTGTCGGCACGAATTGCGCCCATATCGGACTTGCGGTAAATGAGCGAGTCGGCATGCTCATCGCGGTTGGCGCTATCGACAACCTTGGAAAAGGGGCGGCCAATCAGGCTGTTCAATGTGCAAATATCGTATGGGGCCTGCCGGAGGCATCCGGCCTTGATACCGTCGCCGTTCCGGTATAGGTCATCGTTTCGGGTTTTATGACAGTTTGGAAAGAGGATGCTATGACCAGCCCCGTTTCGCTATCGTCCGCTTCAGGGGAAACCAAACCTCTGAATATTGCCGGCACACCTACGCAGGGGGTCCAGCTGACCGAGTTGCCCGGCGGGGGTGTTTGCTCAGCGAAGGGTTTTTCCGCTGTGGGTATCCATGCGGGGTTCCGCGCTGATCCGAATCGCTTGGATTTTGCCCTCATAGTTGCTGACGAGCCATCTGCGGGCGCAGGTGTTTTCACGCAAAACGTTTTCTGCGCGGCTCCCGTTACCGTGTCGCGCGAGCATCTTGACGGGGTTGGTTATGGGTCCGTTAGGGCGATTGCCGTGAATTCGGGTATCGCTAACGCCGCAACGGGCCAGGTTGGCCTCGAAACTGCTCGGACCTCGGCGAATATCGTTGCCCAGGTGGTTGGTTGCCCAGATGATGAGGTTCTCGTTGCATCGACGGGCGTTATAGGCCAGCATCTGCAGATGGAACCGTTTGAATCTGGTGTGCCGCAGGCTTGCAAAATGCTTTCTCGCGACGGCGGGGCATCGGCGGCGCGCGCGATCATGACGACCGATACGCATCCGAAAGAGTATGCGGTTACTTTTAGCGGCAACGGAATCGGCTATGACGGACGCACATTCACGGTTGGAGGGATGTGCAAGGGATCCGGGATGATCATGCCAAACATGGCTACGATGATCGCGGTCCTAACAACCGATGCCCCCATCGCCGCATCAGATTTGCATAATGCGTTGACCTGCGCCGTTAACGGTAGCTTCAACAAGGTGACGGTCGACTCCGATACATCCACAAATGACACCTGCATCATGATGGCGAGTGGCGCTGCTGCTCCTAGCTCGGACGTCATGCAGCCAGGGACGAGCTCCTTCGCCTTATTCGAGAAAGCTCTGCAGGCGGTTTGCACCCATCTTGCTCGCGAGATGGCAACCGACGGCGAAGGCGCAACGCGTCTAGTTACCGTAAACGTCGGCGGGGCGCAAACACCTTCGGATGCAGATGCGGCGGCACGCACCGTTGCTAATTCGCCGCTTGTGAAAACGGCGATCTATGGGCACGATGCCAACTGGGGCCGAATCGCGGGAGCGATTGGTCGCAGCGGGGCGTCTTTCAAGCAGGAAAATGTTTCGATCGACATCATGGGAATTCCCGTTTGTCGGTGCGGTTTGACGGTTCCTTTCGACGAAGATGAGGCTCTGCGACGATTCGAGTCGCCCGAAGTGGTCATCGATATTGACCTCGGCGTAGGCGACGAACACACGACTATTTGGACATGCGACTTTTCGCATGAGTACGTTTCGATCAACGGAGACTATCGATCATGAAATTCGCAAAGGATACCCAACCCGAAGGAGTGTCTACAAAGGCAGCGGAAGTACTTGCTGATGCCCTGCCTTGGATCAAGAACATCACTGGTAAAACGATCGTCATCAAATACGGTGGCGCAGCCATGGTTGACGAAAAACTTCGCGCTGACTTGATGAGCGATATCGTTCTACTGAAAATTGTCGGCGTTAATCCCGTCATCGTCCACGGTGGCGGTAAGGCTATTTCCCGCGCAATGGACTCGGCGAACCTTCCGGTTGAGTTCAGGGAGGGTCAGCGCGTGACGACGCCGGAGGCAATGAAGGTGGTTCGCACCATTCTTGCGGGCCAAGTCAATCAAGAGCTTGTCGAGGCTCTTAACCGTCACGGGAATTTCGCCGTGGGATTGTCGGGAGCCGATGCGGGTATCCTTGTTGCCGAGCAGGCGAACCCGGCTTTGGGCCGTGTCGGTCGCATAACGCGCGTTAACCGGACCCTTATCGATGATCTGGTTGCTTCCGCGTATATTCCGGTCATCGCATCGGTTGCTCTCGGTGAAGACGGTGGGTTCTATAACGTCAACGCCGATATGGCGGCGGGGCATGTCGCGGCTGAGATCGGCGCTCATAAGGCAATCTTCCTGACTGATGTAGATGGCCTCTATCGCGATTTCGAAGACAAAGGCTCCTTGATCTCGAATCTGACACTTGACGAGGCCCGTGGCATGGTTACGCGTGGGGAGATTTCAACGGGCATGATTCCAAAACTGAAGTCATGCATTATGGCTTTGGAGGCAGGCGTACTTCGCGCCCATATCATCAATGGGACCACTCCGCATTCACTGCTTCTTGAGCTTTTGACCTCTACCGGCGTTGGTACCGTTATCCACTCGACCGAAGAGGCTTATAAGTTCGACAACCATCCCCTCGGCAAGTTCGCGGCTAAGTTGGCGGAGAACAGCGAAGCTTAAGGGCTTTGCCCTTGTAGGGGCGCTTTGCGGGTTGAAAGCGTCCGATCCGTGATAGAACAGAATTAAAAGCGGTGTCGCTTGCGATGTCGTTCGTAGATAAGGAACGAAAACAATGTCACTGAAACAGCAGCAGGAATTGGAATCTCAATACGTTATGCATACCTTTGGCCGCAAGCCGGTTGAGCTTGTCGAAGGCTCCGGCATGAAGCTTAAGGATGCAGAGGGGTCGGAATATCTCGACTTTATTGCAGGCATAGGCGTTTGCTGCCTTGGCCATTGCCACCCCGTCGTTTCGGAGGCTATCGCCCGGCAGGCAAAAAAGCTTATCCATGTGAGCAATTATTACTATATTGAAGGGCGTGGCGAACTCGCCGCGCATCTCTCCTCGCTTTTGAACGAGGGGCTTGCCGATGATGCTGAAGATTGGCAGACCTTCTTCGCCAATTCGGGCGCAGAAGCGAACGAGTGCGCAATCAAGCTTGCTCGCTTGCATGCGCGTAAGCTGGCAAAGGACAAGGCTCTTGCCAGTGGGAAATCGGAGGCGGAGGCTCAGCAGGCTTTCGATGGTGCGCCTCGCACGATCGTCGTTCTAGACCGGAGTTTCCATGGCCGCACATTGGCGACGCTTGCCGCTACGGCTCAACCGGCAAAGCAGGAAGCATTCCAGCCGCTCCCCGGTGGGTTCGTGAGCACGCCCATTAACGATGTGGCGGCCCTTGAGCAGATCTTTGCCAGCCAGGGGGATGATATTTGCGCCGTAATGCTTGAATGCGTCCAGGGTGAAAGCGGCGTGCACCCATGCACCCCCGAGTTTTTGCAGGCGGTGCGTGGCCTGACGGAAAAAACCGGTGCATTGATGGTTTGCGATGAAGTGCAAACGGGCATCTATCGTTGCGGTACGCCTTTTGCGTTCCAGCACTTCGGCATCGTTCCCGATATCGTCACCATGGCTAAGGGGATTGCCGGAGGCGTTCCGATGGGCGCCTGCGCCGCACCCAAGCACATTGCACAAGCGTATGAACCCGGGGACCATGGTTCGACGTTTGGTGGGAGCAATCTCGCCATCGCTGCGGCGAAGGCGACGTTGGATGAGCTTGCAAATGGCTATTCCGATCATGTGACCAGCGTTGGGGCGTATATGAGGGAAAAACTCGCCTCTTTGCCGAAGGCCGTCGAGGTGCGCGGCGTCGGCTTGATGAATGCTGTTGATCTCGATGAGTCGGTCGATGCTCCTGCATTGGTGACCCGCGCATTGGGCCGTGGCTTACTGCTTAATGCGACGGGTGCGCATACCTTGCGTTTCCTTCCGCCGCTCATTTGCGAAACCTCGGACATTGACACGATGGTTGAAGCTTTGGCTGATATGCTCCAGGAGTAGCAAAGGTTTCTTTGCAGAGTCAATCGGGGCTGCCGGTTTCCGCGTTGCGTCCTCGATGGAAACGTTATCTTAATGATCTGGCACTCTTAGATTTGATGGTATGGTCGCGCTCGAGCTTGGTTGGATTGACGATCGGGCTCGAGCGCGATTGATTTGTGCTCGGGACCATCAATCTACGGATAGTTCCATGCGGATCGCCATATGCCGAACCCTGCGACTGCTGGTTGTCGGCGGGGCATCCTATGCTAGTTGCTGACTGGTCTCTTTTTTCCGTGGGGGTTGCTCGATACGAAGCGGCATACGTTATTATCGATATGCTTCACCATCGGGTTTCATTTCGGATATTGAAGCTGGGATGAAGCAGTATTCAAGCACGGAAATCAAGTGCGGTGCAGCACGGGGAACGGAAAGAAATCAGGCATGAGGAATCGTCAGGAACGGCACGACGTCATCCGAGATATTATCCGCGGCGGCAAAATAAAAACCCAGCAGGATCTAGCCGCACAGCTTAGGAAGGCTGGCTACGAATCCACTCACGCAACCATTTCGCGCGATGTGATGGATCTGGGCCTCATCAAATCCCGTGACGGTTTCTACGTGTTCCCTGCAGAAGTTCGCCTTCAAAGACTTGTTTGCGAGTTGGTAAGCGAAGTGCATGTTTCCGGTAACCTGGTTGTGATCCGGACGCATTTTGGCGCAGCTGCTGGCGTATCGGCGGCCATCGACAAGGCTGAGCTGCCGGGTGCCCTCGGAGTGGTTGGAAGCGATAAAACCGTTATGGTTGCAGCCGATAGCCCTGATTCAGCGGCTTCAATCGGAGAAACCATCGACCACCTGCGACGACGATAGGCTCTTCTTCGCATCCGTGAAGGGCGTTTCTTCCGCGTTACAGGTCGTTACATCCTGGGGATGCATGCAGGAAGAGCATTAAACTATGGCTTTGACACCGGGGCTGCTGTCAGATAAGGGCATATGAGCACGAATCGAAAAGACCCTTCGCATAAGCCGCAAAACCATTAGTCACCATTAGTCAGTTTAAACAGAATCAAGCCATTCTTGGAAAGGAAACGGTAAACATGGCAGAGCAAAAGGACAAGGTAATCTTGGCATACTCCGGCGGCCTCGATACTTCATGTTGCGTGAAGTGGCTGCAAGATGAAATGAACCTCGATGTGATCGCGGTCGTCGGCGATGTGGGGCAGGAGCATGATGGTCTTGAGAAGGTAAAGCAGAAGGCTTTGCGTGTTGGCGCCCTCGACTGCCTGGTTATCGATATGCGCCAAGTCTTCACCCAGGATTATCTGACGAAGGCTCTTGCCGCAAACGCGGCCTACGAGAACAAGTACCCGCTCGTTTCGGCTTTGTCGCGCCCCCTTATCTCCAAGTATCTTGTTGATGCCGCCCATAAATACGGAGCTAAATACATTGCTCATGGCTGCACGGGAAAAGGCAACGACCAGGTTCGTTTCGAGTCGAGCATCACGATGCTCGATCCTTCCTTGGAAATTTTGGCTCCGGTGCGTGAGTGGGATTTGCTGACGCGCCCCGATGAAATCGCTTGGGCGAAGGAGCATGGTGTCGAGGTTGGCGCCACGGTTGATTCCCCCTATTCGATTGACGACAATTTATGGGGTCGCGCAATCGAGTGCGGCATTTTGGAGGATCCTTGGGCTGAGCCCCCTTCGGATGTGTTCACCATGACCGCCGATCCGGAAAACGCTCCCAACGAGCCGGAATATGCTGAGATCGAGTTCGCCCAGGGTGTCCCCTATATGCTCAATGGGGAACAGAAGAGCTTCCTCGATATAGTCTACGATCTCAATAAAATTGCGGGCAAGCATGGCTACGGCCGCATAGACATGATTGAGAACCGCTTGGTTGGCGTTAAGAGCAGGGAATGCTACGAGGCACCTGCTGCCATGGCTCTCATCGAGGCCCACAAGGCGCTTGAGGACTTGGTTCTCGAGCGCGAAGTCCTGCACTACAAGCTCGGGCTTGAGCAGACGTGGGCAACGTGCGTTTACAACGGCCAGTGGTTCTCGCCGCTCAAGGAGGCACTCGATGCGTTTATGGCTGCGACGCAGCGTTGCCTGTACGGTTCGGTTCGCCTCAAGTTCTACAAGGGCTGCTGCACCGTCGTTGGCCGCAAGAGCGCGTATTCCCTTTACGATCATGCCCTGGCTACATACGACAAGGGTGACACGTTTGATCGCACCGCCGCCAAGGGCTTTATCCAGATCCAAACGCTTTCTGCTCGCACGTGGGCGGTCAACCGTCGCCGCGAGGGCGCCGCAGCGGAGCTTTTCGAGTCTCAGAAGCAGGGTGGTCCCCTGAATCGCAACCGCTACGAAGGTGAAACCCTGGCATGGGGCCAACAAGAGGCTCAAGCCAACAAGGAAACGGAGTAGTTTCATGGCTTTGTGGTCAGGGCGCTTCACGGAAAACGTCAGCGAGTTCACGCAGCGCTTCGGTGCGTCGCTCCCGGTCGATAAGCAGCTGTATGCCCAGGATATCGCCGGGTCAAAAGCCCATGCGCATATGCTTGCCAAAGTCGGTGTCATATCAGATGACGATGCCGAGGCTATCACCGAGGGTCTCGATCGCGTTCAGCAGTCCATTGAGTCAGGCGATTTCGCTTTCGACATCAACAACGAGGACATCCATATGTCCGTCGAGAGCGTTCTGACCGCCGATATCGGTGACGCGGGAGCCCGCTTGCATACGGGCCGAAGCCGCAACGATCAGGTTGCAACGGATACGCGGTTGTTCGCGAAGAAGCGTACGGAAGATCTGATGGCTGCAAACGTCGCGCTGCGCCATGCGCTCATTTCGCAAGCTGAGCAAAATTTCGATGTCATCCTGCCGGGCTATACTCATTTGCAGCATGCGCAACCGGTATTGTTCTCGCATCATATGCTGGCGTACGTTTGGATGCTCACGCGCGACTTCGAGCGTCTTGAAGCGGCGCACCGCGCCGCCGATGCCTGCCCGCTCGGTTCAGCCGCTCTTGCCGGAACAACCTATCCGCTTGATCGCCAGATGACGGCGCAAGAGCTTGGCTTCTCTCGCGTTATCCCAAACTCGCTCGACGCGGTGTCGGATCGAGATTTCCTGCTCGATCTTGATTATGCTTGCGCGGTATCGTGCATGCATCTGTCTCGTCTGTGCGAGGAATTGGTGCTGTGGTCAACTTCCGAATTCGACTTCATCGAGCTTTCCGATGCCTTTTCGACCGGCTCATCCATTATGCCGCAGAAGAAGAATCCGGATTTCGCCGAACTCATTCGTGGTAAAACCGGCCGCGTGATTGGTGATCTGGTTGCCCTGCTTGTTACCATGAAGGCTCTGCCTCTTGCGTACAACAAGGACCTCCAGGAGGACAAAGAGGGTGCTATCGATGCGGCCAAAACGCTGGAGGACTGTCTTCAGTGCGCGGCGGGCATGATCGAGACGATGACGATCAAGCCGGAAAACATGATGGCGCAGGCAAAGCTCGGACACCTTGCGGCAACTGATGTCGCTGATTACCTGGCCAAGAGGGGGATGCCGTTCAGGCGTGCTCATGAGGTGGTTGGGCATTTGGTGCTGCTTTGCGAGCAACGTGGGTGCAATCTCGATGATTTGTCGATTGACGATTTCAAGGCGGAGAGCTCGCTGTTCGAGGATGATATTGCAGGCGCCCTTAATCTCGAGGCGATAGTTGCCGCAAGAACCACCGAGGGCGGAACCGGAAATGAAGCGGTTGCGGCGCAGCTTAAGCAGGCCAAAGAAGCGCTCGCGGCACATGAGGCATTCAATTCGTAGCGAGACGCTGGACAAAATAATGTTTACAGGGCCCAGGTTGTACGATAAAGCGACGACCTGGGCTTTTTTGTAGTTGCAAAACTATGAGGCATGCAATTCGAATCGCAAAGGGGTTTCTCGTGATGACGAAAAAACCTATGTGATTTGATTGCGAATCGCCGCAAACCATTCTCACATTCTTGCAACGAACTTATGTGCTTTGGAGCACCGATAACCCCCGATGGTACAATGACCCAAGTTTATGGAGGTGGTACGTGGCTTCTCGCGTTATCAAGAACAGACCCAGCGTTAAAAGGAAACATCCTGTTTACGCCCTGCTCATAATCGTAGCCTTGCTTGTCGCAGTTGGCGGCGTAGGCGTCTATAGCGTTTTCGCCCTGGGCGACGAATGGATTGGCGATCTGAAAGACTACGACGTTTCGGATATTTCGGAGCTGAATACGTCTATGCCGACAACCGTTTTCGCATCGGATGAGACGACCCAACTTGCTCGCTTTCAGGTGGAAAACCGTGACCCTGTGGAACTTAACCAGATAAGCTCTTACGTGCTTCAGGGGACGGTTGCTACCGAGGACGAGCGCTTCTATGAGCATGGCGGCTTTGACATCGTCGGCATTGGCCGCGCTGCGGTCGTTTCCTTGACCGGCTCAGGGCGCGAGGGCGCCTCCACCATAACGCAGCAGTTTGTTCGTAATACCGTTCTCGCTGATGAGATGAATGATATTTCGTTCAAGCGTAAAATTCGCGAGATATATCTTTCGGTTAAAATCGAGCAAAGCTACAGCAAGGACGAGATCCTGCTCATGTACCTCAATACCGTCAATTACGGATCAGGAGCTTACGGCATTCAGGCCGCTTCCCAGCGTTATTTCTCCAAGAACGCTACGGACCTCACGCTTGCCGAGGCCGCGGCCCTTATCGGTATTCCGCAGTCTCCTACGTACAACAATCCGATCGACTATCCGGAAAACTGCCTTTCCCGGCGAAATCTTGTGCTCGATCGCATGCTGAAGAACGGTTATATAACGCAAGCTGAGCACGATGCCGCTCAGGCGGAAGAACTGGTCTTGAACGAGTCCACATCCACGGTTGATGGTATCGAGAAATACCCATATTTCACGAGCTACGTCAAAAACGTCTTGCAGGACGAATATTCCCAGCTGGACATCTTCAAGGGTGGGTTGACCGTCGTAACCACGCTTGATGTCAGCACTCAGGAGGCGGCGGAAGATGCCGTTCGCGAAAAAGAGGAAAACCTGAGCGACTCGATCAGCGGATCACTCGTCGCCATTGATCCTTCGACCGGCTACATCAGGGCTCTTGTCGGCGGAAAAGATTGGAATACGCAAAAGACGAACCTTGCTACCGGCGAGGGAACGAATGGTGGGCGCCCCTGCGGTTCTGCGTTTAAAACCTTTACGCTCATAACGGCGCTCAAGGAAGGTATCGACCCAAGCACCAATATCGACTGCTCGTCTCCTGCGACTATCCCGGATACTGAGTATTCAAATTCGAACCAACTGCAGAATATTGACAATATCAACTACGGAACGCGAACCATCACGAGAGCATTTGCGGTGTCGTCAAACACCGGTTTCGTGCGCTTGCAGATGGCGATGGGAACCGAGAAGGTCATTGAAACTGCCAAAGAGATGGGCATCACTTCAACGTTAAACGCCAACCCGTCTTTGACGCTGGGTCAGTCAAATGTGACCATGCTTGACATGTCAAGCGCCTATTCCGTTATCGCCAACGGTGGCACGAAGTATGACGCGCAACCGATCTTGAAGATTTACGACAAGAAGAACAACCTCATCGTCGACAATACGAATCCGCAGGGTACGAGGGTTATTTCGGCTGAAGTCGCACATGCTGCAACCGAGGTTATGAAGACGGTCGTGAGCACGTCGGAGGGTACTGGCGTTGAAGCCAAGCTGGCGAACGGGCAAGAGGTTGCAGCGAAAACGGGCACGTCGAGTCAATACCATGACATCACGTTCTGCGGGATAACGCCTCAGCTTTCCGTCGCCATCTGGTTTGGCGACCCATCGAATGAGGAAACGCTTTCATCGCATCTGAGCTGCGCCGATGTTTTCAAAAACTTCATGGATCAGGTGCTTGATGGCCAGGAAGCCCAAAGTTTCCCCGATGCCTCGTCTCCGACGTATACGGCGTTTCAAAACGCGACGTACCATATTTATGGGGTGAACAACTGGGGTTCAGGGACGTCATCAAGCTCAGGTTCTTCTTCGAATGCGTACAATTCGAATAACGGCAACTCGTATTCGAACGGAAGCACTTACGGTTATGGCACCGGTACGACGGGTTCGACTACCGGCAACGGGACCGGCACGTATAATGGGGCGACATCTCCTGACGCTTCAGGTGTTGGAGGCGGCACCGGATCTGCCGATGGAAGCTCGTCGGCGGGAGGAACGACCGGTGGCGGCTCAAGCGGTGGCGCATCGGGCGGGACAACCGGTGGGGGCTCAAGCTCAACGGGCTGATGACGTGCGCCGAATCAAGCTAAGTAAAACCTCGTAATGGGTTTGTGGAGACTACGAACAGGATTTATCGATGACCAAAACTAAGCTGGCAAAACTACCGATTCTGCTGTGCGCAGTGGCTCTTTCCGTCGCAATGCTCGCAGGTTGCACGCAGCAGCAAACGTCTGCCGAGCAGCAGGCGCAGTCTGATAACCGTGCCTACATGAGCCAAGTCAATCAATCCATGGAAGAGCTGCAAACACGTTTGACCAGCTTTACCGATGCGGTCTCGCGCAAGGATGTCGTTGCAATGCGCACGCAGGCGGACAATGCCTTCAAGATCCTTGATTCGCTTTCCGACCAAGAAGCCCCGGATGCGTTGAAGGACGTAAAGGAAAAGTACGTGAGCGGTTGCAACAGCTTGAAGTCGGCGCTGAACGATTACATCACCCTCTATACCGATATTGAATCGGCAACGGATGAGAACCCCTTTGACTGGGGCACTTACGATCAGCGCTTGGCTGCGATTAAGGCGACTTATGACCAGGGGATATCCGATTTGCAATCGGCGGATGAAACCGTATCCTCGCTGCAGAAGTAACGACACTTCCTTTTTGGTAAACGGATTTGACCGAGGGGTCGCATGGGTGGAAGCGCCGATGCGACCCCTTCTGTGTTTACGGTGCCTCTGTCGTCTCTAGGACCAACGGAGTTGCCTTTTTAGAGGCATTATTGGCTCTAAAAAGCTCAGGTAGGCCGCGCGCGAGATCGCGATATGGCTCCCGCCGCCACCTGGAAGTGTTGCTTCTCAAGGAGTAGCCGCGCCGGCGGCTAGCTGAAATTGCGTAAAACTATTGACGGTACCGCCACCGGTTTCGGGCGGTACCGTCAATAGTTTCGCTACCTTATCCCGAGGAGGCAGCAGTAGATGTGGCTGTTGATGGAGTCGTGCCAGTCTCCGATGATGAGTTAGCGGCATCGGTCGACGAATTTCCCGAAGGGCCGCTTGAGAGCACGATTACGACCATCCCGCTGCTGTCAATATACTGGCGGATGACGGTATCCTTTGCCGCCGTTGAAGAGTATTCGGTTATATAGCCTGCTTTCCAGCTTGCCAGCGTGCTTGTTGCCTGTGCCAGCGTTTGCCCAACGACGTTCGGCGGCGTTTGGCTGCTTGAGGCAAGTGTTGTGCCGTTGCCGAGCGCAGTCGGAGTCGTGCTGTTCGTCGTAACACCCGCTTCGGCTCCGTACAATGCTTTTTGCTTGTCATTGAAGGAGTTGTTGTAGGAAGGCGCCTTTGTCTCGGGGAACTGCTGTATCTCTTTTCCAGCTAGAGCTCGATCCATGAAGTCTTTCCAGAGAGCATTGCAATTGAGGTTGCTGTCGGTGGATATGTTCCCTGAGGGGTTGCCGATCCATGCTGCAACGGAAAGGGTGGGGGTGTATCCGACAAGCCAGTGGTCGGCGAAATCTGTGGAAGTGCCGGTTTTGCCTGCAACCGGCTGCTCGTTGGCAAGCTTTGCGTCCTGAGCCGTGCCGTCGCTGGCTTCAAATACCTGACGGAGAACCGAGGTCGTTGCGCCAGCAACTTCCGCGCTGATCACCCGCTCACCAGATTGCTTGGCCTCATAAATCACGGTTCCCTCGGAATCAACGATCTTGGTGATGGCGATAGCGTCGTGTTTGGTGCCGCCATTCGCAATCGTGGCGTAGGCACTAGCCATTTCCAAAGGAGTGACGCTCGCTACGCCAAGAGTGCTGGTGTATACGGTGCTCATGTCCGATTCCACTCCCAATCGGCGTGCCATTTCGGTTGTGGAAGCTTGGCCGATCTCTTCGGAAAGTCTCAAATATCCGGTGTTCGCGGAAACAGCCGTTGCGGATTGGATGGTGCGAATGCCGTAATTGATGTTGTCGAAATTCTCGAAGGACTGTTCCTTGCTGTCGATCTCTTTCGTCATGGGCGACGTGCAATCGATGCGCGTGAGCGGGTTGATGCCCTTCTCGATTGCGGCCGCCAGGGTGAAGGCCTTGAACGTCGATCCCGCTTGCCTGCCGCTTCCTCCTGCGCCGGTGGCGATATTGACCTGGCTCGAACGGTAATCGTAACCGCCGACCATGGCTTTGATCTGGCCCGTTGTCGCATCAACGGCAACAAGCGATGCATCAAGATCACTGCTCATCCGAGCTCGTTGCGCGTCGCAGGCGGCCTCGGCGTCTTCCTGCATGGTGGTATCAAGCGTGGTGTAAATCGTCAGCCCGCCCTGAAACAGGTCGGCGTAATTGCAGCCGTAAGGGTTATTCGACTCCATGAGCTGGTCGCGGACGTAGCTTGCGAAATACGGGTATGCGAAGATTCCGTCTTCGGGAACGTCGGCTGCGGGATTCAGGCCAAGGGGCTCGGCTACCGCTTGATCATGCTGCTCTTGTGTGATGTCTCCTGCGGACAACATTCGATCGAGAACAAGATTACGCCTGTTCAGGCATGCGTCCGGGTAAATTTTCGGGTTGAGATACGTGGGAGATTGGGGGATACCGGCCAGGGTGGCGGCCTGTGCAAGCGTTAAATCCGAGGCGTTGACTTGGAAATAATTTTGCGCCGCCGCCTCAACCCCATAGCATCCGTCACCGTAGTTGACCGTGTTCAGGTACATCAGCAAGATCTCGTCTTTGCCGTACTGCTTCTCAAGCTCGGTGGCTAGCTTCGCTTCGCGAACCTTTCGCTTGATGGAAATGTCGTTCGCTTCTTGCGTCAACATGGTGTTGCGAACCAGCTGCATGGTGATGGTGGAGGCGCCTTCTCGGCTGCGCCCGATGAGGTTGTTCGCAAACGCGCGCGCAATGCCTGCCAGGTCGACGCCGTTGTGCTGATAGAAGCGGACATCCTCGGTGTCGATGGTTGCCTGTTTGACCAGGTTGCTTACCTCATCGGACTCAACAGGGTATCTTTTTTCAAGCTGGAACTGGGCCAATTTCGTCGTTCCGTCGGCCGCGTACATAACCGATTCGCGCGCGGTGCTCGTGAATTCGGTGTCCTCAACGCTTGGCAGATCCTCGGTCCAGGAGTCCATGACGCGCAAGGTTCCCTGTATGCCCCAATACCCAAGAAAGGCGCAACTGACTATGGCAACCAATAGGAGCCAGGCGACAGCATGGGTGCGCTTTTCGCGCTGTTTTCGTCTAATTTTCATTCGTGAGATTATACTACCCTCACTGTTCAGACATTCGTAGCGCGCTCATCCCGTGGGGCATTTTCACTATTGGAATACATTGCCTGCTTGCGTACCGAAGAGCCGTTAATTTGGGGGTTAATCACATTGCATGACGTCGAACTGCTTGCGCCGGCTGGAGGCGCAGCTGCTTTCCATGCCGCCATCTGCGCCGGTGCTGATGCCGTTTATTTGGGCCTTCAATCTTTCAACGCGCGTCGAGGGGCCGACAATTTCACGCTCGAAAGCTTTTCGGAAGCATGCGATTTCGCCCATCTTCGTGGTGCGCGGGTGTATGTGACGCTCAATACGGCCATTCTTCCTGCCGAAGTCGACGATGCTCTCGAGTGCGCTCGCCAGGCATATCGTGCCGGTGCGGATGCGTTCATCGTTCAGGACATTGGTCTTGCAGCCGAGCTTTCCCGCACGCTTCCGCAGGCCCGGTTGCACATATCAACGCAAATGAACACGCATAATGAGGCGGGTATGAGGGTGGCTGCGAAGCTTGGCGCAAAGCGTGTTACGCTCGCCCGCGAGCTTTCTCTTGAGGAAGTGGGGTCCTTGGCCCAGGTGGGGCGCGAATGCGGCCTCGAAGTCGAGACCTTCGCGCATGGTGCGTTGTGCGTCTGCTATTCGGGGCAATGCTTCATGTCGTCCCTTATCGGCGGCAGGTCAGCCAATAGGGGGCTGTGCGCTCAAGCGTGCCGGCTCCCGTATGAGCTTCGAAACTCGGCTCAGCGCAAGCCCCTTGATTCTCCCGGCGAGCACCTGCTTTCCCCGAAGGACCTTTGCACGATAGACCTTCTGCCGGACCTGGTTGCTGCTGGGGTCGCCTCTCTTAAGATCGAGGGGCGCATGAAGTCCCCTGACTACGTCTATGCGGTTACGAGCACGTATCGCGCGGCACTCGATCGCGTTCTCGAGGCGCGTGAAGCTGCTCGAAATGCATCGACCCAGCGGGGGGCAAATGACGAAAGCGCGCGTTCAGACGAAAGCCATCCTTCCCGCCATGGATCTAATCTCTCCGAAGCGGCGCGCGATCCCAAAGACTGGAGGGTTCCACCTGTTTCGGACGAAGAGCGGCAAACGCTTGCCGAAGCGTTCTCGCGTGGGTTCACCACGGCGTATCTGAAGGGCGAGCGCGGCAATGACATGATGAGCTACCAGCGCCCGAATAATCGCGGCATCAACGTGGGTCGAATCCAGGGAATCGACGGCGATCGTGTCGTGCTGCGTTGCTCGTGCGCTGTCGAGGTGGGGGACGTGCTTGAGGTGTGGACGAAGCGGGGGCGCGCAGCCGCTTCTGTGCTTGCGGTCGCGCCGGAAGGCAAGGGGGCGTCGCGCATTCGTTTCGATAGATTCCCCCGAGGGGCTCACGAGGGAGATCGCGTTTTCCGCGTTCGTTCCGCTGCCGCATCCTTTGCGGCTGCGGAAAACGATCCCCGCATCATAATCGAGGGCAAGATCACGCTTCGACGGGGCAAGCCTCTCTCTGCCTCTTTCCGCGTGGCGAACGCTCCCGAAAACGCCCGTCTGCTTCGTTCGATGCGTGCTGAAAAGGCGCAGCCGAGCGGTTGCGCGAGCGGTCCGCTTGTTGAGCCCGCTCGTACAAAGTCCGTCTCCGAACAGGATGTTCGCGCTCATGTCGATCGTCTTGGGCAGACGCCTTTTGCGCTCGCGAACCTCGTCGTCGACATGGATGAGGGCATCGGCATCGGCTTTTCCCAGCTTCATCACGTTCGTGCCGAAGCCCTTGAAGAGCTGAAGGGGTCCTTGCTCGCAGCTTTCCGCGATCGCGATCTGCCGCGCGTTGATGCCCGACAGCAGCATAGGCGCGCGGACGCTCGGGGCGCCCATATTGCGGCGCTTGTCACGAATCCCGCTTGCGCGCGTGCGGCTAAACGCAGTGGCGCAGAGGTCGTTTACGTTCCTGCGGTAAATCTTGTGCACGGGCAGGCGACCGTTGCCGGCCAGGTTTCGGAAACGGTTGAGCAGTCGGCGTATCCGAAGGGCTGCACCGTTGTGCTTCCGGTTGCCGACCACGATGCGCTGCCGAACACTCGCGAGGAAGTGTGCGGGTTCGATGCCTGGAAGTCTGTGCATGCGGGGAATCCTGTCGTTGCCGAAAGCCTTGGGGCGCTCGCGCGTGCGCGAGAGGCTCAAGCGGCAGTCGAGGTGGGTCCGCATCTGCCGATCACGAACAAGCTCGCGCTCCAGACGGCTGTCGATTTCGGCGCCACGCGCGTTTGGCTTTCCCCGGAGCTCACAATAGGGCAAATTGCTGAAATTGCCGACGAGTCTCCTGCCGAGCTGGGAATCACCGTGATTGGCAGTCAGGAGCTTATGGTCACCGAGCAC
>CAVHXL010000002.1:0-2026 GCA_963639885.1 bacterium | reverse complement strand
CCGAGCACTGCATGCTGATGAGCCAGGGGCCTTGCACCCAGCGCTGCGCAACGTGCGCCCGCCGCAAAAGCCCCCATTTCCTCAAAGACCGAAAGGGTTACGAATTCCCGGTGGTGAGCGATCAGCTTGGGCGAAGCCATCTGTACAACAGCGTCAAGTTGGATACCGCCCATGCCGTCCCCGAACTTCTGAAAGCGGGTATCACCTGGTTCATGGTTGACGCGACGCTGATGAACGTCGAGGAAACGTCTGCAGCGGTTGCTCGCTTGGTCAAGGCGCGAAACATGGCCAACTCCGATGGGTCCGCTCTACCGAAGGAAGAAGGAGCCACGAGCGGGCATCTCTTTCGCGGCGTCATGTAGCGCGCTCCCTTTTATGCGGATAGGTATGTGCTAGAATCCCAAAAACTCGCGTTATAGGAAGAGGAATCCAATGCTGTCTGCAGAAGAACAACTGCATATCATCAAATCGGGCGCTGCGCAGATCGTTCCCGAGTCCGCTTTGCTTGAAAAGCTCAAGCGCGGTAAGCCTTTGAACATCAAGCTCGGTGTTGATCCGACAAGCCCTGATCTTCACCTGGGGCACGCGGTCCCGCTGCGCAAGATGCGCCAGTTCCAGGATCTTGGCCACAACGTTACGCTCATTATCGGCAACGGCACTGCTCTTATCGGCGACCCGTCGGGTAAAAACAGCACTCGTCCGCAGCTTTCGCAGGAGCAGGTTCAGGCGAATGCGGAAACCTATGTGGCTCAGGCTATGAAAATCCTCGACCCTGAAAAGACGAAGATCGTCTACAACGCCGACTGGATTCTCGCGCTCGACCTGAAAGGGTTGCTCGAGCTATGCAGCAAGTTCACGGTCGCCCGTATTCTCGAGCGTGATGATTTCACCAAACGCTACAAGTCGCAAACGCCCATCGCGCTCCACGAGTTCTTGTATCCCGTGATGCAGGCGTATGACTCGGTCAAAATCAAGGCCGACGTCGAAATGGGCGGCACCGATCAGCTGTTCAACCTGCTTGCCGGACGCGACCTCATGGAGAAGATGGACCTGGAACCCCAGGTTGCGCTTACGATGCCGCTGCTCGAGGGGACTGACGGCGTTCGCAAGATGTCCAAGAGCTACGGAAACTACGTTGGACTCACCGACGAGGCCAACGATATGTTCGGGAAAGTGATGTCGATCCCCGATGAGCTGATGGTTAAGTATTACCGTCTTGCCTCGACGCTGCCTGTAGCTGAAATCGACAAAATCGAGCAAGGACTGGCTGCCGATCAGCTTCATCCGAATAAGGTTAAGCGTGCGCTGGCCAAAAATATCGTTGCCGCATATTACGATGAGGACGCGGCAGTCGAGGCCGAAGCAGCTTTCGATCGTCTATTCAAGCAGCACGAAACGCCTGAGGACGTCCCGACTTACGAAGCCGATCTGACCCCGAATGATGAGGGAAAGGTCTATCTTGCAAAGTTGCTGGCGGAGGCTAAGCTGTGCTCGAGCGTTGGCGAGGCTCGCCGCCTAATCGACGGAGGCGGTGTCAAGGTCAATGGCGAGGCGGTTCCCGCGAAAGAATACAACGTCGAACCCTCGACGCTCGCCGGCGCAACGATTCAGGTTGGTAAGCGTAAGTTCGTGAAGCTGGTATAGGCGTCCTCGCGGCAAGGGCAATAAGGGCAGCCGCTACAAAAGAATAAATAGATGCCATCGAAACGAGCTCCCGGACAGGGGGCTCGTTTCGATAATGGGAATGAATCTGAGCCGATGCTCGTATTGCAAGCAGCGGGCATGCGGGTCGCCAATTAAGTGAAAGGATTCCGCGGCGAACCTGCAAGACCGTGCGAAAGCGCCCCGTAGCAGGGTCCACCGCAAGGACGCGCGGGAGAACGACCGCCGGCGGGGCTGCCGGCGCCGATGCCGGTTCCATCGGTCGGGGGAGTGTCGGCGGGAGTCCCGGACGGCTAGCTAGCGTTGGAGGCGCGGTCCCTCCCGGGATCGGCCCGCGCGCCTCGCGTCCCGGCAGCCCGGCCGA
>CAVHXL010000001.1:0-37375 GCA_963639885.1 bacterium | reverse complement strand
ATGCGGTTGTAAGCGACGCGACGGAAAGCGAGCTGCGCGACGCCGAGGGCGCCGATGCGGTCGAGCGCTTGGCCGGTAGCACTCGCTACGAAACCAATGATGAGGTGAACGCATGGCTGACCTCGGCGGAAAGCGGCAGCGGGTTCACCGTCGCGCATGCGGCTTTCGCTACCGGCGCGAACTTCGCCGACGCCCTTTCGGGCTCGGCGGTCAACGGGTCTGCGAAGAGCACCCTGGTGCTCGTCGACCCGAATGACGAGCGGGCCGTGCTGACGAGGGTTTCCTCCTATGCGGGCGATATCGATGTTGCGTACCTGTTCGGCGGCGATGCAAGCGTGTCTTCTTGGTTCGCGACGAGCTTGAACGAGGCGATAGTCAATGGAAAACGATAGGGGCGATGCAAATGACAAGGGACGAATCAGGGGGACAAGCGTGATGATGAATTTCGGAAACAAGGCCATACGTGCCGTGATGTCGGTCGTGCTCGTGGTCGGGCTTGCGCCCGCCGCCGCGTTCGCCGGCGATAGACAGCGGGATGATGCGTCCGCTGTGGCAGAGGGCGTGGGCGCGAATGGCGCGGATACGGGGTCTTCGGGCTCTTCCGCGGTAGGCCCCGATGGCTACAAGACCTACATCGAGGGCGAAGTGCTGGTTGCTTACGACGAGGCCTATTCGCGCTCGAAGGTTTCATCGCTCATGGAAGCCGATGAGCTTGGCGCGGTGTCAACGCTGGCGAAGAGCCAGGAGATCGTCTCCGATGAGGGGAACCAGGTCATCGCCAAGGTTGAATTGAACGACGGCGTGTCGGTCGAGGACGCCATCGATCAGATGAGCCAGGATCAGCGCGTGGAATACGTGCAGCCGAACTTCCTGTATCACTTGGTGGAAGGCGCCGATTTGGTTGACGAGGGCGCGGCGGCGCAGGACTCTGCCGCCGGTGACGTGACTGCCGCGGATGCCGCCGATGCCGCTGGGGCTCAGACCGCAAACGCCGACGCCGCCAGCGCAGCCGACGCCGCCAGCGCGGCCGACGCCGCCAGCGCAGCCGACGCCAGCCCGATGACGACGCTGGTCAACGACCCATATGCCAACAACCCCGTCGACAACACGAGCGAGGTGAACCAGTGGTGGCTGTATTCCGTGAACGCGTTCGATGCATGGGATCTGTCCCGCGCGAACAACTCGGTCACGGTGGCCATCCTCGATACGGGCATCAATTTCGAGCATGAGGACTTGAAGAACAACATCGATACCGAGCATGCCTACGATGCCGAAGAGGGCAAGCACATGACCGAGAGCCGCACCGACGAGGGCGCTGGGCATGGCACGCATGTCGCCGGCATCGTCGCGGCGGAGGCGAACAACGGGCTTGATTTCGCCGGTGTGTCCTATAACGCCAACATCCTGCCCGTCAACGTGTTCTACTACAGCACGAGCGATGGCAATTGGTATGCGAAGACCGAGACGCTGATCAAGGCGTATCAGTACCTCAAGGGCCTTATCAATGATGGGGAGCTGACGGATCTGCACGTCATCAACATGAGCTTGGGCGGCTACGGCAGCATCGATTCCACCGACCTCGCTTTCGAAAAAGAGATTCAGGACATGAACGAGCTTGGCGTGATGACCGTTTGCGCCGGCGGCAATGGTGACGACTACGGCAACCCGATCACCCAACCGTCCTATCCGGGAGACTACGATGAATGCGTCTCCGTCGTGGCGCTGCAGTCTTCCGACGAGCGTGCAACCTGGGCTGATTACAACAAATATAAGGACATCTCGGCGCCGGGCGTGAACATTTTCTCCACGTGGATCAATTCCGAGTCGGCCACCAAGCGCGCATCGGGCACGTCGATGGCCTCCCCGCTGGTGGCGGGGATTGTCGCGCTGCTGTTCGCCGCGCAGCCGGAAATGTCGGTTGAGGACGCCAAGACGACCATGTATTCGACCGCGAAGGATCTAGGCGATCCGGGCTGGGACCAGTACTACGGCTGGGGCAAGATCGACGCCGCGGCCATGCTAGGCACTTTGCGCGGGGCGAACATCAAGGGCGGCTCCGATGAGTTCTATGTGACCGAATCGATGAGTCTTTCCGCGGAGCTTTACACCAACCGTTCGGATGACCCGGCGGAAGGCACCGGCTGGACCTGGAGCGTTGACAAGCCGGGCATTGCCACCATCTCCGATGACGGCGTCCTAACAGCCCTGCAAGAGGGTACTGTGAAGGTTACCGTCGCCTCCACCGTCGACCCCACGGTGAGGGGCAGCAAGATCGTCTCGATCAAGCCGATCGCCGTGCCCGATGGCATCACCGCCTCGCCGTCCGACAACGCGGTGAAGGTGCAGTGGCTTCCCGCACCTGCGGCTACGGGTTACGACGTGTATCGGGCGACCGGCAGCGCGAGCGCGGATGGCTGGGAGAAGGTCGGGACCGTCATGGCCGACGACTCGAGCGTCTGCGAGTTCGCCGATACCGACGTGAAGGTTTCGACCCCGTATTACTACCATGTCGTTCCCTTCGGCACGCTTAACGGCGAGTCGGTATACGGCTCGACGACGGCCGATGTCGTGACCATGTTCAAGACGACGGTGATGAACTACGCGGGCGAGACGCGTTACGACACCATGAGCCAGACGGTTGAGATGTATGCCGCCCAGCGCGCGCTGGAAGGGGGCAGCGTCAGGACCGTTATCGTGACAAGCGGCACGAGCTTCCCCGACGCGCTTGCCGCGGCCGGGTTTGCGGGAACGCAGAGCTGTCCGATCATCACCACCGATGCCGAGGAGCTTCCGCAGGCATCCGTCGATGCGCTTACCTCCGCCGCCCCGAAGCGCGTAATCGTCCTTGGGGGCGAGGCGGCCGTGTCCGCCGACGTCGTCGACCAGATCAGGGAGCTCGTGCCGGACGTGTCGGTTCGTCGCGTGGAGGGCAAGACGCGCTACGAGACGGCAACGAAGATTTACGACGAGGGTCAAGGGTCCTGGGGCAAGACGGCGTTCATCGCGAGCGGCGACAACGCCAAGTTCGCCGATTCGCTTTCGGTGTCTCCGTACCTGTATGCGTCGAAGAGCCCGTTGTTCCTGGTGGACACGTATTCCGCATCGGGCCTTACCGCGTCGGTTCTGCAGCGTCTGGTCTCGGGTCATTTCGACCGCGTGGTGCTCGTGGGCGGCGAGGCATCGGTGCCCGCCTCCGTTGAGCAGCAGATCTCGCGCCTGGGCTTGACGTGCGAGCGTTGGGCTGGCGCGACCCGTTACGAGACGAGCCAGGTTATCGCCCAGCATGGTATCGAGGATGGCGTGCTCACGTCCGAGGAAGTCGGCGTCGCGACGGGCGCCAAGCCGTGGGATGCGCTGACGGCGGGTCCGCTTCTGGGCATGCAGAAAAACCCGATGGTGCTGATGGATGAAGGCGACGGCCTTGCGGCGGCGGAGGAGGGCGGCTTCATCTCCGAGAACGCGAGCCGCATCGGCCGCGTGACGTTCTTCGGCGGCACGGCATCGGTGTCGCAGGTTGTTCGCGACGCCGCAACCGAGGCAGCTGGTTTATAGGAAGGCGAGCGGGCTGGCCCGGGCAGCCGGTTGACGCCCGCCGACCCGCCTGGGTCGTGAATTCGCCTTGGGCTCGCTGCGGGGCGGGCGCCCGATCTGCGTGGGCGCCCGCCCCGCCGGCTTCGCGCCCGCCCCGCCGCCCCGCCGCCCTGACCGGGTTGCAAGCCCGCCTCTGCCACTCCCGCGCACCCTCGTTCCCCTCGCGACTCTTCCAGGATCGTTTATCTATCCTTGAAAAAAACTATAGTTTCCTGAGGTAGAATAGCGATCAAGCGTTGCCGGTTCGGCGTGCTTGAACGCCTCCGGCAGCGGAAGGGTCTGCAAGGGAAAGGAGATTGCTCATGGCAATCGACAAAACCTCAGGTGAGGGGGCGTGGCACAAGGCGCTGTCTTGGGTCTGCTCCCTAACCCTGGCGCTGTCGATGGCGTGTCCGAACGCATCTGCGTTGGCGGCCACCACCGATAGCGATACGGGCTCTGCGACGACCGAGGTCGCAGTCGCTCAGGGTGAGCAGAGCGCAAGCTCTGCGGACACCCCCGACTCGGAAGCCGCGACGGGGGGTGAAAAGGAAAGCGGCACGGCCTTGTCCGACCTTGCGGCGGCAAGCGCTGCCGATGAGAGCGCGGCGAGCGCCGCGGAGGCTGCGGACGCCGCTGCAGCGGATGGCGCCGAGGTGGCAAGCGACGCATGGGACGGCACGACGCACGACGTTTCGTGGTACAACACCACCGACACCGTCTTCACGCTGACCACGGCGGCCCAGCTTGCCGGCTTGGCGGACATCACCAGCCCGAAGAACGACTACGAGGCGTGGGGCAACGGTTCGCGCGAGTCGCGTGCGGCGGGCATCACGCAGGATAACTTCGCGGGCAAGACCATCAAGCTCGGCGCCGACATCGACCTGAACAACAAGCAGTTCGATCCCATCTCCGACTTCAACAACTGGGGCGGCGGTGGCCAGGGCACCAGTGGCGGCACCTATTCCGAGGTGGCCTGGAAGGGCACCTTCGACGGCGCGGGGCATACCGTCAAGAATCTCAACGTTGACGGCTCCATCAACTGCGCGCAGAACTTCAACGGCTATCAGGGGCTCATCGCGGCTATCGGCCGCGGCGGCGTCGTCAAGACGCTCGGCGTGACCGGCCAGGTCAAGGCGCGCGTCGGCGGCGGCATCGTCGGCTGCTCGAACACCGACGAGGGCTCCGACGCCTCGGCCACCTTGTCCATGACGCTCGCCGAGTGGCCCAAGATCATGAACTGCTGGGCCGACGTCGACATCACGGGCAACGGCTCGGGCTCGCGCGGCTGCGGCGGCATCTTCGGCGGCGAATCCGAGTACCGCGCGGCGTGCTGCGTCATCAACTGCTACGCGCGCGGCGACGTGGCCAACGGCACCATCGGCCAGGCTGGCGGCGTTTCCGGTTCCACGAACGGATTCGTGACCGGCTGCTACAACACCGGTTACGCGAGCGGCGCCTATACGGGCTCCATCACGTCCACCCTGTTCACCAACAAGTGCGAAGAGGAAACCTACAAGGGCATCGGCATCTTCGCGAACAATATGGCGCGCAAGGGCACGAACGACAACGTCTATCGCTACACCGATTCGAAGAACGGAACGCCCATTGCGGTCACGGAGGGCTTCTACAGCGTCGACGAGATGAAGGCCGGCGCGGCGAACCTCGGCGGCGCATACGTCGCCGCACCCTCCTCGGATGTCAACGACGGCTATCCGGTCCTGTTCTGGCAGGCCGGCGGCAGCTATCTTGATATCTCGGGCGCAACCATCGGCGACATCGAGGCGCAGAAGTATTCCGGCCGCGCGCTTGAGCCTGCGCTCACCGTCACGGTCGACGGCAAGCAGCTCACCGAGGGCCTTGACTACTACGTCGTCTACGAGGACAACATCCAGCCGGGCGATCACACCGCGAAGGCGACCGCGTACGGCATCGGCCGCTACGAGGGCAAAACGGCTGCGGCCACGTTCTCCATCTCGCGCCTCGACCTGTCCACGTGCACCATCGACGCCATCCCCACCACCTGGAGCTATGGCGCCGATGAGCCCGCTACGCCGGCGCTTACGGTGAAGAACGCCGACGGCGAGGTGCTTACCGCGGGCAGCGACTACGTGGTCGAGTACGTTGACAACGTTGCCACAGGCACGGCGACCGCGACCGTCAAGGGTCCCAACGAGGGCATTACCGGCTCCATTTCGGCAACCTTCAACGTGGTGGCCGCGGCCAGCAGCGTGAAGGGCGCCGGCACGGCCGAAGATCCGTACCAGGTTGGCAGCAAGGGCGAGCTGCAGTTCGTCGCGCATAAGGTCAACACGGGCGATAAGGCCTACATGTCCGGAGACATCAAGATCACCGCGGACATCGATGCCACGGCATCGGGCGAGGCCGATCTTGCCGTTGATCCGCTGGGCAGCCAGTATTCGTACAAAAACGACGAAGGCAGCTACGTCCGCGCATACAACCATTTCCTCGGCAGCATCGATGGCGATGGCCATACGATCACGCTCGGCCTCACGGCGAGCGCGAACGAGCACATGGCGCTTGTCGCCTATGCCGGCGCAAACTCGGCGATGGACGCCGATCAGACGAAGGTCATCACCTACAAGAACCTTACGATCGCGGGATCGGTCAACGCGAGGTACGCCGCGGGACTCGTGTGCGTGCAATACAACAATCCGCTGGTCATCGAGAATTGCGTGAACAAGGCGAGCCTCACTTCCCAGAGCGGCTACTACATGGCCGGCCTGGTCGCGCAGTCCATCGGAGCGATCACCGTCAAGAATTCCAGGAACGAGGGCGCGATCACCAACGGGCTGTCCTCCGGCCGCTCCGCCGGCATCGTCGCCTACCACAACACGACCGGCATGGCCGATGCGGGCGCTCTCACCATCGAGGGCTGCATCAACGCCGGCGAGATCAACTCCGGCGGCAGCGCTGGCGGTATGCTCGCCCAGGATCAGTGCCAGTCGCCGATGACCTTCAAGAACTGCGCCAACACGGCCCCCATCACGGTGACGGGCGCGTGGCAGTGCGCCGCTGGCATCGCGGCGGGAACGTCCGCTTACGGCGGGAAGGCGTCCTTGCTGGTCGACTCGTGCTACAACAGCGCGCCGGTGAGCGGTATCTCGGCCGGCGGCATCGCGGCCACCGTTCCGTACGGCGGCGGGTCTTTCGTGAATTGCTACAACAGCGGGGACATCACCTCGACGGACACGAGCACGTCCTCCAACTACGGCGCGGGCGGCATCGTGGCAGCCGACGCCATCGGATCGAGCGCGCTCGCCGGGCGCAGCGTGACCATCAACGGTTACAGCTGCGGCACCATCAAGGGTGTGAACGCGGGCGCGGCCGTCGGCTGCTTGAAGTCTCAGGCGCGCACCTTGTCGACGTGCACCACGTGGAATATCTCCACCGGTTACCTGGACACGTCGGCGACGGCGGGCATCGGCGTCAACAAATCGGCGGCTACCGATGTGAGCACGCTCAACGACACCACGGCAAGCTATGCCGCAGACGACTTGAAGGCGCTTCCCGCCTCGCTCGGCGGCGCTTTCGTGAAGGATGACGGGGCCGCCCAGCTCAACGGCGGGTTCCCCATCCTGTATTGGCAGGCCGGCATGTCCGCGGTCGATCTTTCGACCGCGACCGTCGACGCCATCGCCGATCAGACTTACACGGGCGCCGAGATCACGCCGAACGTGACGGGCGTCACCGTTGACGGCAAGCTGCTTTGCCAGGGTACCGATTACGCCCTGACCTACTCCGACAACATCGAGGCGGGCAAGGCGACGGTCACCGTGAGCGGCATCGGCCTGTATTCGGGCTCGAAGACGATCACCTTCAACATCACGACGAAGGATATCTCGGGGGCGACCGTCCTTTCCGTTCCCGATCTGTGGACCTCCGCGAGCATCGCTGCAACTCCTGAGCTGACGGTCGCCGGTGCAGGCGCTGTGCTCGTCGAGGGCGTTGATTACTCCGTCGTGTACAAGAACAACACGACGACGGGCGTCGCCACCGCCACCCTCACGGGCTTGGGCAACTGGGGCGGAACGGTCGATGTCACCTATAACGTGTTCGCCATCGATTCCGATGAGCTTCAAGGGTCGGGCACCATGGCCGATCCGTACGTCGTTTCCAGCAAGGACGACCTTGAGCTGGTCGCCCTCTCGGTGAATTATGCCAAGGGCGAATACGGCGTCGCCGCCATCAAGCTTGCGGCGGATATCGACGCCACGGCCGCCGATGGGCGACCCGCGGTCGATTCCATCGGCACGCTCAGCAAGACGGCGACGGTCGTCTCCGCCCCCAGGGCGTTCAAGGGCTCCTTCGATGGCGCGGGCCACACCATCACGCTTTCCGCCCCGTTGTTCGGCACGCTGCAAGATGCCGAGGTCTCCAACGTGACGACTGCCGGGACCGTGAGCGGGGCCGTGCCCCAAGGCGCGCTCGCATGCATGTCGTTCGGCTCCACGTCCATCGCCAATTGCACCAACGATGCTCAGGTGACCACGACCAGCACCGTCGCCGCTTCCGGTATCGTCGCGGTTGCCGGTGCGGGGTCCGAGCTGAGCGTGGCCGATTGCGTCAACAACGGCCCTGTCACATCCGGCCGCGAAGCCGGCGGCATCGTCGGCTACATCGGCAACTCCTCGGTCGTCACCGTCGAGGGATGCCTCAACACCGCCGATGTCGTAAGCAAGCCTACGAACAACTCCTACGGCGCCGCGGCCGGCATCGTCGGCCGCGCCAGCGCCGGATCGACCCCGGTCGAGGTCGGCATCGCGAGGTGCGGGAACACCGGCGCCATCGATGGCTCCCTGCCCGCGGGCATTCTCGGCCTTGTCGATAGCAGCTCCGACAACGTGAACGCCACCATCGTCGACGCGTACAGCACCGGCTCGGTGAATTCGCGTTCGACGATGAGCAAGTACTCTTACGCCGGCACGGGCGGCATCGTCGCGAAGTTCACCTCGAACGGCAAGAACGACACGCTGACCATCAAGAACGCCTACGTCGTCAGCGAACCGACGTACAGCTCCACCAACACCAGCGTCGGCACGGTTGTGGGCATCCTGCAGCAGAGCATGAAGGCCACGCTGGACAACTGCTATTACGGTACGTCGAAGCTGGGCTCCATCGGCTCTTATCAAAACGAGAACCTGATCACCGACAACTCCCGTTCGGTTTCCGACGAGACGCTGAAGGCCACCGGCGCATCCGGTATGGCGGCGAAGCTCGGTGTGGCGTTCGCCGATGACGAGGCGCTCGCCAACGGTGGCTACCCGGTGTTCGCGCAGGGTGAGGAGGCGCCTGGGTTCGCGGTGCCCGTCATCAAGAAGCAAACCTATACCGGCGCCGCGCTCAAGCCCGCTATCACCGTGTACTCGGCTGCGGACACGTCCACGGCGCTGGTCGAGGGCACCGACTACGTGCTGGCCTTCTCGGACAACACCGCGGTCGGTACCGCGAGCGTCGACGTCGTGGGCATCGGAGCCTATGAGGGCGCCTACAAGCACACCACGTTCGAGATCGCGCAGGCGTCGCTGTCCGGGCTTCAGGTTGATCCGATCGATTCGCAGATCGCCACGGGCGAGGCTGTCGAGCCTGAGATCTCCATCGTCAATGCGGCGGGCGTGAAGCTCGCTTCCGGCGTCGACTACGTGGTCGCCTACAGCAACAACGTCGAGATCGGCATCGCGTCCTATGTGGTCGTCGGCAAGGGCAACTACACCGGCGCCATCACCGGCACCTTCCAGATCGTCGGCAGGTCCATCGCGGATGCGAAGATCGACGCGGCCGACGTGTACTTCACCGGTGCCGACGTCGCATCCGAAGCCGCTGCCGGCATCGTGGTGAAGGACTCCGACGGCAACGCCCTCGTCCAGGATGTCGACTACACGGTCGCGTTCGCCGACGAGCAGGGTAATCCGATCGACTCCGTCACGGACAAGGGAACCTATAAGGCCGTCATCACCGGTATCGGCAACTACTCCGGCAAGGTCGAGGCGTCTTTCACCGTGAAAGCGTACTTGACCGTGTACAAGGTCGTTGACGATGGCGACAAGACGATGGTCGCCGAGTTCACGCAGGCCGATCTTGCCGACCTGGCTTCCGACGGCAACGTTTCGGCGCTGTACTGCAAGAAGGGAACGTGGAACGTCTCGACGGGCACGAGCAACGTCGCGCTCTCGAAGCTGTTCAGCCGTGCGGGTCTCGCCTCGGCTTATGCTGAAGGCGCGTCGGTCGAGTTCGCGTCCGGTGATTTCGCCGTTTCGCAGACCTACGAGCAGCTTGAGGGCGGCAAGTTCTACCCGGCCACGACGGCAGGCGCCATCGATGAGTCGCTAAGCGGCACCACCGTGCCGGCGACGCTGGCGCTTAAGGAGGCGTCGTCGGCCATCGCCGAGGGCGCGACCGCGGCCGATGCCGAGCAGGCGAACGCCGCCGCGGCTACGTCGGCCACCGCGCCGCGCATCCTGACCGGCGCCACGGAGGACGAATACAAGGCCTCGAGCGCAGCGGGCAAGCGCCTGGTGAGCAACGTCGACTCCATCACCATCAAGTACGAATCGCCGTCCATCAAGATCCAGGTGCTCTATGCGGGCTCCGAGACGCCCAAGGTCGTGAAGTCTTACAAGGAAAGCGACCTTTGGAAGATAAAGTCCGAGGGTGACCCGGTTTCCGGCATGTTCTGGAAGGGCGATGTGTGGCATGTCGTCACCACGTCCGAGTACGTCACGTTCGATGACCTGTTCGGCGATGCCGGCGTGGGCATGTACTGGACGAGCGGCGCGACGCTCATGTGGGGTGGCGACGACCCGTCCGCCCCGGGCAAGGCCGCGCAGAGCAAGACCTATGACGAGATCATGACGCGCTGCTACTTCTTCCCGAAGGCCTCGGGCGGCAATTCCGATTATCCCGAGATTAACGAGGCGGCCCCGCCGGTGCTGTCGCTGACCGAGTACTCGGTGGCGACCGGTACCACCGAGGCCATGACGGCGGCCGATGCGGTTGCGTACAACGTTGCGAACAAGGGCATCAAGAACTACCCCCGCGTCATCTGGGGCATCACGATGGACGAGTACACCGGCGACCACTCGACGGCGCGCGGCATGTACTATTGGTCGCGCAACTCGTATCTGACCATCAAGACCGACCAGGCCGATCCCGACATCAAGTCGATCGAGGGCGCGAAGGTCGAAGTGCCTTCCGTGACCGCTGACGGCACCGACCTTGCCGAGACCATCGCATCCGGTATCACGGTCAGCGATGCCGACGGTGCGACGCTTGAGCGTGGGCAGGATTACACGATCTCGTTCACCGACGAGGCGGGCAACGTGGTCGAGGCCATCACCGCAGCCGGCTCGTACAAGGCCGTCATCACCGGTGCGGGCAACTACACCGGCACGACGTCCGCTGTCTTCACGGTGCTCGAGCCGCCGGTTCGAAACGTCGTGACGCGCATCGCGGGAGAGACACGTTACGAGACCGCAAGTGCGATTTCCAGTACGGCATTCGATAAATCAGATAGCGTGGTTATCGCAACGGGCGAGAACTTCCCCGATGCGCTGTCCGCTTCCGCTCTGGCCGGGACGCTTGGGTGCCCGGTTGTCCTGACGGAGTCAAACGCGCTTCCCGAGGCTGCCATGACCGAGATCGAGCGTTTAGGCGCCACGAAGGCCTACGTGCTCGGCGGCGCGGGTGCCGTTTCCGACGAGGTTATCGCGGCGCTTGAGAAGGCCGGCGTCTCGACGGAGCGCATCGCAGGTGACACGCGCCAGGATACGGCGAACAAGGTGAGCGAGCTGGTGGCTGCGTCCGCCTCGCCGGTGACGGCGATCGTCGCCGCCGGTTCGAGCCCTTGGGACGCGCTGTCGGTGAGCCCGTACAGCTACGCGAAGACCGCGCCGATCTTCCTGACCGAGGCCGATGGCACGCTTTCGGCGTCGACCGTGTCGGCGATCAAGGCCGCGGGCGTCACGCGCGTGGTCATGGTCGGCGGCGATGGCGCCGTGTCCGAATCCGTCGTCGATCAGCTTGCGGGTATGCAGGTTGAGCGCTGGAGCGGAGCCGATCGCTACGCCACGTGCGCCGACATCGTGAAGCACGAGTTGGCCGAGGGCATGACGGTGAGCCATGCCGCCATCGCGACGGGTGTGAAGTTCCCCGATGCCCTGGCCGGCAGCGCCCTGTGCGGGCTGAGCAATAGCGTCATGCTGATGACCGACGGCAGCGACACGTCGCTGTTCGATAGCATCATCGCGGCGCAGAAGGGCGAGGTTTCCTCGGTGTACCTGCTCGGTGGCGAGGGTTCCATCTCCGCCGAGTTCGAGGAGCACGCGAGAGAGGCGCTCTCGTAGCGCATTCCCAGCACGATGGGGAAGGGGGCCGTCGCGAAAGCGACGGCCCCCTTTGCGTGCGGTGGGGGTTTAAGGTCGCCGGCGCGCGCGAGGCGTCAAGGCTGATGTCGTCGCCGGGCGATGGGAGTGGTCCGGTTCGCGCAGGAGCATGCCTGCGCTTCGAACGGCTTCCTTCTGCGTGCGGCGGGGGTTTAAGGCCGCCGGCGCGCGTGGCGCATGCCGCGCTTTCCCGGGTCAGCACGCAGGGCCCGGCAGCCACTCCGAAATGAAATCGTTCCGTTTGGCATTTGCGCACTTAGGCGCTCCTGAAACCGGTATAATTCAACTTTACGGATAGTTGGTGCGCGTGTGGCGGGTTCAGCCTTTTGCCCGCACGGGGTGCCAACTGCTCGACATGCCGGATGGGCTGGCTTATGTCAGCTGAAATTCGGTCGAAGCGCGAAGTCGGCAGGGGGAAATGCCGGTCTTCCAATTGAATCGAAGGAGGGGCGATGCTTTCGATAGGGGACAAGGCCGCGTTTGTGGCGCGCTCTCGGCGCGTCGCCTACGAGGCGTTTTGCACGCTTTTAGCCTTCGTTCTCACCTTCAGCTGCTCTTTCTCGCTGCAAACGGCATTCGCCCTCGCCGCTGACGCGGGGTCCGCTTCCTCCGCCTCCTCCACCATCGCCGCCTCAGCGTCCGCCGGCTCCGGCACCGAAGCCGTCCTCGCCGTTGATGGCGGTTCGGGCGAAGGATCCGATGCAGGCGGCTCGTCCGACCAGGCGCCGACGCATTATGTCGACGACATATCCGTCACGCTGCTCATGAACGAGCGCGAGGTCACCCTCGGTTACGCCTCAAGCGGCGACGAACCCGACCCGATTGAGCTGACCAAGCAGGGCCAGACGGGCGATCTTTACGGAATCGCCTGGTGGAATGACGATACCTACGAGCGCAACCCAACCGGAATGGAGTTCCATTCCTCAGATGATGCGATCGTGACGGTTGATCGCGATGGCAAGATCATCGCTCGCGGCGACGGTGAGGCCGAGATCACCGTTTCCATGACGAAGAACACGCTGACGGGCGATCCCATCGAGCTTGTCGTTCCCGTCTATGTGTCGGGGCAATCCGGCAAAACCATCACGGGCATTTCCATCCACAGCTCAGCGTACGCCACCGACGACATTTACCTTGATGACACGCGGAAAAGCGAAGTTCACCTGCAATTTTATGCCGTCGTCACCTTAGAAGACGGCACAAGCCTCAGCACCGAGGACGGAAAACTTTCCGCTCAAGACCCCGACCTGGAAGACCTCTGCTGGGAGGTGAGCGACAGCCAGATCGCGGCGGTCGAGCCCGCCACCGGCGAATACCGGCAGCGCGAATATGGTTTGGTCAACGTCTTCGCCTGCAGTTCCGATTACCGGGTGATGTCGAACTCGATATCCGTCACGGTCGAAGACCCCGATGGCGATAGCGAGGCGCACACGCAGGACACCCTCACCGTCCATATCGAATACGAGGAAGCGCCTGAAGGGGCCATCACCATCGAGGACAAGCAGTATTCGCGCGCGGACCTCGGCGCGCTCGGCACCATGACCGAGACATACACGCTTATCGGCAAGAGCGGCGCCGCGCAGGCGACGGGCTACGGCGTTTCCGTGCGAAACCTTCTGGTTGATGCGTGCGAAACCGCCCAGGCCGATGGTCTTGACGCCATCGCGTCGGTGCAGTTCCTCAGCGGCGCCGACCGCGCGAATTACACGGCTTCCATCGACGCGCTGTTCACCACGCGCTACACCTACGATCCGGCCAGTTACGTGGCGGGCATTTCCACCATCGTGAAAAGCGTCGAGCCAATGCTCGCCTTCGAGAGCAACTGGCTTTCGGTGTACTCGGTGGTCGAGGGCAAGGACAAGGGCCTATCCGACGCGACGCAGTTTCGCCTGCTCATGGGTTCGGCCTCCTTCAGCGATTCCACCAGCGGATACTCCATCAAGTGGATCAACCGCATCAACGTCACGCTGAAAGGATCGGCGCCCGTCAACCCCGACAACGGCGATGATCCGAATAACAACCCGGACGCGGATAACAAGAACGAGGACAAGAAAACCGATCCCAGCCAGCAAAACCAGGTCATCGCGAACGGAGGCACCGGCGGCGCGGGCACGGGCGGGTCGGGCTCGTCCGGCGCGGGTGATGGCATCGGCATCGCCGGCATCGGCTCCGGCGTGGGCGATCAGCGGGGCTCGGGCGTGCAATCAAACGAGGTCGGCACCGGGCAGGGCGCTTACAGCATCTACCAGATCATGAACCCCTACACGACCAACCTCGATATCCAATATGCGCAGAACCCCTTCAAGCCTTTCGTGGTGCCCGTATGCCTCGCGGCCTTCGTCGCGGGATTGGTGCAGCTGTCGTTTTGGTATGCGCGGCAACGCAGGCCCCTTGAATACCGGGATGAGCAACCTCTAGGAGGAACGGCATGATGAAACATCGATTCGGGAACGCTTGCGCAAGCGTCGTGCTTGCCGCAACCTTGGCGCTTGGCATGGTGCCTGCCGCTGCCTGGGCCGAGGCATCGAGCGAGGCCGGCTCCATCGTTGCCGCCGCGACGGCAACTCCGGATACCTCGTGGTACGACGCTTCCAAAACCACTTTCACGGTGAAGAGCATCGCGCAGATAGCGGGCATCGGCGAGCTGGTGTCAAGCGGTGTGGACTTCACCGGCAAAACCATCACGCTTTCCGGCGACGTGAACGGGCGCGGCATGACCGTGACGCCGATCGGAACCGCGGAGAAGCCCTTCAACGGCACCTTCGACGGCGCGGGAAAAACGATCGACAACATCGTCATCGACAGCTCGGCCGATACCTGCGTGGGCCTGTTCGGCTACACAGGTGCAAGCTCGATGATCCAGGACACGACGCTGGGCAAGTCGGTGAAGATCACGCGTTCCGTAACCGAGCAGGAGGGGGCCTTCCTTTCCGATATCGGCCTTTTGGTCGGGCGCAGCGAGGGCTCCATCGTCGGGTGCACGATCAGGGGCTCCATCAAGATGGATTCGGCCGCCGTGCAGAAGTCCGAGACGGAAACCTCGGTTATCGAGCGCGTCGGCGGCATCGCCGGCACCTGCTACGGCAGCCTGATCGACTGCACCTTCGCCGGCCTGATCGATATCTCGGCAACGTCCGATCCGGTAAGCGAGTTCGACGAGGCCGTGCTCGTGAGCTACGTTGGCGGCGTGGCGGGTTATCAGGGCGACGTCACCAAGTCGAGAACGACGTCCACGGCCGATTCCCACGGCAGTATCGTTAATTGCGTTAACGAGGGCAGCGGCTCCGGCGACAACAACAAGAACGACTCCATCAAAATCGACACGCCCTCCGAGGCGGGCACCGACCGCTTCGGCATGGCCGTTTCCGCCCAGTCCTCCAACGTCGGCGGCATCGCGGGCTACGCGCGCGGCAGCGTGAGCTCCTGCACGAACTACGGCTATCTCAACATCGAGAACGCCTCCATCGCCGGCGGCATCGTCGGCGCGCTGCGCTCGGTCGAGTCGACGGACAACGGCAACTACAGCGGCGAGGGTTCGGACGAGGGATCGGCCGACGACCCGATCGTCGCCACCGAGTGCGTCAACATCGGCATCGTCTATGCGCGCGCGGCGGTCGGCGGCATCGTGGGGCAAGCGGGAACCTATACCACCATCACCGGCTGCATGAACGGCCGCGACAGGTCGAGCAGGGAAACGATCGTCGTCGGCACGCGCTGGAACAAGCCGTTTGTGGCGGGCATCGTCGGACGCACGTACGGCGACGTCGGCTTCTGCGGAAATTTGGGTATCGTTGCCTCTGCTACCTGGGATAACGAAGCCGCATGCACGCTCAAGGGCGCTCAAGGCTACTATTCCGCGGGTATCGCGGGCGGCGTTTTGCATTACACGAAGACCGATACGACGACGGGCACGCAGGTGCGCAACAGCCCGCTTTCGACGGCGTACAACAACTACAATGCCGGCAGCATCGAGACGCAGGCGGGCTTCCGCGCGCGCCACATCGTCGGCAACAACGAGGGATACGTCTACGACAACACGGCGCTCGACGGTTCGTGCCCCGACGCCCAGATGACCTATGGCGAGGTCTCCACCGACGATGACGCCAACGGTACCGCCGCGAACAACTTCATCTGCACCGATAAGAAGGACGCGTCGGGCAAGGTGGTTCTGCAAAAGGCCGAGGACAGCCTCAAGGGCACGACCTCGATGCATTATCGCTATCGCACCGTGCAAGACGGCGAGGAGGTGATGGCCGAGGGGGATATGGACTCGGTCTTCGAGCTTCTGAACTCCACGGCGGCCGCAAGCGGGTGGCAAACCTACTGGACCTCCTCGAACGGGACCGACAACGGCGGCTTCCCCGTATTGAGCTGGCAGGTGAGCGGCTACGCGAAGAAGGACATCTCGGAGGCATCCCTGACGCTTGCCGCCAATGCGAAGTACACCGGCACCGAGTCGGCCCCGACGGTTTCGGCGACCCTGAACGGCGTGAAGCTGCTGCAAAACGTCGATTACCGCGTCGTCCCGCAGGAGGGCGCCATCGCGCGCACGTCCGACAAACCCTACCGCGCGACCATCGTGGGCATCGGGCGCTATGAGGGCACCTCGGCGGCGAGCGTGTCGTACGGCATCGACAAGGGCGACCTTTCGCAGTGCACGGCCGTAATCGATTCGAAGGTGTTCAATTGGGAGGCGCAGCAGCCCGCAGGGGTCACGGTGAAGAACTCGGCCGGTATCGCGCTTGGCGCGGATGAGTTCACATGGGAGCTGTCGGGGGAGGCTGTCGACGCCGGCATGTACGATGTCGCCATCGCGGCCACCGATGCCAGCGACTACGAGGGCACCCTCGCCGGCACGTTCGTCATCTCGAAGGCGAAGTTCATGAACACGTTCTCCCTCGATGGCGAGGCGACCATCAGCTATCTGGGCAACGACTATCCGTGGCACAGCTCCACGAACAGCACATCCGAGGACGACGAGAGCAAGATCCCGGTGCTCGACTATACGGGCTATCCGGTGAAACCTGAGGTCAGCGGTGTGAAGTACCTTGACCGCGACCTGGTTTTGGACCGCGATTACATCGTGCTGTACGGCGATTTGGGCTCGGATGGCAACACCGACGCCGAGAACATCCATGTCAGCAAGAACAACATCGGCGAGGCGGGCGAAACCTGCTGGGGATCGGTGATGGTTCGCTATGTGGCCGGCTCGAACTTCAGCAACTACGAGAACATGCTGATAAAGATCGCCGACCGGGGCAACAAGGCGCAGCTTGACGAGACCTGCATCGAGCTTCCCGAGGGCGGCGTGCCCTTCGAGGGCGAGCCGGCCTGCCCGGTGAAGGTGTACTACGCTGGCAACAGGCTCGCCGAAGGCGCCGATTACACCATCACGTATCAGAACAACACCGCCCCCGGCACGGCAAGCTACACCGTCGTCGGTCAGGGGCGCTTTGCGGGCACCGTGTCCGGCACGTTCGATATCGTCGATGAGGACCCGTTCGAATATGCATGGGATGTCGTCTCCGTCGACGGTCAGCAGGTGGCCAAGATCACCGGCTTCACGTACACGGGCTCAAGCGAAGGCAAGCTCGATCTGGTTATCCCATCGCAGGTGGAGCGTGACGGCGTGAGCTATCCTGTCGCCATTATCGGCGAGAACGCCTTCGGCGGTCCGAAGAGCTCCTGCTACGAGGGCGCCTACCAGGATTGCAAGAAGCGCGTCAGAAGCGTCGTCATCCCCGCGAGCGTGACCACGATCGAGAAATATGCGTTCGGCGGCGTGGCGACGGCTCACCCCGACATCGAGAGCGTCTCCTTCGAGAAATCCTCCAAGCTGGCCACCATCGGCGATAACGCGTTCCAGTATTGCGGCAACCTTGCCGAGTTCCATTTCCCGGCCGGTGTGACGACCATCGGCAAAATGGCGTTCGCGAACTGCTCGAAGCTGACGTTGCTCGAGTTCGAGACGGTGTCGGCGACGCTGCCGTCCTCGGTCGGATCGAACTCCTTCAACTACGTCGGTGGCGCGCAGACGCCGGTGCGCGTGGTGGGCAGAAGCGCTGCGAGCGCGGTTAAGGCGCTTGCCGCGGCCAACGCCGCCGTGTCGGGCTCGACGGAAAACGGCGGGCATAACTTCTCGTTCGTCGCATATGTCGGCGACCTTGCGCAGGCCGAGATCGCCGCCGTTGACGACCAGGTCATCGTTGAGGGTTCCGGCGAGGCCGTCGAACCGGCGCTCTCGGTGACGCTTGGCGGCGTGAAGCTTTCGGCCGGCGTCGATTACGCGGTTTCGTACGCGAACAACACCGCGCCCGGCACGGCGACGGCGACCATCACCGGCCTCGGCGGCTACGTGGGCACGAAGAGCGTCACGTTCAGCATCTCGGCCAAGCACGTTTCCGAGGTGAAACGCCTTTCGGGGCAGACGCGCCTCGACACCATGGAGGCTGTCGTGAACGAGGGCTTTGAGAGCAGCGATACGGTCATCGTCGCGACGGCCCAGTCGTTCCCCGACGCGCTTTCGGCGTCCGCCTTGGCGGGGGCATACGGTTCCCCCATCGTGCTTACCAACAAAGAATCGCTTTCCGAGCAGGCTAAACGGCAAATCGTGCGCCTGGGCGCGACGAAGGCGCTCGTCATGGGCGGAAGCGCGGCGCTTTCCGATACCGTGCTTTCAGACCTGGCGGCGATAGGCGTCGACGCCGAGCGCGTGGCGGGCCAGACGCGTCAGCTCACCTCGCTCGAATCGCTCGACAAGGTCGTCTCCGCCATGGAGGCGGCAGGCTCGCATGTCGACACGGTGGTGCTTGCGCGTGCGGACAACGCGGCCGACTCGCTGTCCATCAGCCCGTTCTCGTATGCGAAGAACGCGCCGGTGGTGCTGGTGGAGGGCGACAAGCTGCTTTCGGACGAGGCGATTGCCGCCATCAAGGCATCCGGCGCGACGCGCATCGTAGCCGTTGGCGGCGAGATCTGCGTCTCCGATGGCGTTCAAGCTCAGCTTCCCGGCCTTGAATTCGAGCGTTGGTACGGCCAAACCCGCTACGACACTTCGCTTGAGATCGCCAAGCATGAGGTTGACGAGGGGCTTTCCCTCTCGCGCGTTTGCGTTGCGACGGGCGTGAACTTCCCCGACGCGCTGGCCGGCGGCCCGCTTGCCGGATCGTGCGGCGGCATACTCGTGCTTACCGACGGCTATGACATGACCTTCGCCGACGAGCTGCTGGCGCCGAACGCGTCGAAGGTCGATGCGTGCTACCTGCTTGGCGGTGACGGCGTTTTGCCGATGAGCCTTGAGGCGTACCTGAAGGAGCTGCTGCAGTAGATGACCATTCGGGGGAAACACATGAAGCGCACAATCGCCGCGGTTGCGGCGACGCTGCTGCTGTCGGCGTCCCTGGCCGCCTCCGGCTGCGCCTTCGGCGCCGCGAGCGGCAACGCCGCCGGTGCATCTGACCAGGAAAGCGCATCGGACCGCAGCGCGCGCCTGGCTGAGCAGGCGCAGCAAGCCTATGAGGCTGAGATGAGCGCGCAGCCGAGCGAAGGGGCGAGCGCGGCCCGCGACGCCGCGGTTGCCGTTTTGGATGCCGTTTGCGCCCGAGACGCAGCCGCGCTCGAGCCTTACCTCGCGGCGTCGCGCTTCGACCCGGCTGTGTGCGGACTTTCCTACGACGAGTTCATCGCCGGTTTCTTCGACGGGTTCTCCTATGAGGTCGCGGGGTTGCGCGACATGCAGGATGGGTCGGTCGAGGTGCTCGTAAACTTCACGACGCGCGACGGCAAGCAGGCGACGGACCTGCTTGGCGACGCATATCAGCAGGCTGCTCTCGCCGGCAACACCGCCGTCATGGCGACCTATGCCGCCGACGTGTGGCAAAACGTGGGCCAGATCAGCACCGAAGCGCCCTTCGCCCTGTACATGGTGCGAAACGATGAGGGCGCCTGGGCTGTCGAGGATGGCGCGTCTTTCGGCGCGGCGCTGCTCGGCGGCTACGATGTGAGACAGGAAGGGTAAAGCCGAATGCAAGACGAATCCGCACAGTTGCTCACTCGACGCGATTTCGTGCGCGTCGGCGCCACGGCGGCGCTTACCGCCGCCGCCTTGCCGGCCGCGGGCGCGATGAGCGGCTGCGTATCCGAGGCGGGGGATGCGTTCTTCCGCAATAAGCGCAAGATCACCGACCATGCGGGCCGCGAGCTGACCATCCCCACGGCCAACGCCATTGAAAAGGTGTACTTCACCTCGGGGCTGGCGCAGGTGTACGTGTTCTCGCTCAAGCCCGAGGTGCAGGGAGGCACGTCCGGCCGCTTCACGAAAGAGCAGCTGGAGTTTCTGCCCGAGGGCATCAACGAGCTCCCCTATATGGGCTCGCTGTCCGATGGCGGCGAGATAGATCGCGAACAGCTGCTCGCCGAGGGCATCCAGCTGGTGTTCAGCATATCCGGCGTGGGCTTGAGTGCGTCGAACATCACCGATGCCGAGGGTCTGCAGAACGCCACCGATATCCCGGTTGTGCTGGTTGACGGCTCGTTCGACGTCATCGGCGATGCGTATCGCTTCGTCGGCGATATCTTGGGCGTGCCCGAGCGCGCCGAGGCCATCGCCACCTATCTTGAGGGCATCTACCATGATGTCACGACCGCGCTCGAGCCGGTCACCGACGATCAGCGGGTTTCCCTGTATTACGCCGAGGGCGCGTTCGGCCTGAACACCGAGCCGAACATCTCGCAGCACGCAAGCTGCTTCGAGGCCGCCAAGGCGAAAAACGTCGCGCAGGTCGAGCTCACGGTCGATTTGGGCATGACGAACGTCTCGCTGGAATCGGTGTACAAGTGGGATCCCGAGGTCATCGTCGCATGGGACTCCGAGGTGCTCGGAGGCGCCGACGAGCTTATCCGCACGGATGAGAAATGGGCCAACATCCAGGCCGTCAAGAACAATCGCGTCTACACCATGCCTTCCACCCCGTTCTCATGGTGCGATCGCCCGCCGGGAGTCAATCGCATGCTGGGCCTTCAGTGGGTCGCCAACATGCTCTACCCCGACCTGTACGACGTCGACATGGTCGAGGAGACGAAGAAGTTCTACAGCACGCTGTATTGGGTCGATATCACCGACGAGCAGGCACTCAAGATGCTCGGCAACAGTTACCCGCCGTATTCGAAGAGCTAGCGAAAGGCAGTCCGCGCAATGAACGTTTTGGAAGATACTTACTTACCGGATATCCTGCACGACATCGCGCAGGCGCTTTTGGGCCCGACGATGGTCATCATCATCCTGATGCTGCTGGTCTCGCTCGTCCTGCTCGGCCAGATCATCGCCGAGTTCTTCACCGAGCGACGGCACTACAAGCAGAACATCGCGCAGATCATCAACCAGATCAACGATGCGGATTACGGCAACATCACGCGCATCGTCGCCGAAAGCGCGCTTCTGCGCTTCCAGAAGGCGGCGCTCATCATGGTGTCGCGCAACATGGGCCTTCCCGAGGAGGCGTTGCTGTCCATGGCCTCCACGCAGCTGGAGAACGTGGAGGGCCGCTACAAGCGCCGCGTCGCGGTGACGGACACCATCTCGAAAATCGCGCCGATGCTCGGTTTGATGGGAACGCTCATCCCGCTCGGCCCGGGCATCGTGGCCATGGGCCAGGGCAACATCGCAACGCTGTCATCATCGCTTCTGGTGGCCTTCGATGCGACGGTGTGCGGCCTGGTCGTGGCCGTGTTCTCCCTGGTTCTCTCGAAGATTCGCACGCTGTGGTACGCCAAGTACACCAACACGCTCGAGTCGCTGATGAACTGCATCATCGAGCAGGCCGATCTCGCGCGCAAGCAGGGCGTGTCCCTGCCGGCGGGCTACACGGGCAACCCGCTGGTCGATTACAAGGTGAGAAACGGGGCCGACGCGGGCGCTCAAGGCGCGCCGGAAGAGCCGGCCGCGGCTGGCGGGTCTCGCGCATCCAGCGAGGCTGAGGCCGCCGAGGCCTCCGATAAGCCCGCCTCCCAGGAGGCGTAGGAGCCATGCGGATAGGTCAGGGAAAGCTGCGGCGGCACCGCGAGGAGATGGGCGAGGATGTCAATCCTTCAGCCTACATCGTCAACCTCGCCGACTGCATGCTCGTCCTCGCATGCGGGTTCATGGTGGCCATGATGACGCATTGGAACATCGACACGAACGTCGAGAAGTACGACGAGCAGGACATGGAGAAGATCGACGCGACGGTGCAGCCGGAAGACTTGACGGCGGCCGGATCGGGATATGTCGAGGCGGGCAAGGTGTATATCGACCCGAACACGGGTGCTTATTACGTGGTGAAGAAGGAGGACGCCGAGGCCTCCTCGTCGGGATCGGATGGCTCCGCGAGCGGAACATCTGAGACGACGGGGGGCTCGGCAAGCGCTGCGACGGGCAGCTCGGGCTCCGCTGAGGGCGCAGGCTCAAACTCCGGATCCGGCTCGAGCTCCGATTCCAGCTCAAGCTCCGATTCCTCGTCCGGTTCGAAATCGAAGGCGACGTTGGGCAACAACGCCTCTTCAGGCTCCTCCGGCTCCTCCGGTTCCGGATCGTCCGGCTCATCGGGTTCGACCGCCGGCCGCTTCGGCATGTAAGGCGCGTTGCCCATGAGAAGGAAAACAACGGATCGCAAGGCCCCGGTCGACATGGCCGAGGCTCCAGCCGCCGGGGCCGCCGAGGCCCCAGCCGCCACCACCCGGGCTGCTGCCGCCTCCGCCCCCGCAGCTCCCGCAGCCGCCGCCCCAAAAGACGCCAATCAGATTGCGCGCGAGCTGGTCAGCAAGACCTCCGCCGGCGAGGACGGGCTTTCCGACGAGGAGCTCAAGGAGCTCGCCAACGTGACGTTCCGCGGTCATCTTTCCGCGCGCGCTTTCGCCATCATCGTCGTGGTACTGGTTCTCGCCGTGCTCGCATCGCTCTCGCTCGGGCGTTACTCGATGAACCCGCTCGACGCCCTGTCGACCGTCTGGTATGTCATCCAAGGCTCCATCACCGGCGACTACGGGGCGCTTGACGAGAACATGTACCGCTCGCTGTTCAAGATCCGCCTGCCGCGCGTGTTCATCGTCATGCTGGTCGGCGGTGCGCTGGCCATGGCGGGCGCAAGCTATCAAGGCATGTTCAAGAACCCGCTGACCTCGCCCGACCTGCTGGGCGCCTCGGCGGGCGCTTCGGTTGGCGCGTGCCTGGGGTTGCTGCTGAACATGGGCGGCACCAACGTGCAGATCATGGCGTTCGTCGGAGGCATGGTCGCCGTCGGCTGCACGGTGTGGCTCACGCGCTTCGTTCAATACGACGCCATGCTGGGGCTCGTGCTTGCCGGCATCCTGACCTCGACGCTGTTCCAGAGCATCATGTCCGCCATCAAGCTGCTTGCCGACGGCAACAACAAGCTGCCCGAGATCACCTACTGGCTCATGGGCTCGTTCTCCAAGGCAGACGCTGTGGATATCGGCCCGTTTCTGGTGCCGATGCTTATCGGTTTCATATTGCTGCTCGTCAACGCGCGTAAGCTCAACGTGCTCTCTTTCGGCGACGAGGAGGCGCGCGCCCTCGGCGTGAACACCAAGATGACGCGGCTTTGGGTCATCCTCGGCGCGACGCTCATCACGAGCGTGTCGGTCGCCGTCGCCGGCATCGTCGGCTGGATCGGGCTGGTGGTCCCGCATCTCGCGCGCGCGATCGTCGGGCCGAACTACAAGGCGTTGCTGCCCACGTCGCTCCTGGTAGGGGCCGTGTTCCTGCTGCTGGTGGACAATCTTTCGCGCTTGGTTCTCTCCGTGGAGATACCGATCGGCATCCTGACGTCCATTCTCGGCATCCCGTTCTTCGCCTTCATTTTCAAGAAGAACATGAGGGGGTGGTAGCGATGGCCGATCATTTGCTCGAGGTGCGCGATTTGCGCTGCGGTTACGGGAAGAAGCACGAGCACGAGATCGTCCATGGCGTGTCGTTCGCGGTCGATCGCGACGAGTTCGTGTGCATCATCGGGGCGAACGGGTGCGGCAAGACGACCACGCTCAAAACGATGATGGGGCTCTTGCCGGCGTTCGGCGGCACGGTGCTTATCGAGGGGCAGGACATCTCGAAGCTGAGCGACAGGCAACGCGCGCGGCATTTCGCCTACATACCGCAGGCGCATACGCCGCCGTTCCCGTTCAGCGTGGCCGACGTGGTTATCATGGGGCGCACGCCGTATCAAAACCAGCTGTCGTTCACGAGCGATTACGACCGCGTCATCGCCTATCAGGCAATGGCCCTGCTCGATATCGCTGATTTGGCCGATCGTCCCTACACCACGCTGTCGGGCGGCCAGCAGCAGCTCGTGCTCATCGCCCGCGCGCTCACGCAGCAGGCCGACGTGCTGGTGATGGATGAGCCGACGGCATCGCTTGATTACGGCAACCAGCATCTGGTGCTCTCGAGGATGCGCATGCTCTCGAAGCTGGGGAAGTCGGTGGTCATGGTCACGCACGACCCCGACCACGCGCTGTTCTGCGCCGATCGGGTGGTCGTGATGCATGATGGTCTGGTGCTGCGCGATGGTTCCCCCGACGAGTGCATCACGACCGAGATCATGCGCCTGATCTACCACATGGACGCCTGCGTTGCTCCAGCGACGTTGCCCGACGGGCGCATCGAGCGCGTGTGCGTCCCGTTGATGCAGGGGGAATAGCGCCGCGGCGCGGATGCGCTGCTACAATCATCTCGTTATCGCGTTTTCATTCGCCGCGTTTCGTCAATCGATCGCGTTTCGCCAAGGAGGGAGTGCAAGTGGCCGAGGTCAGCTGGCTTGCCGACAAGAAGAACAAGCTGCGGCGCGCCATCGCGCATGCGCAGCGCAAAAGGTCGGGCGAGCGCCCCGTCGTCGTGTCGCTCACCTCGTATCCGCCGCGCATCGGCACCATCCACCATACCCTGCGCTCGATTTTCGGGCAGAGCCGCGTGCCGGACAAGGTGGTTCTCTATCTGGCGAAATCCGATTTCCCCAACCGCGAGGCCGATCTGCCGGAAACCTTGACGAGCCTTCTGTGGCACGACTTCGAGATCCGTTGGGTTGACGAGGATCTCATGCCGCACAAGAAGTACTTCTGGGCGTTTCGGGACTTCCGCGATGCGCTCGTCGTCACCATCGACGACGACCTCATCTATCGCGAGGCCATGATCGACGAGCTCATGACCGCGCACAGGGCGCACCCCCGCGCCATCGTCGCCTCGCGAACGCATCTGATCATGTTCAACGAGGACGGAACGCTCAAGCCCTACGATCAGTGGATCTACGAGGCGCCGTATTTCCATCCCGGCTTGGCGAACGTCCCCTCGATGCGCCTTCTGGCGACTACGGGGGCCGGCACGCTGTTCGACCCTGCGCTTATCCCCGATGAGGCGTTCGATGCCGACGCCATCCGTCGCCTATGCCTTGCCGCCGATGATATCTGGCTGAAGGTCATCGAGGTCTCGGCGGGCATTCCCGTGGTCGCCGCTACGACCGATCAGCTGCTCGAATACGTTCCCGACACGCAAGAGGTGGCGTTGTGCCACGTGAACACCGAGGCGGGGGGCAACGACGTCATCTTGGCCGCGCTGCTGGCCGACGAGAAGGTTGCCGGGATGCTTAACGGGTCTTTCGCCGACTTGGTGAAAGACGATTCCCTGGAGCGTTTTTTGTAACGCACGTCGCGCCGGTCGCTTTATATCGTAGAATGAGATAATTGCCGAGCGAACGGCGCAGCGTGCATGCGGCCGTTCTCGTTGGCTGGTGGGAAGTGTTTGCCGGCCGCGGCGCGAGCGTTGCCGCCCGGCCGCCTGTCGGATTGTTGGAATGGTGGAAGATGCCAATCGTTTCGGTCATCATAGCTGCATACAACGCCTCGTCGTTCATCGGCGAGACGCTTGGCAGCGTCGTGGCGCAGACGCTCGATGACATCGAGGTCATCGTCGTCGACGACGGATCGACCGATCGTACCCCCGATATCGTTCGCGCCTACGCCGAGAAGGACGCGCGCGTTTCGCTCATCCAGCAGGAGAACAGCTATGCCGGCACCGCCCGCAACGCGGGCATGGACGCGGCAAGCGGTTCGTACCTGTACTTCCTCGACGCCGACGACTGGATCGAGCCGAACGCGCTCGAGATCATGGTCGGGGCTGCGCTGAAATATCGCTGCGACATCGTCGTGGGGCGCTCCGAGTCCTTCGACAACGTTTCGCAGGAAACGCAGCTGATGCATTGGGCCGTCGAGAACACCCCCTTCAACCAGGTGCTCGAGCCAGCCGCCTACGCCAGCCGCCTGTTTCAGAGCTTCGTCGGCTGGGCATGGGACAAGCTGTTCGATGCGGGCTTCATCGCCGAACGGGGCTTGCGCTTCCAGGGGCTGCGCACCACCAACGACGCCTTCTTCGTTTTCTGCGCCATGGCCGAGGCGTCCTCGCTCGTGTGCGTGGAGGACGTGCTGTTCCATCATCGGACGAACAACCCGAATTCTCTTGAGAAAACGCGCAGCAAAAGCTGGGGTAACGCGGTCGAGGCCATGCGTGCGATCCATGGTGAGATAGCGATGCTGCCTCATGCCGACCAGCTGCTTGAAAGCTACTACAACTGGATTCTCCTTTACTCGTACCAGTGCATCAACGATTTGCCGGACGACAAAGCCGCTGAAGGGTACCTTGCCAGCGTCGGGGCGCTCATCGACGAGATGCCCAAGGGCGTGACGTGCATCGGCAGGCGTGAGCGGCGCATTCTCGAGCTGCATGCGCGTCCGCGCGCCCGTCTGCTTTGCGATGCGGTCGCGCTGGGCGATCAGCTTGACTGGGCGCGCGATGATGCGGCGAATCTGCATCGCGAGATCGAGGGCTTGCGCGATGTCGAAGGGCAGCTGCGGGAGGAGATCGCCCGTCTTCACGAGGAGGAGGCGAGGATGCGGGAGGCGATTGCCGCGCGCGATGCCGAGCTTGCCGAGGTGTACGGGTCGTGGCGCTACCGCATCGGCAGCGCCGTCGTGGCTCCCGCTCAACTGATCCCGGGCCGCAAGGCCGAATAGCCCGGCGCCCTGACGGGTGCGCGGCGCGCGGCTTGGCGCCCGGCGGATTGTCCGGCGCGCGGCTTGGCGGCTTGGCGGGTGCGCGGCGCGAGGCCCGAGGCCCGGATAGGCCCCGCCTGTTCCGGCGGGCTTCCCATTCCGGTGATGGATTCCCTGCGCTAGCTCAGCGCGTATGCCCACGACGCACACGCGCGCCGCTGGGCTCGATATCCGATCGATGCTTTTCCCAACTGGTCTTTTCAAGACTGTACCGAAAGGACAGTGCTTCATTTATCCTGTTTCGACTATTATCCTAAGGTAGCTATCTAGCGGTCGGAGCCGCGCTCGCGCGCCTGACCGCCTCATGCGCCCAAAAGGCAAGGGGAAAGGGGAGACGATGAAGCATGCTGCTTCGCTGAGCGAACATTCGATGGCATCGGTTTGCGGCCTTCAGGCAAATCGCGCGTCCGCGCACCGCCCGCGGACGGTGCGCACCGCGCGTGTTCAGCCGGCTTTTCGCGCGCTTGTCGCCGTTGTGCTGTGCGTTGGGCTGATGATCCCGTCGAACCTGAGCTTTTCCTCGGCCTATGCCGAAGGGTCTGCGGGCGACGATCTCGGTCACGGCAGCGTTGCCATCGCTTCCGACGATGCGACGGCATCGGGCGTGATCACGTTGAAGGTGGGCGAGACGGCCTGCGTGTCCATCGAGCCCTACGTCCATCTGCAGTACAAGGGTTGCGGCATGACGGGGAAGTGCCCTGACAAATGTGAGGAATACGGTCAGGTTTGCTTCGTTCCCGGAATGGGCTGCTCGTGCGAGAAGGACCCCGTTGCCCGCACGGCGAATGTGACGACGACCGTGGGCGATGAGGGCATCGTTTCCGCATCCGGCGTCGTTGCGGGGGAGTGGATCAACGGCGACAACGGCAACCTGAAGGACACCTCGCGCCCCGTCACGAAAAACGGGACCATCACCTTAACGGCGCAGGCCCTCGGCACGACGACGGTGACGGTTTCCGCTGAGACGGACACGACGGGTTACGCGACCGATCTTCTGGAATGGTGGAATCCGGCCGAGACCACCTTCACCGTGAACGTTGTCGCCGATGACGATCCTGCGCGTGATGATGCGGTTTGCCAATCCGATGTGACGGCGACGTCGTGGCGCGAGGCGCAGTACGGCACCCCGCCGAACGGCACGCCCATCAACGACGTGGACGGCACGAACAGCGGGATGCACGTCAAGCTGACCATCGCCTTCAGCGATGAGGTTTCCATCTCCGACGAGCAGGCGCTGATCGCGAGCCTGAACCTGAAGACGACGTTGCGCGAGGTCACGTACGCGGCGTCGGCCGAGGGGAACAACCTCGTCGTCGACATGGCGTTCTCCTACGCGATGTTCGCCGGGCGCATCGCCTCGGATGGCGGTGAGCTTGCGGGCATCACGGTCGGCGGCAAGCCGGCCAAGCTCGAGGCGTTCAAGACGCTTGCCGACACGGGCCTCGCCTTCCAGCCGGTTAACGTGGTCGCGGGCACGGACACCACGCCGGCCTCCACCACCTTCGAGGTCACGCACGTCGCCGATGTGCGCTCGATGAACCATATCGTGTGGCTGACCAGCAAGGCCGCCGGCGCCTCCGTTTCGGCCGCCGCCGACTCCGCAACTTCCGCGACCGCCGGCACGGGGCGCGCCATCCTTGCCAATACCGGCGAGGCCACGCAGTCCACCGTGGCTCATCACCATAAGTGGTACGAGTTCACGCCGGCCACCTCCGCGCAGTTCATCGTCGATGGCGGATCCTCCGAGCTTGATGCAGCCGGCTATTCGCTTACCGATAACGGCGATGGCACCTTTACCCTCACGGCGCAGACCGCCGTTGCGGGCGAGGTTTTGTCGGCCGACAACTACACCGATTCGTTCTTCCATGAAACGGGCTTGAAGCTGGGTGAGGATGTGACGGGCGTTAAGATGCCGCAGCCGAGCGGCACGGGTGAGTTCGTCATGCAGTTCCCCGATGAGCCGTCCACCACCACGACGTCGATGGGCCGCTATCCGGCCGGCATGACCCAGTTCACGCTGACGCCGAGCGACGACTCGCTTGCCGCGTATCGCGCAGAGCATCCCGATGCGAGCGCGAAGGACATGATCTCGGCCTGGATCGACAGCATCACGTCGGTCACCGTCGGTGGCGTGCGCCTTGAGGGCAAGGCGTTCGATGAGTGGAAAAGCCAGCTGACCAACCCCACCGACGATGCTGGCAAGCTGAACTACTACGAGATTACGGCGAACACCAAGACGGCATCGCTGCGGCTGCCCATCGCGCTGTTCGACACCAAGCAGGAGAAGTCGACCAAGAGCGTCGTTGTCGAATCAAGCTCGTTTTCCACGGTGAGCGGCACGGTTGCATACCGCAATCTGGGCACCGACGAGCTGGTCGTCCGCATTCTGGATGCGGATGGCACGACGGTGAAGCAGACCACGACGCTTTCGATGGATCAGCTCAAGGCGCTACCGGTGCAGCAGCGTTACAGCACGGCGTCGAACTGCGGCATGGCGGGCTTGCGCTCGTTTTGCAGCGAGGGCGTGCTGCTGACCGACGTGCTCGCGGCCGCGGGCGTGAGGTTCGGCGCGGGCATGACGCTTAAGGTCCGCGTGAACGACGCGCTCGATTCCAACGGCGACGCGTCGACGACCGAGGAGGCGTACCTGAGCAACGGGACGCATACCTACGAGAGCCTTCTGGGTACCGATCGGTATTACTATCCCGCTATGTGGGACGACGGGACGACCTATGAGCAGCTGGGCGGGAAGACCATCTACCAGGTGCTTTCCGCGGATATGGATGCATGGAAGGGCGATGGCGACCTTGCCGGGTTCCTGAGGGCGAAGCTTGGCGAGACCAAGCAGCAGGTAAGCCCCGTGCTCGCATGGAGCTGGAACGAGGGCGTGGTTGCCTGGGGTGGCGAGAACCCGGCCGAGCAGCAGGGCTACAACGGTTACACGGGGCAGTCCGCGCTGCGCCTTCTGTACGGGCTTGCCGCCGATGAGGCGGGCGCGGCGACGGATGACAACACGACGTTCTCCAACACCTATGCCGTGTTCGGCATAGATATCATCGGCGGCGAGATCGCTGACCAGACGATTGACGGCGACAAGGCGGCCACGGGTGGAAGCGGCGCTGCGAGCAGAACGCAGGCCGCCGCCGCGAAGACCGGCGACGTGGTACCGGTTGCCAGCATGGCTTGTCTGTGCGCCTGCGCGCTGGCCGCTTGCGTGATGGCGGGTTTGCGCCGCAAGAGCGCAGGTCGTGGTGAAGAAAACGGGTTCTAAGCGCATTGGGTGCGCATGAGTGAGATCGTGGGGGAGTTGTTCATGAGGGGGATTTTCATGTCCGTGTCGCGGAGGAATGGGCGCACTAGCGCAGCCCGAGTGGCGGTGTCGGTCGCCTTGGGTTGCGTGCTGGTGCTCGGCATGGCGCCGGCTTCGGCGTTCGCATACTTCGATCGAGGGCCCGTCGAGGTCTCGCTTGGCTCCGAGAGCTTGGAGATAGGGGCGGGGCAGACCGCCAGCACGACCGTTACCATCACGCCGGCATCGGAGGAGCAGACCGAGGGGTGCGGCATGCCGAAATGCCCGCAGGGCTGTTCGGCCAGCTGCACCGATGAGAACGGGCAATGCGGATGCGCGGGCAAGGACTACAAGACCTATTACCCCACGGCTCAGGCAACCTCGTCGAATGCGGCCGTCGCGGTCGCGACGTACAGCGCCGGCTCCCTGACCGTGTATGCGAAGCAGGCGGGCGAGGCCACCATCACGGTGCGCGCCTCGCTTCGCCAGCATACCGATGCGGAGGCGACGCTGACGGTGAGGGTGAGCGGGTCCGCCGCAGGGGCCGCCGCCTCTTCGGATGCCTTCGTCGATGTTCCCGACAGCGCCGCCACCGCCGCCGAGGATAAGGTCGACGTCGTCGATAAAACGGTGATGAACCGGGCGATCCGCATGGTCCGCATCACCGACGGTCTTGACGCGCAGGCTCACGTGGCCGATTACGCCAACGTCGATGGCGACTTGACGTTTTGGTCCGGCGACACGTACTACCACCCCGAATACTCGCTGACGTTCAAGGGAACCGAGATCACCGCGTCGGCTGCCGAGCTCACGTCGTGCCGCCTCTCGGTTTCGACGAAGGCCGAAGGGTCGCTGTATCAGGCGCTTTCCGGGAAAGATTGCTTCGTTGCCGTCGACTTCGAGCAGAAGGGCGCCTTGCCCGCACCGGCGACGGTGTACGCCTTGGCGAACGGCGCGATCTCGGATGGGCAGGAGGTTTCCCTGTACTCCTACGACAACCAGACGAAGACGTTCGTCGCCGAGGATGCGTCCGCCTCGATGGTCGGCGGTTACGCGACCTTCACCGTTTCGGAGGGGAAGACCTACGTCGTGTCGTGCAAGGACCTGACGACTGCGGCGAACACGGTGGTGAGCGGGGGCGCGTCCCAGGCGGCTTCGGCGGGAAGCTGCTGCGACCCGTCCTCGTCGGCGTCTTTGGGCGCGTCGTCTGGCACCGCTTCGGTCGGGCAGCAGGTGCTCTCGCCGTTTGCGCTGGTGGCTATCGTTGCGGTGGTTGCTGCCGCGGTTGGCGCCGGCGTGGCGATCGCGGTTATGCGTCGCCCGCGCGCAGCGCGCGGGCGGGCGGATGCGGACGCCGGCGTAGAGGGAGCCGCTGCGGAGGGAGCCGCGCAAGCCGACGATGCGGCGGGCGTCGCGGATGCGCACGAGGCGCCGCGGAGCCAATCGGGGCATTCGGAGAAATAGAGAGGCTTTTCCATGACGTTTTTCAAGCGGATCGAAACCATGCCCGCGCCTGCGGCCATCATCGCGTGCGGGCTTGCCCTCGCGCTGGTCGTCGCGCTTTTTCCCATCACCAAGGCGGCGGCGTACTACAGCTTCGGCACCGTCGATGTGTCGGTTGGCAGCTCGTATTTATCGCTTGCAGCCGGCAGCTCCACCTCGACGAGCGTCTCGGTCGATCCTTCCTCGGATAGCCAAACGCTCGGGTGCGGCATGGCGAAGTGCCCGCAAGTCTGCGAGGACGAGGGCGCGGTTGCCGCCGGTTACCATTGCTTCGACACGAATGGCCAGTGCACGTGCGCCGGCAGCAGCTATTCAACCTATTATCCCGAGGTTTCGGCTCAGTCGTCGAACTCCGGCGTGGCCACCGCGACCGTCTCGGGTGGCACCCTCGTCGTGACCGGGCACGCGGCGGGAACGGCTACCATCACGGTGAACGCGTCGCTTCGCCAATGGGAATCGAATTCAACGAGCGTCGTGGTGGAGGTGAGCGCCCCGGCTCAGTCGCAGGATGGCGCCGCGGGCGGATCGGGAACGGGTTCGAGCGTGGCTGACGGGGGAACGAGCGCCGCCCCGGCTGCCGATGAGGCGTCCATCCCCGAGGCCGCGACAGTGACCGATGCGCGCGACGATGCGCTCAACGAGACGGTGATCGAGACCGTGGCGGGCAAGGTCTACCTGACGCAGAATAACGCCTATCTGGATACCGCCGCGCAGTTGAACAAGATCAAAGGAACGTCTGATCAGGCGGTATTCTGGGCAGGGTCATCCTCGGACAAGCCTGAGTACTCCTGGACGTTCGTCGGCACAGACATCACCGACCTGTCGCAGAACCTTTCGTTCGATCCCACCATCACGGTGTCGAAGCTGGGCACGGGAAACGTGTCGAACATCGCCAAGCAGGCGCGTGACGCGCTGGTCATGGAGTTCGCCCATACGGGCGTGCTGCCGGCCGCGGCATCGCTGTACGTGAAGGCGTCGGGGGCCTACGCCGACGGCACCGAGCTGGGGCTGTACGTCTACAACGCCGATAGCGGCCGATTCGAGCTCGCGCAGACCGACAAGGTGAAGGTTTCGGGCGGATACGCGACCTTCAAGATCGACCATTGCTCGACCTGGGCGCTGTCGAGCGATGATTTGACGGCGTATCAGGTTGAGGAAGTGAACACGCCGGGAGCCATCAGGGACGACAAGCAGTCGCTGTCTTCCGAGACGCTTCCCGGCTGGGTGGTTCCCGCAGGCGTCGGCGTGCTCGTCGTCATGCTGGCCGGGGTGGTTGCCCTGGTCGTGCGCAAGAGGCGCCCTGCCGAGGCCGCGGCAGGACAGGACGCAAGCGCGAGCGCGAACGGTCCGGAGAAGATGGAGTCCGAGCCCGCGGTCGGACCCGCAACCAAGCCCGCGGTCGGACCCGCAACCGAGCCTGCAACCGAGCCCGCGGTCGGACCCGCAACCAAGCCTGCGGTTGAGGCCGAGTCCGCCGACGAGCCCGCAGAGGATCCCGCGGGCGACGAGAGCCACGGCACCGACGGGAAGCCCGATGCCTAGCATGCAGGGCCTCTCTCGCATAGCGCGCGCCGCTCGCCTGCTGCTGCTCGCCGTCGCCCTCGCTTTCGCGACGACGACGGCTTGGGCCGACATGGGCACGATGGGCTCCTCGGACTCGATGGGCTCCGGATCCGCATCGTCTGCCGCAACCGCCGATGACGACGCCGACGCCGAGCAGCTCGGGCTGATGCCGCGCCTGCTCAAGCTTTCCGGCGCCAGTTACGCGGCGACTTCCGCGGACGATATGCCTACCGAGGATATCGGCGCCGTCTTCCCCAACCTGCTGGCCGTGAACACGACGCCCTCATCCATCAGCACCGGCATCGAATGCCACATGGACGAGGTGTGCGGATACGACCCCTGCACCTGCGGAAAGCCCGACGCGTGGGGTCATTGCGCCTGCGGCGGCTTCCGCGACGTGTCCCCGACCGTCACCATATCGGTCGCCGACCCGAACGTCGCGCAGGTCGTCTCGGCTTTCGGCCGAACGTGGATCGTGCCGCTTGCCGCCGGGCAAACCACCGTGACCATCACGGCCGAGCTGGTGCATTACCGTACGGCAACCTATTCGTTCGCGGTGAACGTGCTGCCGTTCGGGGCGCTTGACCTCGCCCTTATCGTTCTGGCGCTGCTGATCGTTGCGGCATTGGCCGCAGGGGTCGCCCTCGCCGTCCGCTCGCTCGTCCGCCTGGCGCGTCGCCGGCGCGCTGCGCGGGCGCGTTGGGCCGCGCGTGCAACCCAGCTGAAGGAGGAGTTCCCCTTGACCTGGAAAGCGAAGCTTTCGTCCGAAAAGTATGAGAAGCGACATGCCGGCGCGAAACGCCGCCGCCGGATCGCGTCGCCGTTCCTGCACGACTTCCTGTTCTCGATGCGCGGGGCCTCCCCGGTGCTCGTGGCGGGCTTCGTGCTGTTCTGCGTGCTGGTGCCCGTTTCAACCTGCGCCGTCCCCGATGTGTCGGTATTCAATGTGAACTACACGCATGAGCAGCTGAAATACCAGCTGTTCGCGCAAAGCCTCGCGCCGGTTGTCAACGGGGCCGCGGTGGCGCTCGGCGCGGTGCTCGCCGTCGTGGAGTTTCGCTTCCTGCTGGTCAAGCGCGCGACCACGGCATTTTTCTCCGTCGGCCTCTCGCGCATGAAGCTTTACCTCTCCCGTGCCGCCGCCGCCATCGTCTGCATCCTCGTCGCCATCGGCATCCCCTTCGCGATCTCGTTGGGGCTCAACGCGGCCGCGCTCGGCGTATACGAGGGCTTCGTGCACGAGTTCTTCTTCACGACCTGCGGTTACATCGTCGTCGCCCTGGTTGCGTTCGCGCTGTCCTCCATCGCCGTCATGTGCGCCGGAACGCTGTTCGAGACGTGCTCGTTCGCGGCGGCGTTGCTGGCGGGCGTGACCGTCGTGCTGTGGGGCTTCGGGGTGCTCGCCGAGTTCTTGCTGGTCGGCAATGCGGCGGGTGCGCAACTCTATGGGCAGTCGACGCAGGTGGCGCCATCTCTTCTGGACGCGCTTTCCTGGGCGAACCCGCTGCTGTTCTTCGTCGACGCCGGTGCGAACCACCAGTTCTTCAAGGCGCTGCATCCGGTGTACTATCCCGAGTTGGGCGACTGGCGCCTTGTGGTCGGCTGGTTCGCGGTGTTCCTGGTGCTTGCGGGCATATCGGCGGCGCTTCTGTGCGCCCGTCGGGGCGAGCAGGCCGAGATGGCGGGCAAGTCCCCCCTGATGGCGTTCGTGTGCGTCGCGCTGTTCGGGTTCGCGGCCTTCGCCGCCGCGGTCAAGCTGCTCGGCGAGGTCGACATCGTGGTGGCCATCGTGGTGGCGGCCGCGCTGTTCGTGCTCGTGTCGCTTGCGATGCTGTTCGGTCCTCTGCGCGGACGCACGCCCCGCTCGGTCACGTTCGGCTGCGTCGGGGGCGAGCTGGCCGTGATGGCCGCGACCGTCGCCGTCGTGGCAACCGGCGCCTTCGGGTTCGCGGGCTACATTCCCGCCTCTGATCAGGTGGAAAGCGTTGAGGTTTCCTACAATGGCTCGCCTAGCTATCTGACGCAGGGCTTCTCGGGCACCTCTGGCGGCGCCTCCTATTACTACACCTCGTACCGGACGTATTCGGCGGAGTCGTCCATCGATATCGTGCGCTCGCTGCACGCTCAGCTGGTGGGAACGGCGCGCGATAGCCGCCAGACCGTCTATGAGGACTTCGATGCGAGCGTCGTGCCCTACGACGTCGTGCTGCGCTACCATCTGAGCGATGGCAGCGAGGTCGTTCGCTACTATTCGCAGGCGAGCATCGGCGAGCTGTCGGCGTTGCTCTCCCTCGACAACGACGAGCATTCCCATGAACTGGAAAGCGCCGTGATCACCGGGTCGGCGACGGGTCTTTCGGCCGACGAGCTTTCCGCGCTTTCGAAGTCGCCTTCCTACAATGCGTATCGAACGGGCTATCTGTACGCCGCCGACGGCGCGCTCAACCGCATCATCAAGGTGAGCTGCACCGACGAGGAACGCGCTGAGCTGTTGAGCGCGCTGGCGGCTGATCTGGCCGATCTTCCCGCATCCGAGCGCTATGCCCCCAGCAAGCAGACGAAGGCCTGCCTCATGTTCACCCTTTCGCCGGAGCTTGACGTGAGCTCGTTCGGGTATTCGTTCAGCAACGCCGTGTCATATGTGACCGAGGACTGGACGCGAACCTATGCTTGGCTTGAGGAGCACGGCGTCATGGCGCAGCTTGGTGAGCAGCTCGACGCGCGCGTTATCGAGCAGCTGACGTTCCAGCTTGACGACCCGTACGCATCCATCAACAAGGTGACCCAGCCGGTGAGCCGCTATTTCATGGCGTATCGCAGCGAGACGGCCGGGCAGTTCTGGATCACGCAGGATTACGGCGCGCTCAAGGTCGTCGACGACCAGGCGCGCATCTCCGAGGTGCTGCCGAACTTGCGGACCGGCTGCTATATGACCGGCGGATACCTGGTGCAGGCGAAGCTGCGCGGGCTGGAATCCTACGTGTATTTCTACCTACCCGCCGATTTGGCGCCATCGTATCTGTAGGAAAGGGGCGAGCATGATAGAGGTTGTCGGCATAACCAAGCGGTTCGGCTCCTACACGGCGCTTGACGATATAACGCTCACGGTCGAAAACGGTCAGGTGTACGGCTTGGTCGGCTACAACGGCGCCGGGAAAACGACGCTGCTGAAAATCATCGCAGGGGTGTACAAACCCGATGCGGGCAACGTGCGCATCGACGGGCGCTCGATGCACGACGACCGTGCGAGCCACGATTCTCTTTTCATCGTCGCCGACGAGCCGTATTTCCTTGCGCAGGCCACGCCCGAGACCATGCGCTCGTTTTACCGTGGCTATTATCCGAGCTGGTCAGACGATGTGTACGAACGCATGCTGGCGCTGTTCGGGCTTGACCCGCAGGCGAAGGTGACGGGCTTCTCGAAGGGCATGCAGCGGCAGCTCGGCATTCTGCTCGGGTTTGCCACGGGCGCGCGCACCATGTTGCTGGACGAAAGCTTCGATGGGCTTGACTTGGGAAAACGAAATCTGCTCAAGCGCTTGTTGCGGCAGTACGCCCGCGAGCGCGATGCCGCCGTGGTGCTCAGCTCGCACAATCTGCGCGAGCTTGAGGACGCTGCCGACCATTTGGGCATGATCAAGGGCTGCAAGCTGGTGTTCGACGGGTCGGTGAAGGCGGTTCACGAGCAATATCCGGGTGCCTCGCTCGAGGAGATATTCCTGTCGGAGGGCGGAGATGTCGAGGAGGATATCGATGGCATCTTCTCGTAACGTTTGGGGGAAGGTGCGCCTTGCGGGCGGGTCTCGGGCGGCGGGTTCGCCCCGGCCCGCGAGTGCGCCTCGGCCGGCGAGCGGGTCGTTCGCCATGGTCGTCATCGGTGCCGCGCTCGCGCTCGCAGCCGCCCTTGCCCTCGGCGCGCTTGCGCCCGCGTGCGCCCTTGCCGACGACGGTAACG